>CAZUPF010000048.1:0-3112 GCA_964622035.1 uncultured Candidatus Saccharibacteria bacterium | reverse complement strand
TTGCAGACAATATCATCTCCCGTAGGATCCCAAGTGGGCAGGGCGGCCTGACAGGGGGTCTTTAGGGTGAGAAATAGGGTAATGAGGAGGGTGGTGGGCAAGAGCTTCTTCATCGTTTTCCAGTTTAGCACTTCCCCCTCGGTTTTGGGAAGCGGGGCATCCCGTTTTATGTTAAAATCTCTCTGTGGAAAAGCTTGGTAGTATCCTCAAAGGGGGGGATTTTGGCCCGTCAAAGCATATGAAGCATGAGTTTCAGGATTTTGGCTATCGTCTAGCCACAACGCTTGGTGATTTGGAGCACCGCTCCCTATACATGCGGTTAGCCAAAAGAGAGCCTCGGGGAAGGCTAGAAAGAGCCCTCTCGTTTGTCAAAGACGCTTCTAATTTAGATGGGGAGAAGAGTAAAGCTAAGCTTTTCATGTGGAAACTGAAGCAGCTTCGGGATGGCGACCGTTCGGGCCAGTAGCTCAGTGGTTAGAGCGTCTGTCTTATAAGCAGATGGTCGATGGTTCGATTCCATCCTGGCCCACCACCATAAGATCTTAGCGATCCCGACTCGTCGGGAGAGCCTAGAGCTCATGAGTTTCCTCCGAAGGGAGACAGCCGGCACATAGGTGTCAGGTTTATGTCGACCAAGAAATTCAGACGGTGATAATAGGGGAGAAGGTTAGAGTTCCTCTAGCTCGCGGGTTTCCTCTTCCGGTCGTTCTACGTACTCCAGATATCTTTCCGTTGAAGTCAATCTTTTATGTCCTACTAGTTTTGAGATATAGGCGACATCAGCACCCTGTTCGAGGTGATGGGCGACGAAAGTGTGTCGGAGATCATTAACGGTGGAATCCTTGACCCCCGCGCGACCAAAGTAGCGGTTGAGGGAGGCCCTGATGTTGCGAATCAGGAAGGGATTTCCTGGTTTGGTTACAAAAAGGATCTCGCTGTCAGTTTTGGGTCGTACTGTGAGATAGTCCTTGATGGCCCGCTGTGCGGCCTGGTTTAGAGGAACTACCCTCTCTGGTCGGCGGTGTGAGGAACGAATAGTCAGGGCACCCTTCTCCTCGTTATTGTTGGTGAATTTCACATTTTGAAGGCGGATCTCTCGGAGCTCACCAATTCGTATCCCAGTTTGCAAAAGAAGCTCAACAATGGCGTACATTCTCTTGTCCTCGCGGCAGACATCTCTTAAGGAGCGATATTCCATCTCCGAGAGTATTCTGGGAGGTTGGGCTTCGAGCTTAGGATGGGTCAAGCGGCTAGCCGGGTCTTCGCTAATATAATTGCGGGATTTCAGAAAGCGGAAGAAAGTTCTGATGGAGTTTATTTTCCTGGAGATCGACTTTTTTGTGTAGCCCCCGCTCTCCAAGCTTTCAAGGAACGCCTGCAGGTCTTCGTAGGTTATTTGCTGCGGTTTTGGTTTCCCTTGCCCCACTACGAAATCTATGAGCTGCTTTATATCCGTGCCATAGGCTAAAATAGTAGCTTGGGCGCGGTCTTCTTTCTCCAGGAAACCAGTAAACTCTTTATGAATTTCAGCCAATGTCACCATAGCTTTGCTATGCTAGCACGGTAATGTGCGCCTGTCAATAGTTTACCCTATGAGGTGTGGAATTCCTATATTGCGGGCGCTTGCGGCTGCTGGGGAATGTTGTTAGTCTGGGGGCATGAGGCTGGCCGGTATTTGGGGTAACCTGTCGGTTGGAAGGGGGCTGGCTCTCCTCTTGGGTAGTTTGATCCTTATTTCTTTGGGGAGATCTATTTGGCGGGATTTGGAAGGCGCGCGGCGGGTTGGGGAGCTGGAGGAGATAACTTCGCAGCTTGCGGAGGAGAACGAGGCTTTGGCTGGCGAGCTGCAACGGCGGCAGAGTTTGAAGTTTGTTGAGGAGGAAGCGCGGAGGTTGGGGATGGTCCGGGAGGGGGAGAAGGTTTTGATCTTGCCGGGTGGTGGGGGGGTAGGTGAGAGTGGTGGGGAGGATAGTGTTGCAGAGTCTGTGGTGCACTGGCGGGAATGGTTACGGGTGTTTGGATTTAGGCCGCCCCGGTAGAGGAGTTGGGTTGGTGAAGGGTGTCCTTCGACAGGCCCAGGACATTTGCCTCGCCCTAAAGGGGTGGTTGAAGTACTGAGTAAAATGAAGCACCGAAACCACGAGCAAGTCCCGATTTATCGGGACGAGTCGAATGGTGGCAGGGGAGGGGGTCGAACCCTCGGCCTCCGCTTTATGAGGGCGGCGCTCTTGCCGACTGAGCTACCCTGCCTGGTCGCGGGGGGAGGGAGTCGAACCCTCCTACCTCGAGGTTATGGGCCTCGCATGCAGACCGCTACACTACCCCGCTTTGCACGTTGGTTATTCTACCAAATAAGTCTCTGCTTGGCAAGGCTTCTGAGTTGTTACTAGGTGCCAATTCTGTTATAATTACTGCCGATATGGTCAAACGGATGGCTTCCTTCAAGGGCAAAAACAAACTTTTCAAGAACCTGATTCTTTATGGATCTTTAGCTCTTTTAGCACTGCTTTTTGTTGGTGCGTTTTCGGTAACGAGCCCCCCAGTGGAGGAGAAACCACTGACTACGGTTTTGGAGATGGTGCGGGCTGATTTGGTGGAGCGGGTTGTGGTTTCTGGAGATACCTTGGATGTTGTTCTGCGGGATGGGGCGGAGATCGTGTCCCGCAAGGAATCTGAGCAGAGCTTTCTCGCAATTCTCAAAGATTACGAGCTTCCCCCTGAGAAGCTTCCTGGGGGGGTAGAGGTCAAACCTCCAAGCGACTTCTCCTGGGTAGATATTGTAATCAACTTCCTCCCTATTGTTTTAATGGTGGTATTTTTTGGGATGCTTTTACGTCGGTCTGGGAGTGGTTCCGGGGGTGGAATTATGTCTTTTGGTAAGAGTCGTGCTCGGCGGTTTGGAAAAGATCAGCCCAAAGTGAGTTTCGGTGATGTGGCTGGGGTTGAGGATGCCAAGCGGGAGCTTCGTGAGGTAGTTGACTTTCTGAAAAAGCCGGATAAGTATCGTAAGCTCGGGGCGCGGATTCCGCGGGGAGTTCTCCTCGTCGGCCCTTCTGGGACCGGAAAGACCCTGCTTGCCCGAGTGGTAGCTTCCGAGGCTAAGGTGGCCTTT
>CAZUPF010000047.1:0-3379 GCA_964622035.1 uncultured Candidatus Saccharibacteria bacterium | reverse complement strand
TGCGCAAGTCTGTTTTCACCCCCGCCACCCCCTGGGAAAGCTCTTGCCGAACAGAAAAACGCAAAAAAGCGGGAACCGTTACCGCCGCTAAAAGAGCGATGATTGCGGTAGTTATCAATAACTCGACAAGAGTAAAACCGAGACCCAGAGCAACCGCCCGGGGTAATTTGTTGTGATCTGTCGCCACCTGTTGTCTCACTTCAAGGGCAAGTTAGGTAATAGTCGTAATCGTCTTCACTGTAGGTTGTCCCGCAATCACCCATATTCTGGGCATTGCCAGAAACCTCCACCTGCGCGGAGAGGCAATAGCAACTTCCATTGCCATACCCGTAATAGCGGTAAGCATAATCGCCAGTAGGATCGCTGGGAATCTGCCGGGTATAAACCTCCGACCCCGAAACCAAAGCAGTGTCCAGACTAGAGGCGCCTTCCCAAACGCCCGTAGCATCCGGGTAGGCGTGATTGTCAGCGTAGTACATCTCCAAAGCATTGCGGAGATTATTGAGGTCCGCGGCACGTTTACCGTCATTACCCCGCTTGCGGGTCTGAATATAATTAGCGGCCCCCAAACCCGCCAAAATCGAAATTATCACAATCACAATCAAAAGCTCAATAAGCGTAAACCCCCGCTCGTTTTTCTTGTCTCGACATGTTCTAAACATAAGACCAATCACCCCCTTTTATAGTGTCCCTAGGTACCATCTCCAAATCGCCCCTCCCCAAATCACTGCCACCCCCGTCGCCACAATCAAAAAAGGACCGAAGGGGACGCTGTCCTTAATCTTCCTTCTCCCTCCTAAAATCAACATAGCAGAGACTACGCCCCCAAGCAAGAATGAGAGAACAGCAGCTACCAAAGTTTGTGGCCAGCCCAGTACGAGCCCCACCAAAAACCCCAGCTTCACATCCCCCCAGCCCATCCCCCGACCGCGGGTAATAGCGATGAGCAGTACAAAAAAGAGAGCGAGACCAACCGCGGAAAGCAGCACCAAAGGAATCGGATCGGGAGCAAAAATCCTCCACCCCAGCGCCACGGCCACTGCAGGAAAGACAACCTTATCCGGCAAAATTCCGTACTCCAGATCGGTGAAAAAGAGGACGATAAAAGCGGAGAACAGTATATAGTATGTAGCATATAGTATATAGGGGTGCGGGCCACGTAGGTCGGGAAGGAGAATACAGACGAGGATAAACCCCAACCCGGTGACCAATTCCACCAGAGGTAACCGCCAGGGGATCTGGGCGCCGCAAAAACGACAGCGCCCCCTGAGCATGAGAAAACTCAGTAGAGGAACTAGGTCAAACCAGGGGAGGGGAGTGTGACAAGAGTCACAGCTCGAGCGGCCGAGAATAGACCTCCCCTCCAGCAGGCGGTCGGTGAGGACATTGAGAAAAGACCCCACCACCGCCCCCAGGAGGAACAAAAACACCCAAGCCAGTATCATCCCACTCTACTCCGGAACGCAAGTGTGGCAATCGGTCAGATCATCAGCATCCTCAACACAGGTAGTTTCACAGTCCGCCTGTAAACCTGACGCATCGGCATCCGTCTGAAACTTGTCCGACTCCGGCATAAAGCTGATACAGACAGAATCATCGTCGTGCTTGGTAATGTAGTGGGCGGTAAAATCCGCACCCGACAACGCCCCCGACTTAATCTCCATCGCCGTCTCCAAAGCTGACAGAATGTCGGCCAGCGTCGTACCCGTAGCAAGCGAGGTTGGGGTGTTATCTACCAAAGTATTTACATCCACCGGCAACGCCCCCTGAGACGCTGTATAGCGATCAATACTATCTAGCAACTCCCTCGAGTTAGCCTTCTTGCCCGAATCGGTAGCCCGCCGGATCTGCTCCAGCGGATTAAGGGCCGCCAGCACCGCCACCGCCAAAATACCAATGATGACGATAACGATCAACAGCTCCATCAGAGTAAAACCCTTCTCAGTCGAGTGGTCTTGTCTTATTATCATTTTCATTTCTTCTTCTTTCACCTCCTCTCCAACAACTCTAAAACTGCCCTGTCAAATTATAAATCGGCATGATAATTGAAATTACCATAAAACCAACCCCAACACCAAGGACCAGCATAATTATCGGCTCCAAAGCCGTGGTCAAGTTGGCAATAGCATGCTCGGCCTCACCCGCAAAATAATCAGCCATCCGTAGCAAAACATTCCCCATCTCGCCGCTTTCTTCGCCGACCCGAACCATCCGCGCCACAATCGGCGGGAAACACCCCGAAGCTTCCAAAGGCACCGCCAGAGATTCTCCCCGCTCCACCTCAACCCCCGCTTGCATTAGCGCCTCCCGAAAGAGAACATTCCCGGCCGATTCTGCTGTAATATCAAGAGCATCAAGGATCGGCACCCCACTCAAAATCAACAGCGACAGCGTGCGGGTTACCTCCACCAAAACAAGCTGCCGCACGAGAGTACCAAAAACGGGCACTTTAAAAGTCAGCTCGGCTAGGAAATGCTCCCCCCGCTCCGTCCGTCGCAAAGCTCTAAAACCCAAGACCAACCCAGTGACAATTAAGATCGCCAGCCACCAAAAGTTAATCAAAAAATCAGAGAGGGAGATGAAAATCTGAGTCACGAAGGGCAGATCGGCCTCAAAACTCTCGTACATGGTCTTCAGCTGCGGGAGAACAAAGATCAGCAGCAAGACCCCCACCCCGGTCATCGCTACCAGGACAATCGCCGGATAAAGAAGCGCCCCCTTGATCTTGTTCTTAATCTTCCCACTCTTCTCCAAATTCTCTGCCAAGCGGGAGAGAATCTCCGGCATCGCCCCGGAAGCCTCAGCAGCACCAATGAGGGCGGTGTAAGTCCGCGGAAAGACCTCGGGAAACTTGCGTAATGATGCGGAAAGCGGTTTTCCCCCCTGGACTTCCCCCAAAATGTATTCCAAAATCTCCCCGAAGGGATCCTCACCAGCCTGCTCCCGCAAAATCGATAGCGCCTGGGTCAGCGGCAACCCCGCCCCAATCATCGTCGCCAGCTGTCGGGTAAAGGCCACCTTCTCCTTCTCGCTCACTCCCCGCAGCTTCCCCAGCCAAGCCCCAATATCAAGGGTCCCCCGCTTGGCCGAGATAGAAATAACGGTAAAGTCCTGCTCCCGCAAAACGTCTGCGGCCCGAAGCTCACTACCGGCTTCGACGACACCCTTCCTGGTCTTTCCTTCACTATCTTTAGCTAGGTAACTGAAAGTTGCCATAAAAACAAAGGGGAGCGCTACCTCATCAGCCGTTCAAACTCCTCGGGCTTCAAGGTAAAGCGGCGAGCCACATCCACTTCCACCCGCCCCTCTTTCACCAACCGCACCAGGGCCCGCTCCAAGGTGACCATTCCCTGCTCAAACGAAGTGGTAATAACATTGT
>CAZUPF010000046.1:0-3814 GCA_964622035.1 uncultured Candidatus Saccharibacteria bacterium | reverse complement strand
CCGCCAGCTGTTCAACCCGAACCGCAATCTCCTGCGGAGCGAGTTCCTCGAGAAACTCCAGACCCCGAACAGTCTCGGCGATCCTAAACCCGGAAGCTAAAACGGGAATCCCGCAAGCTAAGGCCTCCAAAACCACCTTGGGAAGGCCCTCGTAACTTGAGGGCAAAACCAAAATGCAGGCATCCTGGTATAAGGAGGGAATTTTGTGGTATTCAACATAGCCTTTGAACAATACCCGATCCTGAAGTTTCGCGGTTTCAACCAGACGGCGCAGCCGGTCTTCGTATCCCTTGGCCCCCCGGCCAACAATAGTTAATCGGTATTCTTGGGGCAGGAGCTTCAGAGCTTCAATGATCAGATGCACGTTCTTCCGCAGACTCAGTGCCCCAACATAGAGAATGTTGTGCGCGGGGCGCGGGGCGTCATGCGAGCTAGGAACAAAAAGATCGGTGTTAACCCCGTTCTCAACCACCACTACCTTTTTAGGATCGGCTCCGTAGAACCGGATCGCCTCCTCTCGCACCTGCAAGCTCACACAAATCACCCGATCGGCAACCCGCACCCCTAGCCAGTCAGAAAATTTGTGCAGCGGCCATTCAAACCACCTCGTCCAGAAGCCGAGCTCCTCGCCCGCTTTCTTACACTCCGCTTCCCGTCCCGCCGCGGTAATATGAAGGCGGAGCACATAGGGAGCTTTATCAAGCCAGCCAAATAGCAACCGGTAAATATTAAAACAGCAGGTGATGTGCCCGTGGCCGTGGACAATATCAATCCTGTGAGTGAGTCGGTAGACCAGATAACCAACCAAGACTGCCGGCGCGGTGGTCAAAAATAGGCTAAACCGCTTTAGTGCCCGTGGAAACCGATAGACCAAAACCTCCCCCGCGTCAACTTTCAACTTTTCACTTTTATCTTTGAACTTAATTTTCCCCCCACAAAAAACGGTTATCCTGTGCCCCAAAGCAGCCTGCGCCCGGCTAATCTCAAAAGGCGCCGGAGCTAGCCCATCCCAGGGCGGCGGCCAATCGTAAATCAAACGCAAAATATTCATAAAACATCTCCAATAACGCGGAGCGTCTCCGCGACCATCGCTTTCTGACTAAACCTCTCTGTTGCCACTTCCCGACCCCGCTGGCCCATCCGTAACCGGAGCTTGTCCTCGCCCAAAAGATTAACGAGGGCCGCAGCTAGACCCCCAATATTGCCAGGCTCTACCAGAGAGCCCGTCTCCCCATCAAGCACCGCCTCAGGAATTCCGCCAATCCTCGAGGCCACTACCGGCAAGCCGGTCGCCATCGCCTCAATGATGGTCATCGGCAGGCCCTCCCAAGCTGTGGACGGCAAAACAAATATATCCGCCATTTGATAATACTTTGGCGTCTCGGCGTAGGAAACACGGCCGACGAAATGAACCCTACCGCCCAAACCAAGATCCGTAGCCCGCCGAACCAGCTCCTCGCGCTGGGGACCATCACCAACGATTACTAGCTGGTGGCTGGTAGCTGGTGGCTGGTAGCTTGCTACTGCCTCAAGCAACGATATTAGACCTTTCTCTGCCGCCAACCTCCCAAGATATAAAATAACTTTGTCGCCCCCCTCAATCCCTAGATCTTTTCTCGCTTGATACCTAATACTTGATACTTGATACTTTTCTATTTCAATCCCATTATAAACAACCGTTATCTTATCCGGAGACAAAAAATATTCCCTGATAAGAGCCCCCTTAAGCTTTCGTGAAACGGCGATTACCGCATCGGCCTTTTTAAGCCGCGGTAAGTCATAAAGAAAATAGACCTTGATAGCGTAAGGAATTAGCCGAAAAAGCAGGAAAGGGCGTCGAGGCAACGGGGTCATTCGCCAACGAGTCTTCAAAGACCCCCAAAGAGTGCCGTGCTGAATGACAACGACCGGTAAGCCGAGTTCCTTTTTTCTCTTCACCAAAGGTGTGCCTGCGGCGCTTTGAGAGATAGCCACATCAAACGGCTGCCGACGGTGCTCCTCTCGAAAATATTCCAAAATTCGGGCATCCGCGCGCGGATCCGCCGTCTCGACCACCTCAACCTCATGACCCTCAGCGCGCAAACCAGCTACCAAAAGGTGGTTTTGCACCTCCAAACCACCAGAAGCGGGAGAAGACTTAATGAAAACACCAATCTTCATGAAGCGTACCCGTCAGGATGCGACTTATGCCATAAATAGGCCGATTTCACAATATCAGAAAGATCGTACTTCGGTTCCCAACCCAAAACCCGCTTGATCTTCTCATTAGCGGCCCACTTGGCCGAGGGCTCGCCTCCCCGAGTTTCGCCCTTCTCCCGCACCAGCTCTACCCCACTAACCGCCTCCACCTCCCCCACAACTTCCAGAACCGTATTCCCCGCCCCCTTACCAACATTGAGGGCCGTACTTTCCCCACCCTTCGCCAAATACTCTAGCGCCCGTACATGGGCATCGGCAATATCAAAAACATGAGTGTAATCCCGAACTGGGCTGCCATCGGGAGTTTCCAATTCGGTAGCGCAGGTGAGTTTAAACTCGGAGAGACCTAGGGCGCCGCGAATCGCCGCCGGAATTAGGTGCGTCTCCGGCCGGTGGTCCTCACCCATAGAACCATCAAGGGCTGCCCCACCAGCGTTGAAATAGCGCAAAGCTACATAACGCAACCCGTGCCCGTAGCTATACCAATAGAGCACTCGTTCCAACTGCACCTTCGACTCACCATAAGGGTTGGTCGCCTGCAGCGGCATATCCTCAACCAGCGGCAAGCTATCCGCCTCACCGTAAACCTCGGAGCTAGAAGAGAAAATAAACTGCTCGATCCCCCGCTCAAGCACTACCGAAAGCAAATTCAGCCCCCCCTGCACATTGTTCTCAAAGTAAGCGTGGGGGTCCTTCATTGAGGGTCCCACCGCGGTGTAGGACGCAAAATGCATCACCGCATCAAAAGATGAATCCAGGGCCTGATAAATATCTTCCCGACGGCGAAGGTCGCCCCGAACCAGCTCCACCCCCAATCGCGAGGTAATTTCGTCGTGCCCCTTCTCTAAATTATCGAAAACAACCACCTCATCCCCGTGGTCAACGAGAGCCTTAACCGCAAACGAACCCACGTAGCCCGCCCCACCAGTAACGAAAACTTTCATTTGTTACTCCTTTCGTGCGGCAATTTCAATAATAGTTCCAGTGCGATCATTGGGTACCACCTTCACTACATTGTAGTTCTCCTGCAAGTATTTTTCAATCTCGGGGTGCCCGCGGAAGAAGGTATCGCGAGTGGTCTTATCAAAAATAACCCAAGGCACCGGATGGCCAGCAAGGTGGGCCAACACCTCATCATCCGTAGGAAACAGCGCGTACTTAACCTCCGGCGCTAGGTGGGGGTAACCAAAAATAACCGGGCGGGAGATATCCAAAGCAAGCTTATGACCTGAGAGAAAGGGAACAATTACCGCCGCCGTGAAAATCTCTTCATCAGGAGGCACGGTGTCCTCAAGAAAATTGAGCACCTCCCCCAGCGCCTCGGGAGCAAAAGTGCCACCGTGCTGGTGCTCCCACTGGTAACGGTAGTTAACAGCCAAAAGCGGTAGCGTCAAAAGTAAGGCCACAACACAGAAAGACCTTGGCCGCACAACACGCGGGGCGTAACGCCTAACGAGATTTTCGAGCGCCGCCGCGCTCATCAGCACCATTGCCGGCATAAACTCAGCTAGATACTCCGCTTGGATCCGCCGGTAGTAAAGTCCGTAGAACAAAAAGGGTACCGAGACAAAAAGCAACAAGAAAACCCAATTACGCCCCAATCTCCCCGCCCCCC
>CAZUPF010000045.1:0-4030 GCA_964622035.1 uncultured Candidatus Saccharibacteria bacterium | reverse complement strand
GCCGTTGTTCTGGCCCTCCTCCAACTGGCCCAATTTGCGGGGCTATTTACCAAAGCAGCCACCGTCGCCTGGATTGGCGAAGGGTGGACACCCGCCGGCAGCCAATTTGGCCAAATTAGCATCCTCCTGGCCGCGGTAGCCCTCCTCGCCAAGATGGTTTTTGACGAATTCTCGGCGGAGAAGCCTGGTAGCGAACTAAAAACCGGATTGCTAATCACCCTAATGCTCGTCATTCTTCCAGCGGCGACCATCTTTTTCTCCGAGATCCCCACCCAGCTCCCCTACTCTACCGCTTGGAAGGTAGCTACCGGGGTTCTGGGAGATTCTCCCAAAGCTGCTTTTCTCGGCTTCGGCCCCGAAAACTTCTCCGCCGCTTTCACCAGATTTAAACCGCTGAGCCTCAATACCACCCCCCTCTGGGGTGTCGTTTTCGGCAGCTCGGCTAACGAACCCTTCCAACTACTAGCCACCACCGGTATCCTGGGACTCCTTTCTTGGATTATGCTAGCAACCCACCTCCTCAGAGAAATAACCGAAGAATACCGCCGCGAAAAAAACATCCGCGGCGCACAGATCGCCATTTTTATCCTTGTGGGCCTGCAGCTCATCTTTCCCCCAAGCATTGTCAATTGGCTTGTGCTAATTGCGCTAGCCGCCACCGCCCACGAGGGAGCTAGCAAGCGTGAGCTTGAAACTGCTCCAACGACAGTGCTACTGGCCACCCTAGCCCTCACCATTGGTCTAGGATACCCCACCGCCCGCGCCTACCAGGGCGAGAGGGCTTTCTACCAGTCCCTCAAAGCCCAGGAGCAAAATGACGGGGCCGCCGTCTACAATTTTCAGCTCAGCGCGATAAGTGCTAATTCCCAAAATTACCGCTACCACCAAAGCTTTGCCCAGACTAACCGGATACTGGCGGATAACTTCTTACAGAATCTCGGTCAGGAGCCCACTACCGGTAGCGAGCCATCAGAAGAACAGCAACAGCAAAGAAATCAGGCCCTATTTCTGATCCAGCAGAGCATTGATTCGGCTAAAACGGCCACCGACCTCGCCCCCCACCGCTTTGAGACCTGGGAGACCCTAGCAAGCATCTACCGCTCACTGATAGGAATGACCGACGGGGCGCCCTCCTGGGCCATCGCCGCCTACCAAAACGCCATTGATCTTAATCCACTGGACCCGCAACTGAGAATAAATCTCGGGGGGCTTTTCCTGGGACAGGAAGACTTTGACGAGGCCGTCTATCACCTCCGCCTGGCCACTCAGACCAAGCCAGACCACGCCAACGCCTGGTACAATCTCGCCGCCGCCTACCGCGCCGGTGGCGAGGACGAGAGGGCGAGTGTGGCCCTCCAACGAACAGTAGCCTCCCTCCCCGAGGACAGCCCTGACCGAGTGCGGATCCAAGAAGAGCTCCAAACTCTGAACGAGGCCACCCCTTCGGCGGCGCCTCAGCCACAGGAGCCCCGAACGCCGGAAGCCACCCCCGGCGGCGAATCGCCCTTCTCCCCCCTCGCAGAGTAGGGGTTGTTATGTCTTCCCTTAGGAAGCTCTTAAAGTCCGTCGACATCGAAAACACTAACTGGGAGAAATTTGATTGGGGCGACTTCGAAATCTACCTCAAGAACTACCAAGAAACCGGTGCCCCGGACCTGAGCCATGACGAAGTGGTTAAATTAAACACCGTCCGCGGTTTTTGGCTAGTCCACGGAAGTCAAGGAGAACTTAAGAGAAACTTAGGAGCTCTTAAGTCCTCCTATAGTTCTCCTAATTCCCTCAGAAAACCGGCTTTTTGGATGCCGCAGCTAAAAAAGGCTGAACCGCAATCTCGTTCGGGAAGGACATACTATTACTCCGCCGTTTTTCGAAACGCCGCAGTTTTAAGACTCTTAGTCAAGAAATTTACCAAGTACCTAAGAGAACATAAGAGAAACTTAGGAGAACCTAGCTGGGTACACAGTCGCATTATTGACCAGATGGACTCTGAAGCCCGTTCAATAACGGCCAACATCCGTGAAGGCTACGGAAGGCCAACGACCATCGAGTACATCGGATTCCTCGGCTATTCTAAGGGCTCCCTTGAGGAGCTCCGCGGAGATATTATCGACCTACACGATGACGAGCTTCTAAGATCAGTTCCTGGTTCGGGCCTGTCGGACATCGGTATTAGTCTACGCCCTCCCAACAACCCTCCCACCCCCTCCTACGATCACCTAAAAGCTCTTAAGAGAACAATAAGAGAACTTAAAGGAGAAGGGCTAACTTTTGAAATTTTTATGGAGCTTGTCAACAAAACCGACTACCTTCTGCGCCGGACGGTGGAAGGCCTGAGGGAAAGAATTATCGAAGACGGAGAAGAGAAGCTCAAACAAGAGCTGGACAATATTTGGCGAAAATATTGGGGTTAACAATTCTTGACAACCCTCCCCCACCCTGCTACGCTAAAGGTAGACCATAGGGTCAGCCCTGCGGTGCACGCTAATAAAAAGAAGGTAGAAGTCTTGTATTCTGCAAACCTCTGACCATGGGAGCCTTAAATAGTCCCAACTAGTCGGGATTGCGGGCACCCACCTGGACAACACAGGGTCGGGCTCTGCTTTCGGGCGGCACTCTGGGGTGAAATTAATAAGTTACATTACGGGATTAATACAAACCCCATCCTCATTTCTGGTATGGGGTTTTGCTTTAGCCGATATTCGTGGTAAAATACCTGGGCTCCGCCGGAGCAGCTCGGACCCCGAAGGTCTAGCAAGCCGGAGTAGCTCAATGGAAGAGCAAGTGTTTTGTAAACACTAGGTTGGGGGTTCGATTCCTCTCTCCGGCTCCACGCACGGGTACCGAAGTGGTCAAACGGAGCAGTCTGTAAAACTGCTGGCGCAAGCCTTCGTAGGTTCGAACCCTACCCCGTGCACCACCGCACCAGACGCAACGAGCCGCCTTAGCTCAGTTGGTTAGAGCGTCTCCTTGGTAAGGAGGAGGTCGACGGTTCGACTCCGTCAGGCGGCTCCAGACACAACAAGGTGCTACTGGAACAAGGGGGAGGTATTAGTATAAACTTAGAAAATAATAAATTATGGCCAAGAAAAAGGGTCCCAGAATAATGATAAACTTAAGGTGCCGAGAATGCGGGAAGATAACCTACCCCACCGAGAAAAACCGCAACAACACCAAGGACAAGTTAGTGCTAAGGAAGTTTTGTCCTAAGTGCCGTAAGCACACCGAGCACATTGAGGAAAAGTTTAAATAAGGCAAAGGCGCGTAGCTCAGTTGGTAGAGCACCTCTCTCCAAAAGAGGCGGTCGCGGGTTCGAATCCTGCCGCGCCTGCCATCTCGTGACAAATCGCTTTGCGATTTGAACGCGATGAGCCACGTTTAAATTAAGGACAACAAGCTAACCTATGATGAAAATAAATCAATTTCTACATGAAGTCCGAGGAGAGCTAGGGAAGGTTACTTGGCCAAGCCGTGAAGAGGCCTTGAGGCTCACCTCCTTCGTTGTAGCCATAGCGGCCGCTGTGGGCCTTTTCACCAGCGCAATCGACTACTTATTCAGTAACCTTACCCGAGTGCTAGTGGAGAAATAGAAATGACTGAAACAAACAACGCCAAATGGTATGTAATCCATACCTACTCCGGACACGAGCAAAAAGTTGCCGAGACCATCAAGCAGCGGGTTGAGGTTTTGGATCTTAAAGATAAAGTCAAAGATCTACTTATTCCCACACAGAAGAAGGTAATTGTTTCTAGCGGAAAAAAGAAAGAGATTGAAGAGCGTCTCTTCCCCGGCTATGTCCTCCTCAACATGGTAATGGAAGATGCAACCTGGGCAGCAATTCGCAACACTGCTGGAGTTACGGGCTTTGTAGGCACCGAAGGGAAACCCACTCCCCTACCTGACCGCGAGGTCGAAAGTATTAAAAAATTCAGCGAGATGGCCGCTCCTAAGTTCGAGGCTAAGTTTGAAAAGGGAGACGGGGTCCGGATCATCGACGGCCCGTTCACCGATTTTGTCGGTAAAGTAGAAGAT
>CAZUPF010000044.1:0-4638 GCA_964622035.1 uncultured Candidatus Saccharibacteria bacterium | reverse complement strand
CCTGTCAGGCCGCCCTGCCCACTTGGGATCCTACGGGAGATGATATTGTCTGCAATCCCCGCCAGGGAGTTCGCCGCCTCTACGGCCTCGCCCCACTGAGAGCCAATGGCCAGGAGATTAGCTGTTCGGGTGAGATCTTCGTTCTGTGGGCCCAAATTGAGCCCCAGGAGGGGGAGTACGATTGGACGGCGCTAGATGAGAAGCTTGACGAGGCCGTACGGCAGAACAAGAAGACTTCCTTCAGCCTGGGAGCCTCCGGAAACAGCCTTCCCGGGTACCCAAGAGAGATGCCGCAGTGGGCTTATGACGCTATGCAGTCAGAAGCCGATGTCTGCTGTAATGGCGTTACCTGGCTAGGTTCCCGCTACACCCCCGTTCCCTGGAATACTATTTTCCAAGAGAAGCTAACCAATATCCTGGCGGCAGCCCGAGACCACATCAGAGCTAATCCCGATTATGATCACCTGGTAAGCGCAGTAATTATGTACTGCGGCGGACCCTGGGGAGAGATGAATCTCTCCGGCTACGGCTCCTGGGAGGAGTGGGCCAATGCCGGTTATACTCACGAACTTTTCGCCAGTGCTGTCTTGGACCTAACTGATATCTATATGGATCTTTTCCCCGATAAACCTTGTGCTCTCCAGCTCGGTAACGGACTGTTCTATAAAGACCCCACCAACCCCGCCCAAAACCGCCGGCCGGCGGACATCGTTAAATCAAAGGCTCTACAACGGTACGGCACCAGGGTAATTCTAAAAATCAACGGGTTTGGGGACCGCGGCGCAGTAACACCTGATATGGGGCGCTGTAGAAATCACCTTTGCAGCGCCGAAACTGTCCATAGTTACGACAGCAAGTTCTGCTGGTATGAAGACGGGAACGAGGTGTGCGGCCCAGAAAATGAGGACCAATACTTCGATCATTTTATGGGACCGGCGCTAACGGGCTACCTCCAGTGGTATGGGCCCAATGTAGAAAAGGAATTTGCCGGTAATCCGGAGTCTTTTACTTACTTCGCTCGCCACGCGGGGGCGCAAATTATGAATCTGGAAACCATTTTCCCGGCGACAACCACGGCCGGAACCGCTGTAAACTTTAATTTCAAATGGTTCAATCGGGGTAACTTTCCCCTCTTTAAAACTGAGCTTCAGCCTGTCGTTATTGGCGGCGTAACTTACCAGAAAGGCTTCCCTGCTTCCTACAAGATCTTTGTTGATCTCATCGATGAACAAGGTCAAACAGCGTATCACACCACTCTTACTCCCAACCCGCCGACCACAAGCTGGGTACTTCCAGATACTTGGTGCCTCCGCCACCCGGCAGCAAGCGAGTGCAACCCCTACACCCCTCCCGGACGGTTTGGAGATATAAGATATATCGTCACCCACAATATCCCCCTCCCCATAACATTTCTCGCTGGAACTTACAAAGTACGTATTGGTCTCTCAGACCCCGATGACGATACTAGGCGCTGGAACCTGGTTAACACTCCCGGCGGGGACGGTACCGGACGCTACGAGGTCGGAACCATTACGGTTGCCGGAGGAATGCAGCTTCGCCCCGGCTGGAACCGCCTCGGCTGGCTCTCTAGCTACACTCCCGCCCGTCTCTCAGCCCTCGTCACTGGTGATCAGGGAGCAATTACCTACCAGGCACATGGGTTCTGGCAGCCGTGGGCCCGCGGGTTTGGAGGTCGAAACAAGCTCACCAGTGGAGGAGAAACCTACTATCTCAAGAGGGAATGAGAAGATATATCGCCCTTATCATCCTCCTCTTCTAGGTACCTTCTTCGAACTAACTCCGGGCGTCACCCGCTACGCTTTCTTCTACTTTGGGGGGGGGTACGAGGGCAGTAGTAATACACAAACTAACGCGCGCGCCACAGCGCCTGTAGCGCCTCAGAGGACAGACCGACGCGACCATGCTTCGCTAACTCCTTCTTCCCCTTCTTCTGCCTCTTTAAAAGCTTGTCCTTCCTAGTTTGGTCTCCCCCGTAGAGTTTAGCAGTGACATCCTTCCTTAACGCGGGGACGGTTTCCCGCGCCAGGACTCTCCCCCCCACTGCCGCCTGAACAGCTACCGCAAACTGCTGCCGCGGCAAAACATCTTTAAGACGGGCTACCAAATTCCGACCTACCCGGTAAGCTTGGTCCTTAAGCACAATCTGCGAAAGCGCCTCTGCCACCTCGTGGTGCAACAAAATATCCAACCGCACCACCTCCACCAACCGGTGGTCCTGCAACACATACTCCAAAGAGGCAAAGCCAGAGGAGGCCGATTTCAGCCGGTCGTAGAATCCCTCCAGCATCGCCGCCAGTGGAAGCTCATAAACTAGCTTCACTCGGTTCCCAAAATACCCCTGTCGTAGCTGAACACCCCGCGCCTTCTGGCACAGCTCAAAAATACCCCCTAAATACTCGGTAGGCGTATAGATGGTCGCCTTGAGCCAGGGCTCCCGAACTTCCTTAATCTGCGAAAAGTCGGGGAAATCGGCTGCCGAGCGGGCCACAAGAGTGTCACCACCAGTCTTAACCCGGTAGGCTACCATGGGCGGTGTCACTAACACCCCCACCCCATGCTCGCGACTAATCCGCTCCTTGATAATCTCCCCATGGAGAATCCCCAAAAAACCCAGGCGAAAGCCGCGTCCGAGGGCCGGAGAAGACTCGGGAGCAAAGGTGAAAGAAGCATCAGAGAGGTGCAGTGTTTCCAGTGCCCGCCGCAATTTCAAGTAATCACCGGCGCCCTCGGGATAGAACGAGGCAAAAATCACGGGCTTCGGATTCTGGTAGCCCGGCAGCGCTCTAGCCCCGCTCCCGCCAACGACCAGCGTATCCCCCACCCGCACTTGAGCTAGATCCTTAAGCCCCGTAACGACGTAGCCGACCTCCCCCGTACCGAGGGACCCAGCCACAGTCATTTCCGGAGTGAAATAACCAACCTCGGCCGCCTCGGCCACCGCCGCGGTACCCAGAAGGTTGATTTCCTTTCCTGACACTAATTCTCCGTCAACTACCCGCACCACCGCCACCACCCCACGGTGTTCATCATAGAAGGAATCAAAAACTAACGCCCGAAAGGGGTCCTCGCAGGAACCAGCAGGAGAAGGCACTCGTGACGCGACTGCCCTAAGTATTTGTTCAGTATTTGTACCCAGTTTAGCGGAGGCAAAGATAATCTCCTCTCTAGTGAAACCTAGGCTATCTACCAAATCTCGGGCGACTTCCTCCGCCCGCGCCTCGCGCAAGTCAATCTTATTGACTACCGGAATAATCGCCAACCCCTGAGCCTGGGCTTTCTCAAAATTAGCCAAGGTCTGGGCCTGAATTCCGCTAGCCGCATCAACCAAAAGCAGCGCTCCCTCACACGCCGCCAAGGAGCGGGAAACTTCGTAGGCAAAATCAACATGGCCGGGGGTATCAATGAGATTGAAAACAAACCTCTCCCCCTCCAATTCGTAATCCATCCGCGCCGGCTTGAGCTTGATGGTAATCCCCTTCTCCTGCTCCAGCTCCATCCGATCGAGCAGACGATCCTTCATCGCGCTCCGCGGCACTGTTCCCGTCGTCTCCAATAACCGATCCGCCAAGGTTGATTTGCCGTGGTCAATGTGGGCAATGATGGAGAAGTTTCTAATCCACTTCTGATTAAGCATAACAAGCAGTAGTATACCAGGAGAAGATCAGAATAAGATGTGGTAGTTGGGGCTTACCTAGGTTCTCTGGTTGGGCTAAAGACGGTCGTCCGGTGATACTCCCCAGCAATCCTTTCCTGCCGATACTGCTCATAAGGCATGATTCCTACCCCGGTAAGTGTGGCGTCCATCACCCAGTCCTCATCTCCCAGGCGAAATGTTGTCCATGTGTGTGCCCCCTCAGCAACTGGTATGGATGACGTGGGTCTAGTAGGGGGCCCCTTAAGAATGAGGGGAAGCGCGAGGTGGTCTCCAACTGGCGTGTATCTCACTCTACCTGGCACAATCTGGGTCTCATATCCGCTAAGAGCCAGCACCAATGAGGTAATGATAGCCTTCTCGTAACACATCACCTGCTCTTCCCCCTGCCTAAACCGCTCACCTAGAGGCACATAGCCCGTGGTATAGTACTCATCCTCCTTACCTTCGTAGGTGGTTCTCTGAGGGAGATTCTGAAGGTAGGCCTCAATTTGCTCAAGGCTCGGCGAAGGGCCATACTGCTCCCAAAGTCCACCGATAGCAGTCTTTAAGTAGGTATCCTCATCGGACAAGGCAATATTCTGCGATCTTCCGATGATTGCCTTCCCTACTTGGATGAGTGTTCCGGTTAAACCACTCTCTCCAGTAGCCTTAGCATAGCTCAACTTCGGTTCGTGTACTTGTGCCCGCCGACCACTAACCTCAATAAATGGGAAGGTGGGTGTTGGTTTAGGCGGCTGGTCTCCACCACCAACCAATGGGAGTGGTGTCCAGGCAACCTGGGCCTGCCGCCCGCTAGGATCATTACGGTTGATCGGGTTACCCCCTACATAAGAGTATCTGTTTGGTCCCTCCGCGGTATCTGCGGAGATAAAGGAGGCCGTGGTGGGGTTGTAGTAGCGCGCGTTGTAGAAGTAGAGATCGGCAGAAGGATCGTAGATCTGAGAGGTGTATTGTCTGTCAGT
>CAZUPF010000043.1:0-4709 GCA_964622035.1 uncultured Candidatus Saccharibacteria bacterium | reverse complement strand
CAAGACTAGCGCCCGCCACGCCCCACCGGGAATCAAAACCTCAACCACCGGCATGATAATATCCTCTGCCAAAGACTTGGTAAGTTTGTTGACCGCCCCACCAATAACCACCGCCACCGCCAAACCAATCACCCCGTATTCCTGAAGGAACGAGAAAAACTCCCCCACCAAACGCGGCTTACCCGATACCCGCTTGCTCATCAAAACCATACTAACACACCGGCCAAATATCCCCTACCCCAAAGAACCAGCGCGCGCTCAATGAGAGACGAGAGCGCTCGGATCCTGTTCTTTTTTAAACCGGTCGCCTCACTGTACCTCCCGCTGGGAATCCAAAAAGCTTTGTAAAACCACCGCCGCGGAGGCGGCGTCACGCTGGCGGCGAGCCCGCCGCCCTCTTCCAGCAGCAATCATTTTTTGGGTAGCTTCTTTCGAAGAGAGTGCTTCGTCCCAATAAGCAACTTCTACCCCCGCCCGCTCTGCCAACGACTCGCCAAATTGTTTTACCTTCCGCGCCTGCGCACCCTCCTGATCCTGGGAGTCCAGGGGCAGTCCTAAAATAATCTGGTCCACGCCCAGCTCAGCGCAGACTGCAACCACCCCGACTACCGCCTGCTCTTGATCTTTAACCCGAATAACCCTAAGCGGCGCAGCGATCTTCCCGCGGGAAAAAGCCAAACCAACCCGCCTCTCCCCCCAATCAACCCCGAGAATAACCATAGCTATATTTTATCACGAGCCCAACAAAACACATTTGACGGCAGCTAACTGCTCCAGTACCATACAAACATGCCCAAATTCCTAAAGTTTCTCCTCTTCCTTACCCTATTCATCAGCCCCTTATTGAGCCCCGCAGGACAGTTACCACCAGCCCAAGCGGAATCAAAGCTGGAAGAAACCCAGGTTCTGCCTGGAGGGGATCTGATTAGAAAACTCGAATCGGGGAAATCAGAGTTTGTAAAATCTGAGATTGCTACCAGGGCAGTTTATTTTCATCAAATAAAAATTGGCGAGGCAATCGTCGAGAAGAGTTTTATTAACTATCAATTCGATAAAAAAACCAAAGTGCTTTTAAAAAAGAGGGCCCAACTGCGACCCGACCTACCAAAGCAGCTACCTCCCCTGAGAGTTACTAAAGAACAAGCAAAATCAATGGTCAGGGGGGAGGCGCAATTCGCAAAACTTTACATCATCTCTCCGGAATCAGATGTTTTCCCTCTTGACCCAACCCCAGAAAACCCATGTTGGATCGTCCGCAGTCTCGAAAAAGGGCTGTCTCTCGTCACAATTATTGATGCCGTCACTGGCAAACAATTAGGATATGGCGTACCCCCTCCTCATGAAGGCTTCTCCATGTCCGGACCCCAATGGTTTAGTCCGTGCTTGGGTGCTTGGCAGCAACACTTCCTTAGTGCGCATAATTGGTTCCAAGAGATGGGCCACCCCACCGAATCCTCGAGATGGCCAAGTAAGGAAGAGTTGCGATCCTACATCGAGAATCCATCGACGACTCTGTTTTATGAACTTGCTCATGGCCATAGCAGCACTTTTCTCGGCGGGTGTTCCCCCAGTGGGCTACCGACTGCGATCTATCCTAGCGATATCAGAACATGGTTGGCCGGACGCGAAAAGATGTCCTTTACCTTTATTGGTAGCTGCGGCGGAATGTGTAGCACCCGGGCTGACACTTTTTCTTATGAATTCAGAAAGGGTTCCAGCGAAAATGCCGTCACCGTCGGTTACTGTGGTATGGGAGACGACATTTGCAGTGCTTGTTGGACTTACTCAATAGATTGGCAGGAGGCGCTGTTTGGCTATATGTACAACAGAGATGCCGTGAAGATATCCTTTGACAACGCCCTCGCAGACTACCCGGTATGCGGACCGCCGAGCGACTGCATGCGCTTCGCTGGCGATGAAACCTATCAATTGGAATCCAAAAGGGGGGACCTCAACGACGACGGCGAGGTGAATACTGAGGACCTCAAACTCCTCCTCGAAAATTTCTTTACCGCCGTCTTTGACCTAAACACTGACGGGACTGTTAACGGGCTCGACTTTGGGGAGGTAGTAAAGGTGTTAGATACCACTTAGTTTGACAAAGTGGGGAACTGCCTATAAAATCAATTCAGCTGGTTCGCCGAATGGAGGTGAGGTTTGTGGAAATAGAAATTGGAAAGATAACCCACTACTACACTAATTTAGGCGTTGGTGTGATTGAGTTGGCCGATACCCTAACCGTGGGAGATACCATCCATGTTCAGGGAGCGACCACCGATTTTACCCAGAAGGTTGAATCAATTCAGATTGACAGCGACTCGGTAGCAGAGGCCCGTACCGGTGACGCTATTGGGCTTGCGGTTCAGGAACGGGTCCGCGAAGGAGATACAGTCTACAAACTAGCTGGGGTTTAGAATGTCCAGAACAAAAATTGACGAACGAAAAGTAAGAGAGCGGGTACTGCTTCGCCTTTTTCGAGCGGTGACCGCCTTAAAAACCCCCCAAAAGGCCAAGGAATTCTTAAATCTGCTCCTCACCCCCACCGAAAAAGAAAGAGTGGCCAGGAGATTATCAATTTTGAAAAGCCTCCGTCAGGGGGCCACCTATAGAGAGATCCGACAGTCCCTCGGAGCCACCGATAATTCCATCGCCGAAATGAGCAATCTCCTCAAAGAGGCCTCCGAAAGTCCCCTAGAAACTATAGATAAGCTAATCAGAGAAGATCTTCTCGAGAAAGATAAAAGTCTACAATTCCTCAACCACCGGAAAACGAGTTCCTAATTGTGGGTAACAACCACCTCAATCCGCTCCTCCCGGAAGGGAAGTCGGCCGAAAAGGCTAGGGCGGGGGGGCCGAAAGCGGATTTGGTAAGAATTAATCTGGGGTAAAGTAGTGAGGTACGCCTCAATATCGGCCGTGGTTCGACCGACAATCGCCCCCTTAATCCTTCCTATATCCACCTCGGGAATCACCTCCCCTTCCAGCTTAACCTGAAGAACGGAGCCTCCCCCCTCTACCCGCTTTTCCGCAGTTAAAATAGATACCCCCCAACTCTCCTGAGACAACCTGTAATCCTCCGGCACTAGCTCCTCAAGAACCCCGAGAAAAAGTTCTCGCAACTGACCTTCCGAGTAGGCCAAGCCCGAACACTCAACTTTGAGAGCAACTTTCGACACCTCGGCCTCCTCTCCCAAAGCGGGAGAAAACGCCTTCTCAACAACTGTGGCCTGGGTAGATTTAGTCTCCAGTTTCTGATCCCCCACCAACTTCCCCGACAAACCGTCAATGCATGTTGCGGACAACTGCTCCAGCGCCCCTTCAAGAAGCTGATCTTGATCCGCCTTCTGCACCACAGCCACTTGGCTACTCTCGCCTCCAGAAAAAGCCCCCTTAGAACGCGCAAAGGTGTTCACCCAAAAACGCTCTTCAAGAGCCAAGAGATTTAGGCGCACTCCAGACTCGATATTATACCCGACCCCGATCTCGCGGGCCCGCACACTGACATCGGCCTTGTCTGGCGTCACTATACGATCCTCCGAGTCCTGATCGGCGCTGGGGGATGCCTCCACTAAACTCACCGCCGCCTCCAAAAGAAACTGGAGCCCCGTGGCAGTTTCCAGAACGGAATCTTTGGGAAAGCTCTTCCCCGCATCCGCATCGTAATTGTAGATAGTCACAATGCCCCCGGCCTTGGTCCCCACCGCCTTCTCCCCCGTCGCACCACCCTCGAAATTCCCACTCTCCATTACGGAGACGGGCACACCGGGAAGGGAGCGCGTCTCCAAATCAGGGGCGGTAAGAGCGGGGTCGATAGTAGCCTCCAAGGTCTTCGCGATAGGCGAGGAGTTGACCACCAAGGTAACGGTTGCCGTAGGAAGGAGGAGAACCGCCACCACTCCTCCAAGAATCAGAGCAGCGCCTACACCTAAAAGGAGTTTCCCGCGCCATCCCCAGGACCTAAACCGGTGCCGCAGGCCAAATTTTTCTCCTCCCCCAGAAGGGGTGGTGGTATCCGGTTCGGAATCTCCCCCCGCAAGCGCTGCCAGCAGAAGCTCCCCCTCCTTATCCTGCGCCAGGATCTCGGCCTCCCTCCCCCAACCCTCTACCTGCCGCGACAGCGTCTTCAGACTCAAAACGCCCCAAAACTCGGGCTTCGGTGGTAAAAGGAAAGTAATCTTTCCCTCGGGGCTGTCCTTAACTTTGTCGAGAACAAGAACTAAATCCGGTTCTGATGGCAGGGAATATTTGAACATTACTGGTTAACGCCACCAAGCTCAGCAAAGTAACCAACTGCTAAAGGCAAAACCCAAACGGCGGAGTCGATTCTTCCCGTCTGATCCGTAAAGAAATCAAGATCCTCCGGAGCTAATTTCTTAATCTGTGGCCGCTCTACAAAAGAAAGCCCTTCAGAAAACGAGTCCGAATCCAAAAGATTGGTGATCTCGGGAAGCTCTGATCCCCCACCGCAGAGAATGACCTTTGCCGGAAACTTCGCCACCTCCCCCATCCCCCCCAGCGCCTCCCTCACCCCCACCAACCAAATCTCGGAAACCGTTCTCAGCAGTTCCCGTATCGCTTCGGTCTCCTCGGGCGAAGTCTCGCCCGCTACATAACGCAGCTTCAAGTTCTCCGCTTCGGGAAAAGGAAGGTCTCGCTTCCGAGAAAGCACCCGGGTAAAATCCCTCCCCCCAATGGCCAGCGTTTCGGTG
>CAZUPF010000042.1:0-4992 GCA_964622035.1 uncultured Candidatus Saccharibacteria bacterium | reverse complement strand
TGGGACGACAATGGCAACCCTAACGCCGCTACTAGTTTGGGGGCTTCACTGACTGACGGGAGTGGTTACGTAGCAACCAGCGGTGCGGGGAGCCCGGCGCTGCTTGATCCTTTGGGGGATAGTCAGGAAGAGCGCACCGTTTATCTGCGCTGGGATGTGGAGGAGAAAGCTCGAGATAGCGAGGACGAGCTGCAGCTTCAGCTCTGGAATGTGGGCGACCCCGCCGATCCCGATACGGATCCAGACGACTTTGCCTGGGGCGAGCCCGGCACCCCCGGGACGCTTATTTTAAGTCAGCGTTACGGCTATGATGATTTGTGTAGTGCGGGGGTGTGCGAGACGAGCCTGACGGCTATCTACCACTCTTATTACGCTTGGCGGGTGGCGCACCATAATGTTACTTGCGAGAACGCCGGCGATCCCTCCGGCTGGATTGACGTTTCGACCAATGTTGGTGCGGCCAAGGGGCAGGTGGATACCTTGGATGACGAGAACGGTGATGGGGTGGTTAATGATTGTGCTAATGATGATCTTTGTGCGGGGGATGGGGGGCGGGATTGGGGCGCCTGGGCCGACGGGTCTTTTGCTATTAACAATCCGCCGCGAGTGATTTCTATTTCTCCCACTTGCGCGACCAAGGCCTACTGCTGGTCCGGACACGCCGGGTCCGAGTCTAGTTCTGATCCGGAGAACCCCGAGAATGATCAAGGTACTCTAGAGGCTCCCATCTGGCCTTGGGACAACACTTGGCTTGCTCCGCAGGATGACGCTGGTTATTGCGATCCGGCCCGCAACGACTGTGAGGATATCGACCGGCAAAACAATCCGGTTGTCTATGAGGTTGTTTATGAGGACTTCGATGGTTGGGAGGATTTGAAGCGGATCAACTTCTCCACAACAGTGGTTGGTGGTGCTTGTCAACCGGGGGGGGCCTTTTTGGGCTCGGGTTACTTAGAGCGGGAGAGTTTCGATGCAACTTGCGAGCTGGGATCTCCTTGTGAGGATATTGCTATTGGCGACCCGCCCAAGTCCCAATGGGAGATTGCTGATGGCAAAATTGAACGAGTTAGCGATACCCGGCTTAGGGGATACTTTAAGATTAAATATACACCTGGTTACTGGTATCAGTTGCATGGGGGGGAAATCAAGTTTTGTCTCAATGCTGATGATTTTCACACTGCGGATGACGAAACCCTTTGGGCTGGGGACCCCACTTGGACTTGGTTAATGGACCTTCACCCGCCGGTGCTCAATACCGCGTCGGCCACCGTGACGGGGGGCAAGGAGCTAACCAGTTTATTTGAGGTCGACGCTGATGGTGATGGGGATGATGATACCTGGGCGTTTGAGATGAAAATTGCGGTTTCCGATTATAGTTTTGGGACGGAAGATTTGGACGAATCGGGCCTGTTGGCGGATGCCGATGCGGCCAAACTGGCCGAAGAAGGTGAGCCGATTGATGGGGTAGTCACTTTGGCGGACCAAGTTACCGCGCCAGAGGAAAAAGAGTATTCAGCGCTGGCTTGGTACTACAATGATTACAACGACGACGGTAATGGGGAGTGGATTCGTCTTTCCGATGATGGGGGCGAGGTTTTTCGCTACGAGGCGGCTCCGGGGGCGTTTAGTGGGGTGGGCGAAGTAGTTTTGACTCTCTACGTTCCGGCGGAGAATGAGGAGGGGATGATTGGGGGCAGGTATTACCAGCGAACTCAGTGGGTGCGGGTGCAGGTGCGTGACCGGGCGGGTAATAGTTACGATAGCGGAGAGTTTAACTTGGAACTTTATCGGGGCTGGTTTCAGGCAGTTAATGGCGATGTCTATGCTAATTATAAAGATTATTATGAAACCTACAGTATTGACGTTGCCGTGCCCGACGCGGAACAGATGGAGGAGGGATCTTTTGAGCAGGAGCATCCCTATTTTCTTGCTGCCGACCCCGCGCTTACGGCTGGGGGGATAGTGGCTTCCCGCAAAACAATTTACGACCACGTTGCGGCTAATGAGCGGTTGGGATTGAGCCTTCCGTGGGCAATGCTGGATTATTCCTACGCGCCTTTGGATCTTGGTGATGAGGCGATTATGAGTGACGCCGATTGGGACCGGGCTATCGGGTTTGATTGGGATGGGCTGGCAGCGGCGGCTTTGGCGGATCCAGATGCAGAGTGGACTGGGGCGCTCGCTTCTGGTGAGCTTTACTACTACGACCCCGCTTCAGGACCCCTTGAAGGCCCTTATAATGTCCCCGGTGGGGGGGTGGGTGTAGTTTATGTTACAGGAGATCTTGTGATTGGGAGCGGTGATGATGTTGGCCTGAATGCGCTCAGGTCTAACGATATTGATAGTAAGGGATTGATTCTAATTGTGGATGGCGATGTTACGATTCGCCGGGATATCATCCAGGTAGACGCTTTTATTATCAGTCAGGGAGAGATAAAATTTGAGTTGGGCGAGATTAGCGAGCCGGTGGCGGTCTATGGCAGCTTGGTAGCGCGGGGCGCCTTTGACATTAGCCGCTACATTTTCAGTCTCTATAAACCAGTGCTGCGCACCTTCTTTAATCCTCTCTATCTTGAAGCCAACTACGGTATTTCCCAACTCTTCGCCTCGCAACACTTCTGGGAAGAGCTGGAGTAGTTGACAGCAAAGAGGAACTGTTATACTGTGAAAGCGGCTAGGTAGCCAATCTGCCCATGTCTGACTTTTTTGGATTAGATATCGGAACCCACAGTATTAAGGTGGTCCAGCTCCGTCGGGAGAAAGGAAAGCCGGTGCTGGTTGGTTACGCTGTCGCCAACTCCCCTCCCCAAGTTTTGAAATCCGAAGCTGAAAAAGATAGAAAGGCCCTTTCGACGGCGATTAAAGATCTTCTCCGAGAGGCGGAGATAAAGACGGTGAATGTCGTCGCGGCGCTTCCGGAGGCGAAGCTCTTCACGGGGGTTGTCGAGTTTCCCAAGATGAGCACCAAGGAACTGGCCTCCTCGTTAGAGTACGAGGCGGAGCAATACCTGCCAACCTCAGTTAAAGATTCCAGTTTTGATTTCGAGATTGTTGCTGAGCGGGGGGATAAGATGGATGTTTTACTAGTGGCCGCTCCCAACGCGCTGGTGAACCGCTACTTGGCTGTTTTGGAGGGGGCCGGTCTTACCGTTTTGGCCTTGGAGCCGGAGACGGCGGCTTGCGTCCGCTCTCTGGTGGGTAACAGCGCCGACTCCCCCCCTACTCTGCTGGTCTCTATTGGGGCCTCGACGACCGACTTAGTTATTGCCGAGCGGGGGAAAATTAAATTTGCCAGAAGTGTGGCTACGGGGGGTAAGGCGTTGGGAAGGGCGATTGCTCAGGCCTTTGGTTTTGAGGAGGAGCAGGCCGAATCGTACAAACGAAGCTACGGGTTGGAGGGAGAGGAGCTGGAGGGCAAGATTGTGGAGGCTTTGAAACCAATATTTAAGGTGATTGTCGAGGAGATGAGACGTTCCCTTGACTTTTATCACTCTCGGGATAGGGGTACTGAGGTGCGGCGAATTATTCTGGCCGGTGGTTCGGCAAACCTCCCGGGGGTGGTGGTTTATCTGGCTTCCGAATTTGGTTTGGAGGTGCAGTTAGGTGACCCTTGGCGAGGAGTTACCGCGGGCGAGACCTTTAAGCGTGAGGATCTGGAGGAGGTTGGACCCTCCTTGGCGGTAGCTATCGGGCTGGCTCTAAGAGAGGTGGAGGAGTAACCATGGCCATTAACCTTTTGCCTGAGCAGTTTCAGGAGCGACGGAGAAAGGCCGGGGCTAGGCGGCTCTCTGTCTTTGGGGCGGTGGCTCTTTTGGTGGGGGTGGTGGCAGTTACGGTTGGCGTTTTGGCCTTTAAGGCTGTTCTAGCTGCGGAGATAGGGGGTTTGGAGAAAAGCATCGGCGATGAGAAGGCGAAGATTGTTAGTCAGAAGGAGGTAGAGCTTAAGGCGCTGACTCTGGAGAAGAAGCTAGCAGCTACTGTAAAAACTCTCCGCGAGGCCAACCACTACTCGGAACTTTTATCTACTTTGGCGGGGACAGTGCCGGGCGAAATCTCCCTTCTGGATTTACAGCTTAGTTCACCAACCAAGTTTAGTCTTTCGGGAACAGCGGGAGACTATGTTAGCTTAGCTCGCTTTATTAGGGCGCTGGTTGACCCTAGCCGCGGAGGTAAGATTTTTGCCGATGCCGGGGTGCGCTCGGTGGATCTGGACTCCCAGACGGGTGGGGCCCGGTTTGCTCTAGAGCTTGAGATACGGAAAGGTGTGCTTTATGGAGTCGAATAAAGAAGCAGTTACAAAGGAATCGCTAAAGCGCTCGCTAGGTTCGTTGGGGGAAACTCTTAAGGCGTTGGTGGTCCCCATAGTTTGTGTGTTGGTTTCCGCCGGACTTTTTTTGGCGGTAGTTATCCCCGGGATTGCGGATATTAAGGAGTCTCGGGAGGTTAAAGAGGTGAAGGAGGCCGACCTTTCGCGGTATCAGGATAAGAGCCGTAAGCTCCTCTCCCTGGCGACACAGGTGGCGCTACTGGATGAAGCTTATACACTTGTTGGCACGGCTTTGCCCGATGAGGACGAGATTCCCCAGCTAATGACGGCGTTGCAGCTGGCGGGAGACGAGGTGGGGCTAGTGCTTTCATCTCTGCAATACAGTGGTCGAGCAGGCAAGGAGACTGCGGATATTACTGAGGTGGGATTGCAGATGGGTGTAGAGGGGGAGTTTTCTCAGGTGGAGGAGCTCTTGCGGGTGCTAGAAGGCGCCTCTCGTGTAGTCACCGTTGAACGCTTCAACATTGGGACTCGCAAAGAGGCCTCCATGTCGGCGACTTTGGCCCTCTCCTCATTTTTCATGATTCCGGAGAAGGAGCAAGAGTTCGACACCCCAGTGACTTTGGATCTCAACGCTCCTAAATTCAAAGAGGATTTGGGGCGGGTTCGTAAGCTAAAGATTATGAAGTGACCGTGGAAGAAGGTGTCGTCGGCAAAGAAAACCC
>CAZUPF010000041.1:0-5170 GCA_964622035.1 uncultured Candidatus Saccharibacteria bacterium | reverse complement strand
ACCTACCTCACCAAGACTATCCACCCAGGGAAGGTCTTCCGCTTCTCGGGGGAACTCAAATCGTTTTCCGGTCAGCCAGCGTTTCTTAGTCCGAAGTACGAGAGGGTAACAGAAACCGACCGACCGACCCACACTGGGCAGCTGGTGCCTGTCTACCCGGAGACCGCGGGGGTTTCCTCAAAATGGCTCCGCTCACGAATCAGCTGGGCGCTCAGCAACCTAACCCTTGCCCCGCTCGAAATCCTCCCCGAGCAGGTGCGAAACAAATTTGGCCTCACCAGGGCCGAATCTGCGCTGCGAGCTATTCACTTCCCCCAAAGCAGGGAGGAAGTAATCACCGCAACGAAGTATCTCGCCTTTGAGGAAATGTTTCGGTGGCAGCTCTATGGTCTAAAGCGCCAACAAGACTGGAAAAAGAGGAAAGCGGGGTACCGCCTCCCAAATACAGGATACAGAAAAGAGCTAGACAGTTTTGTAAAATCCCTACCCTTCAAGCTAACCAAAGCCCAAATACGCAGTGCGGAAGAGATACTAGCCGATCTGGAAAGAGAAACCCCCATGAATCGTATCCTCCAGGGAGATGTCGGTTCGGGAAAAACGATCGTCGCCGCCCTGGCGGCTTACGCCAGCGCCCTCTCCGGCTTCCAAGCCGTCTACATGGCCCCAACAGAAATCCTGGCCCAGCAAACTTTTGCGGTTTTTGAAAAATACTTTGCGCCGCTAGGAATGAAGATTTCCCTGCAAACCGGCTCCAAACAACCACCGGCCCACCGAGACGGACAACCGATAGCGGAGATTATTGTCGGCACGCACGCCTTATTACACCGCCCCCAACTCTTCGATAAGCTAGCCCTAGTGATCATTGACGAGCAGCACCGCTTTGGCGTCCAGCAGCGGGGACAACTATTAGTAAGTAACAACGAGCAAGTAACCCCCCACCTCCTTACTATGACCGCTACCCCCATCCCGCGAAGCTTGGCCCTCACTTTCTACGGCCATCTTGATATTTCCGTTATTGACGAGATGCCCCCTGGGATAAAACCAACAAAAACCTGGCTGGTCCCCGAAGAAAAGCGGCACGCAGGTTACGCATGGGTTCACAAGCAGCTTACAGAGGAGGGCCAGGCGTTTATCATCTGCCCCCTAATTGAGGAGTCCGCACACGAAACCCTCGAAGACATCAAGGCCGTTACGACCGAATTCGAGAAATTGACCAGCATATTCCCAAACTTCGACATCGGCCTCCTCCACGGCCGGCTAAAAACCACAGAAAAAGAGGAGGTTATTAACAGATTCAGACAGGGGGAGGTGCAAATTCTCGTGTCCACTCCCGTGGTCGAGGTGGGTATTGATATCCCCCAAGCCAATATTATCGTCATTGAAGGGGCCCACCGCTTCGGGCTAGCTAGCTTGCACCAACTGCGGGGGAGGGTTGGCCGGGGCGGACAAGACTCCTTTTGCCTGCTTTTCTCTCCCAAACAGACACCAAGCATCCGACGCCGACTCCGAGCACTCTCGACACACCATTCGGGACTCAAGCTCGCCGAGCTGGACCTAAAAATGAGGGGACCGGGCGAGCTATACGGACGCAAGCAGCACGGCGTCCCGGAGCTGAAAATGGCCTCCCTCACCGATCTCAAACTGATAAAAGACACCCGCGCCGCGGCCGAAGAGGTGCTCAATAATCTGGAAAGTTACCCCCAGCTGGTGGAGGAGCTGGCCCGCGCTAGTGTTGCTCCGAATTAGAAAATAAAGAATCATGCAAATTATTACCGGTAGTGCCAAAGGTTGCCAAATCAAGGTTCCCGAGAAGGATATCCGCCCGGCCAAAGACTCTGTCCGCCAGGCCGTATTCTCGATGCTCTACGGTTTAGTGGGCGGGGCCAAAGCCCTCAACCTCTTTGCCGGTTCGGGCTCCTACGGCCTAGAAGCCCTCTCCCAAGGCGCTAAGAGTACCACCTTCGTCGATATTGATAAAAAGTGTGTTGCCGCAATAGAGGCCAACCTTAACACCATGAGCTTTGGGGGTAGGGGAGTGGTCGTTAGAGAAGACGCCCAAAAATACGCCCACCGCACAGAGGACGCCTTTGATCTCATTTTCCTCGACCCGCCGTATTCCTCCGGTGCCCAAGTCCACCTACTAAAAACGCTCGCCAAAATCCTAACTCCCCAAGGGGTGGTCATTTTCGACCACGCCAAGGAAACAAAAATCCCGGAGGAGATTGACGGACTTAGTCTCCTCCGCCAGCGCACTTATGGCGCCACTACCGTCTCCCTCCTCACCCACCCCCGAAACCCCCTTGCGGCCAGTGGCTGAAGCTGTTACAATGGCCCCTAGCCATGGGCGCAGTACCAAAGCAAAAACCATCAAAGGGGAGAAGAAATCGTCGCCGGTCACAGCAAAAACTGACGGCCAAGGAAACGCAGAAGTGCCCAAAGTGCGGAAAAGCCACGCGGCCCCACCGCGTCTGCCCACACTGTGGCTACTACAAAGGGAAGAAGGTTCTTTAAAAACGATTGACGAGCTTAAACCATGGATGATCCAAGGCATAACGCCAGAAGAGTTGCTCTGGCCACGCTATTCTCGTGGTCATTTCTTTCCCAACAGCTGTCCCAACTAACAAAGGCGGCCATTACTGCTTTGGAACCAGAAAACTGCGATAAGGAGTTAACCCACTTTTTGATTCGGGGAGTGGTCGACAACAGAAAATATCTTGATCAGGTAATCGCCGAAACGGCACCCGAATGGCCCCTGAGCCAGATTGCCAAAATTGATATTGGCATCTTGCGCATCGCCACCTTTGAGCTTCTTATCGCCCAAAATGTCCCCCCCAAAGTGGCCATCGACGAAGCGGTAGAGTTGGCCAAAGAATTTGGCAGCGACAGCTCGTCAAAGTTTGTTAATGGGGTCTTGGGAACCGTGGTTGAAGAAAAAGACATTAAAACCTAGTCAATCCGTTTTGTAATCACGATGAATACCGAAGAGTTCAAAAAAGTAACCGGGATAGAGTTTAACGATGCGACTTTACTGGACAACGCCTGGGTCCACCGCTCTTACCTCAACGAGCACACCGACTTTGCCATGGGCTCCAACGAGCGCTTGGAGTTCCTGGGAGATGCTGTCCTGGAGCTCCTAACATCGGAGGATTTCTACCATAAGTACCCCCAAAGACCGGAGGGGGATCTAACCAATTTTCGCGCGGCTGTCGTTTGCACCAAATCCCTAGCCGCCGAGGCCCAACGGTTAGACCTCGGTCAATATTTATATTTATCAAAAGGGGAGGAAGAGTCCGGGGGGAGGAGTCGCGAATATATTTTAGCTAATACCTTCGAAGCCCTACTTGGAGCACTATACCTCGATCAGGGTCTTGAATCCTGTCGCGGCTTTCTCGAAAAAAACCTCTTTTACAAAATAGAGGAGATCGTGGAAAATGAAAAATACCGGGACTCTAAATCAACACTACAGGAAATTACCCAAGAGGGGGTAGGCATCACCCCAACCTACCAAGTCCTTGATGAGTGGGGACCAGACCACGACAAAATCTTCAAGATGGGTATCTTTTTGAAGGAAAAACAAATTGGGAAAGGGGAGGGAGCCAGCAAACAAGAAGGCGAGCAGGCAGCGGCGAAAGACGCCTTGGATAAATGGGATAGTACCAGTTGAAATTATGTTAAAAATACGTCTAAAACGAACAGGTAGAAGAAACGCTCCGTCCTATCGTATTGTGGTTGCCGACGCCCGTTCTCCCCGTGATGGGAAGGTAGTGGAGGAAATTGGCTGGTACAACCCCACCGAGGATCCCAATCGGATCGTCTACGACAAGGACCGCTTTAGCCACTGGCTAAAATGCGGAGCCCAACCAACTGAGGCGGTGGGTAAGCTGGTTAAAGGGGACTACACCTATGTTCCGTACGCGGGGTCGGACGCCGCCAGCGAAGTTGCCGCAGCGGAGCAAGGAAAAGAAGCACCCCAGGCCGAAGATTCGGAACAGGAAGAGGGTAAGGGCGAGGGGGCGAAATAAACACAATGAAAGAGCTACTTCGCTACATAATTGAGCGCGTTGTTTCCCACCCAGAAGAAGTCCACATTGAGGAAGAAGGGCAGGAGGGTGGGTTTGTCCAGCTTCGCCTTCGAGTCCACCCCGAAGACATGGGAATTGTGATTGGCCGCGGGGGTAATATTATCCGAGCGTTACGAAACGTCTTAAGAATCAAGGCGATAAAGGAGAATAAGCGAATCAACTTAGAACTCATTGAAACTGAACCCGTCACCGCAAAACCAAACCCCGAAGACGAGGCATAATGCTCACCGTCGACATCATCACTCTCTTTCCGGAAATGTTCTCCGGACCGTTCACTGAGTCGATCCTTAGTCGCGCCCGAGACAAGGGCTTGGTGAAGATTAACACCCACAACCTACGAAACTGGGCCATCGATAAGCGCGGAACTGTCGACGATCGACCTTATGGAGGGGGGAGGGGAATGGTTCTCCGTCCCGAGCCAGTTTTTAATGCCGTTGAGGAGCTAAAGCAAAGTAGCCTCAACGCCCAAGACCCCAAAATCGTCCTGCTTACTCCCCAGGGGCAAACCCTTACCCAAGCAAAAGCCCAGGAGCTAGCCCAGAACGAGCACCTGATTCTCATCTGCGGACATTACGAAGGTTTCGATGAGCGTGTCCGCGAGAACCTGGTCGACGAAGAAATCTCGATTGGTGACTATGTTCTAACTGGAGGGGAACTGCCAGCCATGGTTATCACCGACACCATCGTCCGACTGGTCCCCGGGGTTCTTCCCGCAGGAGCAAAGGAGGAGGACTCGTTCGTGCAACCAACATTAGAGTACCCCCAATACACTCGCCCCGAAGACTTCAGAGGCCACCAAATACCAAAAGTTCTGCTCTCAGGAAATCATGGGGAGATAAAAAAATGGCGCCGCCGGAAGTCCCTTTCGAGAACTGCCACCCGCCGCCCCAACCTACTTACCCAGCAGTAGCTGGGCGATCACTCCCCGAAGGGGTTTTCTTTGCCGACGACACCTTCTTCCACGGTCACTTCATAAATCTTTAGCTTACGAACCCGCCCCAAGTCCTCTTTGAATTTAGGGGCGTTGAGATCCAAAGTCACGGGGGTGTCGAAGTCTTGCTCCTTCTCCGGAATCATGAAGAATGAAG
>CAZUPF010000040.1:0-5410 GCA_964622035.1 uncultured Candidatus Saccharibacteria bacterium | reverse complement strand
CGACTAAGAGGACCAGAACCCCAGTAGCGAAGGGATCCAGCGTTCCGGCATGGCCTATTTTGCGGATACCTAGCTTGCGGCGATAGTGGGCTACCACATCGTGGCTCGTACAGCCTAAGGGTTTATCAACGACAATGATTTCTTCCATCAAGAAGATTCTAACACGCGGCTCTGGTAGGATTGGATTGGTGATGGAACACATAGCGATTATGAAGAAGTCTTGGGGGCTGCTGCCCAAGATCCTTTCGGGGGAAAAGACGATTGAATCCCGGTGGTATATAAATAGAGTTGCCCCCTGGAATAGAATTGCTGCTGGGGATGTGGTGTATTTTAAGGATTCGGGAGAACCGGTAACGGCTAGAGCGGAGGTTTCCGAGGTGCGGCAGTTTAGTGATCTTAGTCGAGAGAGTATTAGAAGTATTCTAGGGGAGTACGGTTCCCGGATTGGAATGGCGCCAACAGAGGAAACAATCGATTGGTGCGCTGTAAAGAACTACTGCATTTTGGTTTTTCTAAAAAGTCCGCAAGAAATTGAGCCGTTTAAGATTGACAAAACGGGATTTGGTAGTGCGGCGGCGTGGCTGGTGGTGGGCGATATTGCGGAGATCAGAAGATGATTAGTTTCCACGATAGTGGGGGAAAGCTTCTCTGGTTGTGGCGGCGCTGGCTAGTTTTTATCCTCTTGTGCGCGGCGCAACACTTGGTTCGGGATATTCTTCAGGACGTTCTCGATATCCATAATGGGTTTACCGAGTTTGCCCATCGGGAGCCGGATCCGGCGCGCCTCCCCCCTCGCTTAAAGTGGCTTTTGTTTGGTGGCTACGGTAAATGGACTACCTTCCCCGTTGAGATTTTTCTTCTCTGGGCGATCCCCCGGGTCTGGAAGAGGGGGCGTTGGTCTCGATTGGATGCCGTAATTTTCGCGGTGCTTTTGGCAACAGGAACCACCTGGTTACTCGGTTATCGCTACTCGTAGGTGGTTCCTCCCGGAGAAAATGCTGCGGAGGGTCCGCCCGACTGCCGGGGGCGGGGGTTGTGGTATAATCCCCCCGTTATGGCTATTTCCGTTAATGATCTACGGGCGGGGATTATTTTCGAAGATTCTGGCGAAATCTACCGAGTAGAGAAGTACTTCCACCAAAAACACAGCCGAGCGAAAGCAGTTATCCGGATAACGGCGCGCACTTTGCGTAGTGGCAAACTAAAGGAATTCCGTTTCGCTAGTGGTCAGCGGGTAGAGGAGGCTGAGGTTGAGGGGCAGGTTTTGCAGCTTCTCTACCACGACCAGCGCCAAGAGCAGCTGGTATTTCTGGATGCCGAGACCAAGCAGCGTATTAGTGTTGATAAAGAGCGGTTGGCGGGCTGGAAGTTTTTAAAAGAGGGTGGCGAAGTTCAGGCCTTTCTTGATTCCCATTCAGCGGAGGTTATTAGCCTCGAGATTCCGCTCAAGGTAGACCTAGCGGTTACCGAGGCGGGATCGAGTGAGAAGGGTGATTCGGCGGGGTCGGTAACTAAGCCGGTGACTTTGGAGACCGGGGCGGTTATCCAGGCGCCGATGTTTATTAAGGTAGGAGATTTGGTGCGGGTACGAACGGAGACTGGGGAGTATGTTGAGCGGGTGCGGGGCTAGCCACCCCAGTAGGAACGGGAGAGGGTAAGCCCGCCGATGAGGGCCAGGACGGCCGCGGTAATTAATAATGAGCGGCGCAGGTCTTCGCGGATGTGCGTTGCGGATTCAGGAGCGGTGGCGACTTCAGCGGTGGCGGGAGGGGCGCTTGGGGTGGTTTTTGTTTTCGCAACCTGAGTCTCCCCCTTCAGCTGTGCTCGGAGAATCTCCACTTCCCTTCTTAGCTTTTTCGTCTCTTGGGTTTTTCGGGACATTGTGGAAACATTATAACACAAGGTGCCCTCGTATTTGACACCCCCCGCCCGCTCTGCTACCTTGTAGTTAATGAACCCAAGTTTTGTCCAACCTTTGGCTCAGTCCCCTCTTGTCTTGGGTATTCTCGCTGCATTATTCATTTGGCTCGTTATTCTTACCTTTCTTTACTGGCGAGCGCTTAGGCATTACCGGCGGCTAACCAAGGAGGTCAAGGGGGTGGACCTTAAGCGTGTTTTGGAGGCCTATCTCAGTCGGGCGGGGGAGAACACGGAGGAAATTAGGCGGCTTCAGGAATCTCTGGCCCGGGTTCAGCACGACGGCCTCACCCATTTTCAGCGGGTTGGTTTGGTGCGGTTTAATCCTTTTGAGGATACTGGGGGGGATCAATCCTTCGCCATCGCTCTTCTTGACAACTACGGCTCGGGGATTGTGCTCTCCTCCCTTTACCAGCGGGAGACTACGAGAATTTACGGGAAGCCGGTGAAAGAGGGGAAAGAGGCGGGTTACGAGTTTTCGGATGAGGAGCAGGAGGCGATAAAGAGGGCTCAGGGGCAGTAATTGGTTTTTAGTAGTGATGGCTAAGTTTAGTTTTTCTTACAAGTTTCAGGAGTTCAAGATCCGTTTTCAGATTTGGTGGGGGAACCTTTCCCGTGGTCCGCGGGTCACGGCGGCTGTGGGCGTGGGGATTTTGGGGTTTTTGGTTTTGGGGCTGACCGTCTTTAGCGCTGTTTCCTACTTTAAATGGAACAGCAAGAAAATGGCGCTTCCCTGGATGAGCGGCGGTCGGGAGCAGATGCCGGAAGTTTCCCCAGGGGCGGCGCGGACCGAAGCCTCCCCGATTAATGGAGGTCTCTATACGAAAGAGGGGGCGGATGTCTTTGCCTCGCGTCGCCCTCTGGCGATAATGGTCAACAACCATGTTCAGGCTCGTCCGCAATTTGGCCTCTCCAAGGCGGATCTTATTTACGAGGCCGTGGCTGAGGGGGGGATAACTCGACTTTTAGCCGTTTTTCACGCACAGGATTGCGAGCAAGTTGGCCCGGTCCGCTCGGCACGGGTTTACTACGAAGATTGGGCAGCGGAGTTCAACGCCTGGTACGCCCACTGGGGTGGGGCCTATATGGACAATAACGATAAAGCTAACCAGGAAAATCCCGATTACGCTTTCACCTGCAACCCGGCGGCCGATGCCTACGCCAAGATAAATAGGATCAATTTGCCTTCCCTTGACCAGATGTGGTTGGGGGCGACTGCTTATTGGCGGGATAATTCTCGGGGGGTGGCCACCGAACATACCGGGTACACTGCGACGGAAAAGCTGTGGAACGAAGCCCCGCGGAAGTATCCGGGTTGGGAGGGTCTAAAGACATTCGACCAGTGGGAGTTTAAGGAGGATAGCCCCACGGGGGATCTTCAGCCTGCCCAGGCCCTCACTGGTTCGACGATATCCTTTAATTTCTGGGAGACAGCGGGGTATGCAGTACTTTGGGAGTATGATTCGGCGGCCAATGGTTATAAGCGTTCGCAAGGGGGCGAGCCGACGGTTGATGCTGGGGCAGATAACGCGCGGATACTAGCCAAGAATGTTATTTTGCAGTTCGTTAACGAAAGCTCTTTTGGGGACAAGAAGCACCACCTGAATTATGAAACGGTGGGCGAGGGCGCGGCGAAAGTTTTCCTTGACGGTAAAGTAACTGATGCCACCTGGAAAAAGGGTAGTATCTATGCGCGGACCATGTTCTATGATGCTGAAGGGGGTGGTATCGTATTCAACCGGGGGCAGATTTGGATTGAGGTGATTCCGACGAGGAATGCCGGATTGGTGGCGATTCAGTAGGTTATCAGCTAGAACTATGTTAACAGATCTGTTCACTTCAAAAGTTCGCGTGGCGATGCTCAGTCTCTTCCTTCGGGATTCGGAGGCGGAGCATTATGTTCGTGAGGTTACTCGGGTGGTAGGAACGGAGATCAACGCGGTGCGGCGGGAGCTGGATAATTTGGAGAGACTTGGTTTAATCGAGAAGTGGCCCCGCGGTAACCGCCTCTACTACCGAGTGGTGGTTGGCCACCCGCTCTACCGGTCGCTTCTTAGCCTTATCTCTTGCGAGGTGGGTTTGGGCGGTTTGATAATCAAGCACAAACGGAAGTTGGGGAAGATTAAGTATGCCTTTATCGCTCGGGCGCTGCCGATGGGGCGCATTGCCGAAGAGAAGGATGTCGATCTCTTTCTGGTTGGTGATGTTCACTTAGAAATCTTGAAGCAGTACATTCGTAAGGTGGAAAAAGAGCATGGGCACGAACTGAACTATATGGCGCTTTCCGAGGGGGAATTTAGCTCCCTTAAGGCGCGGAAAGACGCCTTCCTTAATAGCTTGTTACTGCTACCGCGGATTATGCTTATTGGGGATGAGGCAAGGATGGTTGCTTGACGGCCCATTTAATCCCGGGTATACTTGGACCTGGCCGATGAGTACCGCATTTGCAGTTAAGTCTGCTTACACCAACACCGTTCAATCGTTCATCCGCTCCGTCTCTTTTTTGGCGACCTTTGTCTTCTTCGGGGCTGTAGTTCTTTTCCCTCTAAGTGTCCTCATCACTGCCGACATTGGGCCGGGTAGCATCTTATTCTTTCTCTTTTTGGGTTTGGACCTCTGGCTTTCTTCGCTAATCTCCAAGATGTTTTATGTCCTGCCCGAATGGGAGCGGCTGGTCCTTTTGCGGTTAGGGAATTTTGTTGGCGTCAGAGGCCCCGGTCTTTTCGTTATCCCTCCCTTTGTCTATTCGGTAGCCAGCATTGTTGATGTGCGAATTACCACTTGTAAGGTGGAGGCTACGGCAACACTCACCAGAGACAATGTTCCTACTAGAGTAACAGCGGCGATTGAATTTAAAGTGGAAGATCCCCAAAAAGCGGTGATCGATGTCAAGGACTATCTGAGTTCGGTTATTTGGTTATCGACCGAGGCTCTTAAAAACACGATCGGCAGCCTTGATTTGAAAGGGCTTCTCAGTAATCGGGATGAGATTGCTGCCCAGCTTAAAGCGCAGATTGACGGCTCCGCCGCTGAGTATGGGGTTGATGTTCGGGCGGTACGGATTACCGATGTCGATACCCCGCCGGAGCTGATTCAGGAGCTGGCGGTGATTGCCCGGGCTCGACGGGCGGCCGAGGCCAAGCAAATTCAGGCCGAAGCAGAGGTGGCGGTGGCGCAAAAGATGGCCGAGGCCAGCAAAATCCTGGCGGAGCAGGAAGGCGGTTTCCACCTGCGGGAAATTCAGAACTTGGCCGAGATATCGAAGGAAGAATCTTCGATGATTATCATTTACCCCCACCAAAGCGCAGCTGGTGAGGGGGTAGCGCACGCGGCCGTTGCCTTGGCGGCCAAAAAGATACCGCCGCAGTCGGATCCGAAAGCTAAATCACCTGCGCCGATCCGAGTTTCGTGACCGTTATACCACCCGCTTCCTCGACGGAGCCCTCCTGCCCTAGCTTTCAGCTGGTTTTTCCGCTATAATACTTACAAGATG
>CAZUPF010000039.1:0-5450 GCA_964622035.1 uncultured Candidatus Saccharibacteria bacterium | reverse complement strand
TCGACCTTAAGCCTTTAAAGTCGCCATTTTTTATTATCAAGAATTTGCAGCAGAATCTAATTCGGCAGTATGGTCCCCGATTAACGGGTAAAGTTTTGGATATTGGTTGCGGGAAAAGGCCGTACCGAAGGTTTTTGGGGGCCTGTGAATATATGGGAATGGATTCCAATCCTGAAGTCGGTCCCGATGTAGTTGGTGGGGTTCCGGGATTGCCTTTTGAAGACGATTCGTTTGATGGTGTCCTTTGCACCGAGGTGTTGGAACACGTGTCCGATACGGCTGCGGCGCTGGTAGATATCGGTCGAGTTTTGAAATCTAGAGGGATTTTGTATTTGACGGTGCCAATGAGTTGGTGTCTTCATTACGAGCCCAACGATTTTTATCGCTTTACAAAGTACGGACTGGAACATCTTTTGAGAGCGTCGGGTTTTGAGGTGGAAGTAGTCAAGCGGGTTGGGGGCTTCGCCTCTCTTTGCGCCCAGCGTAAAATTGATGTTTTCTATTTTCTTCTTTTGCGGCTAAAAATTCCTTCGTCCTTGGCGCTTGTACTTCTTGCTCCATTTTCTATCCTTTGGTATCTTTTGTCTTTAGTTTTTGATAGAATAGACAGGCGAGACGCCCTCGGTTGGGCGATGCTAGCGAAGAAATTATGATCTCTATCGTTATCCCCGTTTACAACGAAGAGGAAAGCCTGGGTAAGCTCTACGATGCCCTGACCCGGGCGCTCGCTTCTGTGGGGCGGGAGTACGAGATTATCTGCGTTGATGATGGCTCCACCGACGGCTCCTTTCGGTTCCTTGCTAAGCTCCACCGCCAGGATCCCCGCTTGAAGGTTCTTAGCTTTCGGCGCAATTTTGGCCAGACGGCGGCAATGAGCGCGGGGTTCGACCACGCTCAGGGGGAGGTAATTGTTACTCTGGATGCGGATTTGCAGAACGATCCGGCGGATATTTCTCTGCTACTAAAAAAGCTTGACGAGGGTTACGACATTGTTTCCGGTTGGCGACACCAGAGGCAGGACAACCCCCTGCGGGTTTTCCCCTCCAAAGTGGCTAATCGGCTAATCTCGATCCTTTCGGGAGTTCGGCTCCACGACTACGGCTGCTCGCTCAAGGCCTACCGGCGTGAGGTGATCGGGAATATCCGTCTTTATGGAGACATGCACCGTTTTATCCCGGCGGTGGCGAAACAGGTGGGGGCCAAGGTGGCTGAGGTTCGGGTACGCCACCACCCGCGGCGTTTCGGCAAATCGAAGTATGGTTTTTCACGGATTCTAAACGTCTTCCTTGATCTATTCTTGCTCAAGTTTCTACTTAGTTTTCAGACTCGCCCGCTGCGCCTTTTCGGTTCGTTGGGGCTCCTCTCGGGGGGCGCCGGTTTGGCGACGGGGGGCTATCTCTCCTATGTGCGTCTAGTTCAGCACCAGTCGATTGCCAACCGCCCGTTGCTCCTTCTGGCGATCCTGCTAATTGTTTTGGGAGTGCAGTTAGTTATGATGGGCCTGCTGGGGGAGCTGATGATCCGTACCTATTTTGAATCTCAGGGTAAGAAGATTTACATCCTCCGTCAACAGCTTCTATAGACCGCGGCGTTGCCTATTTCCTGGTTTTTGTGGTAAGTTAGGGCCATGTCCAAAGAGCACTTGCGGGTACTGATGATTGCCCCAACCCCCTTTTTTGCCGATCGGGGTTGTCATGTGCGAATCCTCGGAGAAGCGAAGGCGTTGTTGCGTCGGGGCCACGAGGTGGTTATCTGCACCTACCACCATGGTCAAGACATCTCCGGAATAGCGACGCGAAGGATCTTCAACATTCCTTGGTACCAAAAGCTGGAGGCAGGCCCTTCTTGGCACAAGCTATACCTCGATTTTTTCTTGCTAATCCGCGCTTTTTTTAGTGCTTTAAAATTTAAGCCGGATGTTATTCACGCCCACCTTCACGAGGGCGCATTCATTGGTAAAATACTGAGTATAATTCTGAGAAAGCCGCTACTTTTTGACTATCAGGGTAGTCTGACGGCGGAATCGGTGGACCATGGCTTTTTTGCCGATGGTAGTCGCCTGTCGCGGGTCGCTTCCTTTATCGAGAAGCGGATCAATTTATGGGCAGATGTGGTCATTAGTAGTGCGCCGCAAGATATTGGGGTGGCGAAGTTGCGAGTTCTCTACGATGGGGTAGACACGACTATCTTCCGGCCTTGCACAGCCGATGCGGACTTGCGCCGATCGCTGGGGATCCCTGCGGGAGCGAAGGCTGTTTCCTACCTGGGTATTTTGGGGGAGTATCAGGGGACAGATATTCTGCTGCGCACAGCCCAGAAGGTGATCGCCGAAATTCCGGAGGCCGTTTTTCTAGTAATGGGCTACCCCCATGTTGGCGATTACCAGCAGTTGAGCGAAGAGTTGGGTATTTCTGAGAATACAGTCTTCACCGGTCGGGTGGCCTATGAAGAGGCGGCGACCTATCTTTCCCTGGGGCAGGTAGCGGTGGCGCCAAAGGTTTCTAAATCGGAGGCGAACCAGAAGATTCTGAGCTACATGGCCTGCGGCTTGCCCACGGTGGCCTTTGACACGACGGTTAATCGTGAGATGCTTGGCGATGTTGGAATCCTGGTCCCCTTGGGAGATGGGACTGCCTTGGCCCAAGCGCTAATTCATCTTCTCCGCAGTGAGACTTCGCAGAGTAATCTGGCCAAGGCCGCCCGACGGCGGGTTGAGGAGGTTTTTTCTTGGGATGGGGTGGGGGATAAACTGGAGGAAATATATCGGGAGTTGCTTGATGAGTAAAAAAAAGGCGCTACAACTATTAGTGCGTTTGGCGGTTAGTGGGCTGGCCCTCTATCTAATTTTTAAAGGTGTCGATTTTTCGTTATTGGTGCGTGAGGTGCGGGGCGCGCGTCTGTGGGCCCTAGCGCTTTCTTTGGGGTGCATCTTGGTCAATTATGTTTTCTCCTCGTACCGTTGGCAGGCCCTGGCCCAGGTCAGGGGGATCAGGGCCCCGCTGGCCAAGTTTATTCGGCTCTACTTTATGGGGTCGTTTTTCAATAACTTTCTACCGACTAGTGTTGGCGGCGACGTCGTTAAGGCGTATAAGCTGGCGGGGACGACGGATAAGAAGGTTGATGCCGTCTCCTCGGTTTTTATGGAACGGTTGACGGGAGTTTTGGTTCTGGCACTCATTTCTTGGGGGGGGTTTCTCTACTACTTTCGGCTGACGGCGGTGCTGATCTCGATTGGCTTGTTGGGACTGGGTGCGGTAGGTTTGTGGTTGGCTCCGCGGATAGCTCAGCTACATCCAACTCTGTTGCAGTTTTATAACTCGGTTTTGTCGTATCGCGAGGCGCGCGCGGTGCTGCTGAGGGCTATTTGGACATCCTTCATTGTTCAGTTCTTTGCGATTGCGACCCAGTATTTGGTCTTTGTTGCTCTGGGGGTTAAGGTTTCCTATTTGTACTGTTTGTTTGTGGTTCCGCTCATTACCGTGGCGAGTATGGCCCCGATCTCGGTTAATGGTTTGGGGATTCAGGACGGGCTTTACGTTTTCTTTTTTGAACGGGTTGGGGTTCCTTCCGAGATGGCTTTGGCAGTCTCTTTTGTTTACCACGCGCTACGCCTGAGCTCGAGTCTGATCGGCGGAGTTCTGTATCTTCTCAAAAAATGAAAAGAGCACACCTCTTTCTGTTGGCCGCCGTGTTTGTTGCTCTCCGGTTGGCCCTTTTTAATATTAATATTGCCGAGTGGGGCGACTCTTACGACTTTCTGCGCATTGCTGAGAGTATTACCCGGGGGGAGTACCCCCCCGATGCCAAAAGATTGCCGGTCTTTCCGCTGCTGATTGCCGTCGGGATCCCTTTTCTGGATGCGGTTGTTTGGGCGAAGATTGTCGTCCTCCTTGCCTCGGCCGGCGGCCTTTTCTTAACTTGTCGGCTGACGAGGCGGCTCTTTCCCGACCTTTCCGCTAACTGGCTACTGGCTGCCGGCTACCTATTACTTTTCTCTCCCATCTTTCTTTACTGGTCCATCCGCGTAGTTGCCGAGCCCGTTTTTGCTTTTTGGGTTCTTCTGGCCTTTAACCTTTTCTACGACCCGCCAAGGTTTTTGCGTGGTCTGCGGCAGGTGGCGTTTATGGGGGCGGATTGCGGTCTGGCGGCGATGACGAGGTACGAGGGTTTTTTGCTATTCGGGGCGTTGGGATTAGGTTTACTGACAAGGGAGAGAGGGGAGCGGCGGGGGATCCTACTTTCCTTGGTTCTGTATTCGGTAGCTTTCGTGCTAGTAATCTCTCCTTGGCTGCTGCGTAACTACCTAGTCTTTGGCACAGTATTTTACACTCTCTATAGTGACGATCCAGCCGGTTTCTTGAACGCTGCGTTTTACCGTTGGCAGTGGCTGTCTTACGCGGTTTTCCTTTTTGGATTTCCCTGGGGATTCTGGTGGTTGGTCCGGGGGCTGGGGCTTTTGCGCCAAAAATGGTTACATTATCTTCCCATCTTTGCCTACGTCGTTTTATCCCTGGCCCTGTTTTTTGTCTGGTGCCCGCGCTCCCGTTTCTATATCCCGTTGTTGCTTCTTCTAAGCGGGTTTGTAGTGGCGGGTTTCAGAGCGTCAACAACGGCGCATAGGGACAAACTGTTCCCCTTCGCAGCTTTCGCCCTTTTAGCGCTTCATACTTTTGTAACTCTGAAGTACCGTTTCTACTTCTTGGGGGCGGGGGGTGTTTCTCGGGCGGCGGTTTTGGGGCTAGGGCTGGCCGCCGTTCTGGGCAGCGTTTTGTTTGCCGCGCTTAAAAGGCTTCGAGCATATTTGCCAAAAATGTTATTTCTGACCACCCTGGTCTGCGAGATCTTCGTTTCTTTTGGGGTTATTAGTAACCGTCGCTTGATGTACTCGAGCGTTTACCAGGCGGCCACCGATCCGGTGCTCTCTGGGGAATTAGTCGTTTTCTCTGATGAGACGGGGGTCAGTTCTTGGTATTTGCGTGGGAACAGCTTGAAGTACGACGAGAACCTTCTTGTGGAAGAGCAGTGGCGTTGGTTCGAGAGTAGTGGGGCGTGTTTCGTTTTGTGGACCAATGAGCATGAGGAGGGTTCGCGGCTATCGGTGGTGACCGATCCTGAGTTCTCTGCCCGGTTTGAACTTGTTGAAGACTATGTCTACTACTTACGGCCAAGTATTTTAGAAGGGGTGTTGCCAGAAAAGTTAAAGCGCCACAATGCCGCTGAGGAGGTTCGGGAGAGCAGAATTTACCAGCTTAAAAAATGCCAAAGCTAGCTTACAAAAAATTGATTCCTGTTTTGCTTTTTCTTACGGCCTTCTTACCGCGGGTTTATCAGCTCGATGTTGCGGGGATTAACCCCGATGAGGATACCTGGCACCTGCGGATTGATAATTTTACCGCCGCGGTTCGGGAGGGTAACTGGTTTTATACTCAGCAGTCGCTACACCCGGCAGT
>CAZUPF010000038.1:0-5484 GCA_964622035.1 uncultured Candidatus Saccharibacteria bacterium | reverse complement strand
CGGGTGTAATTGGCAATTTGCGGTGGGGCGTAGGCCTGTGTTACTATAACGCAGTGTGTCAGTGATGTCTGAGGGTGCAAGAACAAGCGTAGGTAAGGAGGGAAAGGAAATGTTTGAGACGAAGCAGGTGACAGTTGCTATTGTGACCCGGGCCGGTAGTAGGTGGGTCATCCCCGCAGATGATTTTGCTATATTGGAGGATCTGGGACAGACAGGTTGGCAGGTAATGAGCAGCACACTGATCCAGTTGTTGGACACTTCGCCCCAGATGGTGATGTTGCTACAGCGAGAGGTAGGGGTGGACTCTACCGGTTAGACCAAGCACCGGGTGTCCCAGTTCTGATAGTTACCGCTCGAGCGGCCAGTTTTCTACCGCGGAAAACTGGCCTTGCCTTTATGTACTTTGTGCTACAATCTCAAGTATGAGACGGGTGATTCCACCGGCGCTCGAGCGCCAAATTCTGCCCCACCCGGGAGGTCGCGGGCGGGCTAAGCTACTCCACAAGCGGGCTTTGGGTTCCTATTTGCTTTTCTTCTTTGTTCTCTTTTTCACGCTGACCAGTCTGGATGCGCGCTTTCCCGGTATTTTGGGTTTTGCGACCGACATTTCGGTGGCCGATATTCTTACGCTGACCAATGAGCAGCGGGCGGAGAGCGGTTTGGCCGAGCTTACGCTGAACGATAAACTCAGCATAGCGGCGGAGGCCAAAGCTCGAGATATGTTTCTTGATGACTACTGGGCGCATGTGGCTCCTGACGGCACCGAGCCGTGGGATTTTATTGACAATGTGGGTTATGTATATTTGGCGGCGGGGGAGAACTTGGCCAAAGATTTCAACCACTCAGATGCGGTCGTCCGGGCGTGGATGGATTCACCATCCCACCGGGAAAATCTGCTGAGCAATAATTTTGAGGAAATCGGGGTGGCGGTGGTGGACGGTGACCTACTTGGTTTTGAGACGACGCTGGTGGTGCAAATGTTTGGCAAGTCTCAGACTTCGTACCTGGCCTCGGTGGGGGAGGGCTCGGCGACAGAGGCTCCCGGGGCTGTGGGAGCGACCTTCGAACCGGCGGAGCCTGCCGCCGAGGGTTTGGGAGTTGAAACCGAGCTAACGGCAGAGGGGCATCGCCCGCTGGTGCAGACACAGGTCCGGGCCCAAGCTGCCGGTGCTCAGGAAATCCCCGGTTTGGACCTTAGTAATTTTGCTCTCAGCAGTGGGTTTATCTTCGTTGTTTTTCTTGGCTTTCTTTTTCTGTTGGATGTTTTGGTTGTTTCCCGACGACGGGGGATTCGGTTTACCGCCCGCACGGCCGGGCACCTGGTTCTGTTGGTGTTTCTTTTACTGGGTATTTGGTATTCTCAGGTGGGGGCAATACTTTGACCAAGATACAGCACGCACTCCTCTATGTCGCCTTATTCGTTGGCCTTGCTTTGGCGGGGGTTCTCCTCTTTCTCTTTCACGGCGATCCTGCGCGGCAGCTTCTGGTTGTGGTGGGGGTTTCACTGTTCTATCTGGTTTGGGGAATTGCTCATCACGTTCTGGAGGACGAATTCGATTTTGAAGTTTTGCTGGATTACTTGCTGATTGCGGCCTTGGTAGTGGTGGTTTATCTCTTGGCAGTGCGGTACTGAATATAATATAAATGAGGGCTTTTTGTTCTGTATTAATCAGTGTTGTTGTGTTTTCCTCCCTTGGCGGTCCAGCCTTGGCGGCGGATCCCATTACCCCCATCGTGGGGGAAAGTACGGCCAGCTCTGAGCTGGTTGCCAAGGCGCTTATCACGCCCACCTCCCCAGTTTATTTTTTGAAAACTCTGTGGGAAAACATTCACTGGTTGATAAAAAGGACTCCGGAGGTTCGGGCTCTCTGGGCGCTGGATCTGGCGGAGGCCCGGCTCTCGGAGATTTTGACGGTTTCTGAGGAGGAGAACTTCTCTTTGGTGGAGCGGCTTTTTAAAGAGCGGCAAGAACTGCTAGCGCGGGCGGGGGAGGAGCTGGCGCGCCTCACTGTCGAAGAGGGTCGCCAGGAAATTGGGGAAAGGTTTCGGGAGCAGTTGGCCTTGGGCAACGAGGTTTTGGCAAGGGTGGAGCGGGTGGCTTCGGGAGAAGAGGCTCTGCGTCTTGAGAATCTGGCAGCCTGGCGTGGTTCGTGGGTGGCGGAGCTTGAGGCCGGTTTGGGGCCGCATATGGACGCTCCGGAGGCGACGGCGGCAGCTAGTGGAAGTGGTGGTAGCAATCTGTTAGAATCCATCACTGACTTTCTCTTTAATCCTAAGCGCCCCCTGCTTTCGCCCTTAGCTGCCCCCCAGGAAAACTAATGAAGACTGTCGTTATTATTCCGACCTACAACGAGCGGGAGAATATTGGAAAATTGATCAATCTTTTGGAGGAGGAGTTTGCGAGAATTCCCAACCACGAGATGAGTATTTTGGTTATTGATGGGAACTCTCCCGATGGCACCGCTGAGGCGGTGCGCCAGGTCCAGCAAAAATGGGGAAACATCCACCTGTTGATTGAGGAAGAGAAGAAGGGTTTGGGGGCGGCCTCCGTACAGGCGATGAACTTTGCGATGAAGGATCTGGGAGCGGAGATTGTGGCGACAATAGATGGTGATCTTTCGCACGACCCGCGGGACCTGAAGCGGCTGCTGGCCGCGGTTGACCAGGGGGCCGATTTTGTGATCGGTTCGCGCTATGTTCGTGGTGGCTCTATTCCTGCCGATTGGGGTCCGCACCGCAAACTCCTTAGCTTTTTTGGTAATATGGTGGCCCGGGTTTTGGGAGTTTGGGGTGTTCACGACCACACTCCCGCCTTTCGCGCGATTCGGGTAGATCGGGTGCTTTCCCGAGTGGTTCTGGACGAGACGATGCCTTCGGGGTACGCTTTTCAAGTGGCTCTGGTTTGTCGGGCTCATGATTTGGGAGCCAAGCTTGCTGAGGTTCCGGTTCATTTTGAAGATCGAACGAAGGGGAAGTCCAAAATGCCTCCGGGAAACATCTTCGAGACCCTGGGATTTTTGCTAAAGTATCGAATAGGGAAAGTCTTATGAAACCTTATTTGTCTGTCGTCATTCCCACCTATAACGAAGAGGCCGGTATTCGCCAGAGCCTGGCTCGGGTTTTTGCATTTTTGGAGGGTAAAGATTACCCCTTCGAGGTGCTGGTGGTTGATGATGGTTCGGAGGATAAGACGACGGCCGTTGCTGAGGAGTTTTTTGGCAAGCGGCCTGAGCTACAGCTGATCAAAAACCCCCACAAAGGCAAGGGTTTTGCGGTACGAACCGGGGTACTGGCGGCCAAGGGTAATTTTGTCCTATTTTCCGATGCCGACCTCTCGACCCCGATTGAAGATGTGGATCGTTTTCTGATGTGGCTTCGGGACCATGATTTCTCTGTGGCTATCGCCTCGCGGGAGGGTTTTGGGTCCAAGCGGGTGGATGAGCCTTGGTCGCGCCATTTTCTCGGGCGCGGGTTTAATTTTTTGGTGCAGTTGCTTGTTCTTTCGGGCATTAATGATACCCAGTGTGGTTTTAAACTATTTACTAAAAAGGCCGCGGCGGACATTTTTTCGCGGCTCTACATTTACGGTGAGCGGGTGGGAGAGATAAAGCACGCTTACATGGGGGCTTTCGATGTGGAGGTTTTGTTTTTGGCGAAGAAATTGGGCTATGAAATAAAGGAAGTGCCGGTTACTTGGCAGTACGCGGAGACCCAGCGGCTTAATCCGGTACTTGATTCTTGGCGGATGTTTCTCGACATCTTGCGCGTGCGCATTAGCGACTTGCGGGGAGTTTACAAGTGAACCTTACCTTTCTTGGTGCGGGGTATGTTGGTCTAACTTCGGGGGCAGTATTTGCCGATCTGGGGAACAAAGTTTGGGTGGTCCGTCGCAGTAAGGATAAGGTAGCGATGCTTGCGCGGGGGGAGGTGCCCTTTTTTGAGCCGGGTCTGGCCGAGCTGGTTGCTCGTAATGTTTCCGCCGGCCGTCTTATTCCGACCGTTGATTACGCGGAGGCGATTCCGCATTCTGAGGTCATCTTTATCTCCGTGGGGACACCGATGGGAGACGGTGGGGGGTGTGATCTTTCCCAGGTCTTCACTGCCGCGCGGACTCTCGCCCCCCTTCTTTCATCAAAATATACAGTGATTGTGGATAAGAGTACTGTCCCACCCGGAACCGCTCCGCAGGTGGCGGCAGTTATTCGAGAAGCGAACCCCCAAGCCAATTTTGAAATGGTTTCTTGCCCCGAATTTTTGCGGGAGGGTAGTGCGGTGGGTGATACCCAGCAACCGGATCGGATTGTAGTTGGTGCCGACTCGGATAAGGCTTTTGCGGTTTTGGCTAAGCTACATGAACCTTTGGGCGCACCGATTGTTCGGGCGAGTGTCTCTAGTGCGGAACTGATTAAGTACACGGCCAATGCTTATTTGGCCTTGCGGATTGGTTTTATTGATCAGGTGGCTAATCTTTGTGAGGCGGTGGGGGCGGACATTGAGGACATCGTTCGGGGGATTGGTCTAGACCCGCGGATTGGGAGCCATTACTGGCACCCGGGCATTGGTTATGGGGGGTACTGCTTTCCCAAGGATGTGCAGGCTCTGGCGGCGCTTTTCGGTGAGCACGGGGAAGAAGATAATTTCTTTTCCAAGCTCGACCAGTACAACCAGGCTCGTCCGGGGAAGTATGTTTCTAGATTGGGGGCCCTCTTGGGCGGGCCCGAGGGAAAAACTGTGGGTGTGTGGGGGCTGACCGCCAAGCCGGGAACGGACGATGTGCGCGGGTCGCAGGCAGTTGCTTTTATTGAAACCTTACAAGACAAGGGGGCGAAAGTACGGGTATTTGATCCCTTGGGAATGGATAATGCTCGAAAACTGCTTCACGGCGTTACATTCTGCGAAGACCCCTACGAAGTGGCCGCTGACGCTGATGCCTTGGCAGTTCTTTGTGAGTGGGGGGACTTCGCCAAGCCCGATTGGGGGGAGGTAAAGAAGCGGATGAGGGGGGATTTGATTTTTGATGCTAAGCGGATGTTTCCTCCCTCGGTGCTTGAGAAGCACGGTTTTAGGTATTTGGGTGTGGGTTGTGGGTGCGCCACTTGACAGTATCTGCCAACTTTGCTAGGTTTTAGAGAGTAGCGGTATAGTCCATTTTTTCCTGTGAATAGAGCCTGCCACACGACAACTGAATACATTATTACATTGAGAGGCCAGCTCTTCTGAGAGTTGGCTTTTGTCTTTGGTTTTGTTCGGAGTAGCTCTAGTACCAGGGGCCGCGGGTCCTTGGGCTTGTGGCTATACGCTGGTTGAATACCGCAGTAATTATTGCCTTTTTGATGGGAGGTGAACGAATAGATTGACAGGCAAAAAGATCGATACTTTATTATTAGCGAGCAGACTTATGAGAGGGGGTGAAAAAATGAAAATGAATAAAAAAAATTGTTTCTTTGATTCTTGCTTTGGGAATGGTTATGAGTGTAGCGGGTG
>CAZUPF010000037.1:0-5621 GCA_964622035.1 uncultured Candidatus Saccharibacteria bacterium | reverse complement strand
TTTCACAAACTGATGATAACGCTCAATATGCCCCCGCAACATCTTATTCTTCTGGTGCTCCTTTTCTCTACGCAAAAGGGCCAGGTAAGAAGAGATATCCAACCTCTTCGAGCGCACCACAATTTGAATCGGGAACGAGAGGGAGTTCAAAAAACCCCCGTATGCCTCGATCATCGCGTCCTGCTCTCGCTCGGACAGGAGGTCAAAGTTAACCGCTGTTGTCTCCAGAACAGCTAAGACCCCACCATCCTTCAAAACAACAAAATCATCCCGAATATCCTCGATATCCAAATGTTCTTGGGTTGTTGCTCTAACTTCTACAGCCATTCAACAGCTTTCTATCCTCTCGCCCGGAAAACAATCGGTTCCAAAACACTACCGTCCATCCGAACTTTCACGGGAGCGGAGGCTCCCGCTGCGTTTTTGACTTTAACAGTGTAGTCCCCGTTCGGCAAGGAAGTAGCGATAACAAACTGGCCTAACTTGTTCGTCTTCAATGCCCGTACTAGGTCACCGTCCGCGTCTTCAATCACCACCATCACTCCTGCCAGGAGCTCGCCTTTCTGACCCTTGACAACCCCGCTAACTACATTAGGAAGGCCATCAATGATCGGAGCAATTTTCTCCCTAGCCACTACCGGCTTTTCCGCTTCCTTTTTTTCCTCCCCCACAGAAGGCGAGGCTGTGTGCGCCGGCACAGGCGGGCGCGGCCGTTCCAGCCCTGAAACCCGGCGCTGTAACCGATCCAGATTAGTCACCGCCCTATCTCTTTCATCCTCAAGCTGCTTGAGATCAGTTACCCCCTTCGAAATGCGCTGAGAAGACGCAGCACCCTCGCGTCTCAGAACTTCTGCCTCCTTCTGCAACTTGGTAACCTCAGATTCAGCCACCGACACCTTCTCGGTCAAACCCTTGTTCTCCCCCTTAAGGGCTGCGGCCTGCCGCTGGTATTCCTCCTTAGCCCTAGGCTGGACCGTTGGCTTATCCTCCACCACCCGCTCCTCCTTACCACCAGACTCCTCCAGCACCTTAAGCTTCTCCTCTAAAGTTTTGACCCGCTCCTGGTAAAAATCGGCAGTGCGTTTAAGATCCGGAGCAGCGCGACCAAACCCCTGCTCCTCCCGCAGCGTACTAAGCTCTGATGAAAGACCTCGCAGCCTCTTTTTGAGAACGAGATTCTCCTCCCGAACGGCACCACTAACCCGCTTACCTTCAGAGCGTTCTAGCGTAGCCACAATCTTCTCCAAATCAGCAGCAATAGTTCGCACGCGCCGGCCGACCTGCTTCTCGCTTAGCCCCTTGTCCTTAATCTTTGCCACACTCTCCTTGAGCCGCTTTTCCACCTCTGCTGGCGGCTCCTTCACCTCTTCCGTCCGCTTAGCGCCCCCCTTCTTCACCAACGGTTTTTTGGGCCTCGGGGGCCGTGCGCTCTGACGCTCCCCCTTCCGCCCACCCCAAACCCGCTGGGTTGGTGAGTAGGTAGCCACAAAAAAGTTGCGGATCCACTCGTCAAGACCCTGATCCTCTACTGGCAAGAAGGCCGCACCCAAAGACAGGAAACTAATCAAAAAAAGTAGTGGCCAACGAATAAGAGCGGGCAAACCCCCCGAAAAAATGAGGTAACAAAGAAAACCGCCCGCCGCCACATAGGAGAACTGGCGAATAGTCATATCGCCAATCAGTTTAAACTCCACCTCCATAATGTTCTGGGGAACGGGGTGCTGCTTTGTAGTAACTTGCTCGTTCTTCATGGGGTAGCTCACCCTCCGAGGCCGGAGCGAGGGAGGGGCAGTTGGCCTTAGTATAACACAGGATAAAAGGCCCAACTACTCGAAAACACCACTTTCCTACCTTGACAATTATAGGGTTTTATGCTAATATTACCCTGTCTCAAGGAACGGGGAGGGGCACGCAATAGGGCTAGAATCTGGGGATAAATCCTTTGTCACCGGCTTCTAGCCTTTTTGTTTAGACTTTAAGGCTAGAGCAAATTAACAACGTGGGGGGAATTGGCCTCTTTTTCCGTTCCTTGGAAATAGGCTTGATAGTTCCTCCCACCAAGGGGGCACCAGCTTGCTGCTGCCTCCCTGGGGGGGGGAAAAAATTATCCAAAACAAAGTCTATTTTCTATAGGGATACAAACAAAAAGGAGGCCATGATGGCCATACAGGTACCGATAATGGGGAGTGAGCTATACGAGGGGCTCTTCGATATTTACGAAGAAGTCTATGAAAATGTGGGGGAGGCGCAAGGAAAAGACGGACCTCTCACCAATTTTGACGGGCAGGACTACGATAATGCTCGTCAACTCAAGGCCGCGCTAGCCACCCTGAAAAGCGGGATTGAATGGGTCCTCCCCCAGCTCGCGCAGAAACGGCATGAGGCCTTGGCGACTTTGGCCAGCGAAGGGCAGGCGAGTCTGCTACAGGCCAAGGAGTGCCGCGATCGCGCCCTCCAAACCGTAAGGATAACGTTGGGAGTGGCCGAAAAGATAGCCGAGCAAGAGCGGGACCAGGCAGAGGCGGATCTCCTGGCAAGGACGAGCGGCAAGACCCGTATCGAGGAGTATGCCGAGAGCCGAGCGGCGATTGGTATCGCCTACACCGCCGCCATGGAAAAGGTCCGAAAGACGGCCGAGAGGGGCCGCAAGGAGGCAAAGGCAGCGGGGTTCCAGGAGGCGAAGGCCATCCAGGACAGCATCGCCCGGAGGAGAAAAGGTATCTGCGATGCGGCAAAGGAGGTCCAAGACAAGAACGAGGGTTACCTAGATGCGATCCCCGCATACCTGCAAAAGCGGGATCGGGCCATCGATCACCTCGAACGCCAGGACAAACCTAAGCTCGAGGGTCTCTTGTCGCCAGGAGTCGTAATGAGGTATTCTCGATACCTCGCCGTGGATGAGTACGAGGACTACATCTTCCGCGCTAATCACCCCAACCTGGGAGCGCTCAACCCCTCCTACTGGAAAGGTTGGCGTCTCGTAGGTATACTGGCGATCGTTGCGCTGGCGTTGATAGCCTTCGTCAGCGAGACTCTCGCCACCGGAAGCGCCGCTTCCGGGTTCGGAAGTATGGTTAGTGTCGTAGGGATCCTAGCCGCAGCGATAACGCCGATAGCCCTAATCTTCAGTGGAATTCGGGCGATATTCCGCCGAAAGAAGAAGTGAACCCCCCCATAGCAGCGCCCACCGAGGGACAAGTTAGACCTTCATTGGTCTCTAACTTGTCCCTTTTCTTTTTGCTAAACTCTAGCTAATGTTTTGGAAATTTGCATTAAGGTTTTTTATCGGGGCGGGCCTCCTCTTCCTCTATTTTTTTTGGTGGTATTTGAGCAGACAGCAAAAGCCCTTGGCTCCGAAACGGCAGCAACTATCCCCGCTCTTCCTTAATCTTTGGGGCCGCCTTACTCTATTCTGCACCACTATCATCCTCTTTCAGATCCTGGGGTATGTGCTTTGGCCAATTAGTCTCCCCTCGTCCCTCACAGAAGGGGTAGTCAGGATTGCGGGTCTGCTGTGCTTCGCTGCGGGAGGGGCTATAGCTGTCTGGGGAAGAACCAGCTTGGGCCGAAGCTGGGCTGATGATATTGGCCTGCGAAAAGAGCATCACCTGGTAACCAGCGGAGCGTACCGCTATTTCCGCCACCCCATCTATTTGGGAGTGTCCCTGGTACCTTTGGGGGCAGAACTCGCCCTAGCCAGCTGGTTCTTCCTGCTCACCATCCCGATCGCGCTCATGCTTCACCAGCTAGCCAAAAAAGAAGAAGCACTGCTAAAAGGGCGCTTTGGTGCAGAGTATTTAGATTACGAGAAACAGGTTGGTCGGATTCCCAGGAAGTAGAGTGGGATTACGGAATCTTAATCTTGACCGGGTTGAGCAGCGACGCTGTTTTCATTAGCTCACCCGACTTCTGGGCCGCCCCGGCAACACCGGAAGGCGGCAGGACTCCCAGAGCATTCTTCACCGCCGCGGGAATACTAGTAATCAGCAACAAAATTCCAAAAGCAACAATGGCATTGATCGGCGCCGGAGGCGTGATGAACCCGGGGCCCTGGATACCGAATGTAGGAATTTCCTTAGCAAATTCCTGCGCAAACCACAGCAGGAGACCCATAATGGGAATAGATATTGAACTGGCCAGCAGTGCTTTAAACCAGCTATAGGCAGGCATCTCCCTAGAGCTCTGTCGAGGGAGGGCATCGCCGAGAATGAAAATCGGGGAGAACGCCGTACGAATGAAAAGGTTCGCCCATTCCCCAAGAAAGGCAATAAAAACGTTAATAAGGGCAATTATCGCCATAAAGAGAAAGGTTACGAAAAATAGCGGCTTCCCAAGCCCTTTCACCGCCGACCCCAGCGTGGTATCTAGCCCTGGTATTTGGTCGATCATTCCCGGACGGGTCATCCCCGGAATTATTGGAACTCCCGCAATACCAAAGGCGATGTCTCCAAAAAGATTTCCTAGATCGCCCCAATTAATACCAAAAAGGTTGCCAAAAACAGCCTTAAGCAACGCAACAAGATCAATGAACAAGCCCCCAATAGCGTAACTAAAAGTGATCAGCAGCAGCGTGGTCACAATCCGGGGCAGAGCCATTTGGACAGTAACCGTGGTTCTAGGATCAACCTTAGCCCCAAACATAACCATAAAACCAACCGCAACAAGGACAGCAATCAGTAGCACATAGGAAACATTGCGGCAGATTTTCCAAAGACCCTCAAAATTATAGTCAGTCAAAAGCTGGCTCCCGGTATTAGCGTAGACCGGCGAAACCCGAAGGCGAAGCATCTTAGCCAGGTGCTGAACCGGTTGAACCGTAGGCGGCGATTCCAAGGTCGAAGACATAATCCCGCAGAGAAGCCCTCCCAGACCACCGCTGGAAGTTGTTCGCCCTTCAACATCATCAGAGGCGCCGGGAACCCCAACGAGTCCCAGGGCTACATTCTTTAATGCGCCGTCTATCATATTATATTCCCAAGTATGAAGATGCTCCTCTCCAGTATCAATATCGTTCTGAAGATCCTCCAATTCATCAATAAGGTAAGCGTGCGCTCTGGTAGGCACACTCAAAAGCAGGGTCGACACAATGGTAGTTAGTAGCAGGAAGCGGATTATTCTCATTAGCTCACCCCCATGGTAGCGGTACCACCTATTACTGTCAAGCAGGCGGGGTTTAGTTTATAATTCAACCACCATGGTACCGAGCACCGCTCCCTATAACCCCTCCCGTCCGCGATGGGGGGGTTTATTCACCGCAATCTCTACCGCTCTCGGGAAAATTTTCGGGGCCGCCAGACAGATCCTAAAGTCACCCCAGAAAGGGAAGAAGGGCACAGGGTTTGTGAAGAAGAAAGCGGGGAAGGGACTGCCGTTAGAAGCCCAGGCCACACAGGGAGTAGGAAGAGTAGCCCAAGATACAGTCGTTAGAGTCCTTAAGGCCACACGGTGGGGTATCAAAAAGGCCTGGCGGGGGGTGAGAAACTTCCTAAAAACCACCGAGTGGCTCCGCCTGTATCGGGGAGAATTCATTCGCGGTTTTTTGCGGAAACACTCTCCCCGCACCTACAAAGTTTGGCGATGGAAAACATATGTGAAAGCCGCTTGGCGCTCGTTTACCAGAG
>CAZUPF010000036.1:0-6104 GCA_964622035.1 uncultured Candidatus Saccharibacteria bacterium | reverse complement strand
TCTCGGCCGATAAAAATCATCTGGCCGGATCGCTCTGCGTAGCAGTCAGCAACAACTCTCGCGGCACACCATCTAGAGATAAACGAACCCGAGAACCGGTAGTGACCACCCCACCACCACCCGAGCCGCTTAAAGCAGAGAGCTCCGCAATTTGCGCTTCCACCCTTGCAAGACTCTTCCCAATAATCAGAGCCTCTTCCTCCAAATCCTGCTTCTCGTGGCTACTCCAGGACTGCATTGGCCCCTCGACCCCACCGATTTTCTCTTTCGTTTCGCGAATCTTCTCCGCCAACTCCTTCTGCCTCTTCTCCAAGGACTCTATATGTTGCTCGATATCTGGCCGGGACATGGGGTCATAATAGCACGAGGCCTCCAACCACTCAGGGACCCAAAGGAATTCGCGCCAGTGGGGTGTAAACTGAACCCGTGGGCTGCAAAACACTCTCCATAATCATCACCGCACCTACCGTAAACTCGGCCTCCCCCAACTCCCCTACTCCAACTTCCCTTAGCGTTTCAGCTAAGGCCGAATCGCCCCGCCCAATCGTCACATGGGGATGAAACTTCTTACGGTCGAAGGAAAATCCGGCCTCAGAAAGCGCTTGGGTGAGCTGCTGCTGAAGGCGGGACAGCGTTTCCACCTCCCCCCGAAGCCCAACCCAAACTACTCGGGGCCGCTGCTCATTAGGAAAAACACCAAAACCCCCTAAACCTAGCTTGATCTGCCCTATACCCTCTAAGCCCTCGCTAACTATCCCCTTCAAAGCGCCCACCCTTTCCTCGGGAACAGCACCCATAAAAACCAGGGTAATATGCAGCTTTTCTGGTTTTTCCCAACGAACATTGGCACTTGAACTCTTTAACTGCCGCCGAACCTTGGCCAATCCCTGCTTGATCTCTACAGGAAGCTCGAGCGCCAGAAAAACTCTCATAACAACTAATCCAACTGTATCACCCCAGCGCTACCCATTAGCTCCGAGTTCAACAGCTCCGGCTCAGCCGAGGTAATAATCGCCTGCTGTTTCGGCAGCACCTCCAGCACCTTCTGGCGGTGCGCCTCATCCAATTCCGAGAAGATGTCATCAAGAAGAAGAGCCGGTCTTTCACCAACGCGGTTGGTAACAACATCTAGCTCGGCCAAACACAGCGCGAAAACGGCCTCCCGCTGCTCGCCCCGCGAACCAAAAGTGGCCAAGTTTCTCTCCTCCCCCGCGCGCAAAAAAAGGAAATCATCCCGGTGTGGGCCCCAGAGAGTAGTCGCCCGCGCAATCTCCGCAGGCAGCCGCTCTCCGTAAAAAACCCGCTCAAGAACCGAGGGCCGGTAAGAGAGCTCCAACCCCAGGCCCAAAGTAGCCAGTCGCGAACCCAGATCGGAAAACAGCCCGGTTCTTTTTGCCAATATCTCCTCCCCCAAGGCGAAGAGTTTGTCGTCCCAAAACTCTAAATTCCTCCGAGCGGCTCCGCGCTCTCGAATCTCCCACAAAAGCTGGTTCCTATTACGCAAAACCTTTTTGTATTCATCAAGAGCCCGAAAGTAAAAAGGGTCCAGAGAGGAGAGAACCCGATCAAGGTAACGCCTACGCCGACTGGGACTTCCAGAGACCAAACGCAAGTATTCCGGAGAAAAAACTACCACCCTAAAAACACCCTGAAAAGCCCCCAAACCCTTCTTAACTCCGTTAACTTTAAACTGTTTGGTGGATCTTCCGTTCTCTCCGCGAGCGATGAAAACCTCAAGCTCCGTAGCATCATTTTTCCCACCTTCATCGGCAACCGAAAGATCAACACCTAAACCCGCATCCGCCAGCCTATTATCTCGACCATCCGCCAGAAGCACACCCCCTACCCGCGCCCAATCCGCCCCCAGATGGATCAGATCCGACTCTACCGAAGCCGAAAGAGACCTACCCGAGGAGAGCAGATACACGGCCTCGAGAAGGTTGGTCTTCCCCGCCGTGTTCGGCCCAATTACCAGAGTAGTTCCGGGGGAGAACGAAACCTCCCTTTCAGAGTAGCTTCTAAAATTGACGACGTGCAGTTTCTCCAAAATCATGAAACTAGACGGGGGCGGTGTGACACAAGTCGGGGCTGACAACGGGGGCAGAGGAATGTCCCCCTTCCCCCAACGACAATACGCTCAACTGGGGTCTCACACTCGTTACAAGGCTGCCCCGTCCGCCCATAGACCTTGAAATGCTCCTGATAGCTCCCTCTTTTACCATAGGCATCGCGGTACCATTGATCCGAGGCTCCTTTGGTCGCCAACCCCTCACGCAGCACATCCTCGATCGCCGCGAGCAGTGTCGCTACCTCCTCTTTACTTAAACTCGCCGCCGGACGCTGGGGGTGAATTTTGGCCAACCACAGAGCATCGTTGGCGTAAATATTACCAATTCCTGAGAAAAGATGCTGATCAAGTAAGGCCGCTTTCACCGCTCTTTTTGTCCCCTGGAGCGCTTGGTAAAAAGTAGGAAAGTCGAGATCGTCCAGCGGCTCCGGACCGTATTTGGCCAACACCGCAGCCAGCTCACCCGGACCAGCCAAAAACTGCGCGTAACCAAAAAGGCGGGGCTCAGCAAAGCGCAGCTCTCGACCACTGGCCAACTTAAAACGGACATGGATGTAGTCATCAGCCGAAGCGCTCTGCTGGCGAATAAGCAGCTGCCCACTCATTCTAAGATGCGCCACAAACGAGTTTCCACCGGAGAGATTAAAGATCAGCAATTTCGCCCGCCGCCCGACCCCGGTAACCTTCTGGCCGCGCACCCCCGCAACGAATTCCTCTGGCGAGGGCTTGAGCATCTTGGCCGCGTCGTACCAAACCTCGACAATCTCTTCGCCAACAAGTTCCTTCTCTAATTGGCCTCTAATTGTCTCAACTTCGGGAAGTTCGGGCACAGGAAAATTTTAACACACCAGGACAGCTTACCCAGACAGTCTCCTAACTTACCAATATTTCCCGCGTAATTACCGAAGGAGCCGCTGGGACCACTTTTCCCCAACAAACCCCCTAAATTCCTGCTGAAATCGCTCTTTGGAAAACCTCTCCGCCTGTGCCCGGCAGACCTCAGGCTGAAATACTTGGGGCTCAAAGCGCCCAAGAACCCCAACCAACGACTCAACGGTCGCCTGGTCAAAAAATAGCCCGGTCTTTCCGGGAAGAACTGTCTCGGTAAACCCCCCACTGGCTAAAGCAATTACCGGCTTACCGTAACCCATCGCCTCTACCGGAGTGATCCCGAAGTCTTCGTCCCGAGCGGCGACGATCAGCGCCCGACAACCGTTATAGAGAGCGGGCAGTCCCTCCTCCGCTGCCTGACCCAGAACCTCTACCGTAGGGCCCGCCAGCTTCCCGAGCCGGCGCAACTCACTCCCCTCCCCCACCACCTTCAGAGGAAGCTGCAACTGGTTACAGGCACGGACAACCAGATCAACATTCTTGTAAGGCTCTAAACGGGAGACGACTAGGAAATAGCCCAAATCTTGGGTCTGGGGTCTTGAATTGGGGGCGCCTTGGTCGCTGGCTATCATCGGCAGAACCACCGGCGGATAGATAACCTGAGCATCCCGAGCCCAAAGCTTTTTGACCCGCGCAGCCACTGTTCGCGAGTTAGCAACAATATAGTCCGGGCGCTGGGCAGAATAGAAATCCCAAATACGGAGAAGGTGATCAACCGGAGCCAGTAGCGCCCGGCTCCAGCGCCGCTCGCGCAATCTTGTTTCGGTCGGGTAGCCGTACAAAAATCGGGGCGGAGTGTGGCAGTAGTTGATATGTAGTTGCTCCGGGGTGGTAAGAACACCCTTAGCGAAATAGCCCAAGGATATAACCGCATCAAATTCCGAGAGATCAAAGCTTTCAAAGATCGCAGGATAGAGGGGGCTAAAAATTTTGTAAGTTTTTAGGGCAAGCGGGATCCGCTGCAGGAACGAGGTGTGTAGCTCCAAGGCAACTTTGCCCCCCGGCTGGCCGGCGGCCAAGCTAGTATAGACCGGAGCCTGAGGCCACACCTCAGCCAGAGCCGTAAGCACCCTTTCGGCTCCGCCAAAACGAGTTAGGTAATCATGGACCAGCGCTACTTTCATAGAAGCTCCATCTGCGCCTCTTCCCCTTCCCCCGGCAAGGCTTCGAGCAACGACCCAAACCCCAGCTTAGCAAAAAGATCTTCCACCTGCGCGCGATCAAAATCCCGCGTTCGGCATTTCTCTAAATCCAATGTGATTGGCGTATCCCTATCAATAGTAGCCAACTTTTTCGAAAGCGCGGCCTCCTCCACCTCCTCGGCAAGCAACTTCTGCACCCGAGGCGTAATCTCGCTAATATGGTGGTATACCTCCTCTAAAGATCCGAAACGCTGGACTAGCTCCTTAGCAGTCTTTGGGCCAATCCCTCGCACCCCCGGAATGTTATCTGAGGGATCCCCCCTAAGCGCTTTGTAATCATCCAGCTGCTCTGGCTCAAAACCAAACTCCTCTCTTACCTCCCCCATCCCCCAAACACGATCCTTCCTCGCCAGGTAAACCTGGGTCGAGTCGGAAACCACCTGGAGCAGATCCTGATCATCAGTAACTATCAACGTCCCCACTTGCCCCTCTGCCTGTTTAGCCAGCGTTCCGAGCACATCATCCGCCTCATAACCAGCAACTTCGAAGATGGGAATGCCCAATGCGGCAACAACCTCGTGGACCCGGCCAATCTGACTGGCCAATTCCGTCTCCATCTCTGGCCGGTGCTCCTTATAACCGGCAAATTCCTGGTGACGAAAGGTAGCCTGAGGAGTATCAAAGGAGACAGCCACATACTCCGGGGAAAACTTCTTCAGCACCGCCAGAAAAATACGGGTAAATCCGTAAACCGCATTGGTCAGCTCGCCATCAGAAGTCGTTAGGGTCTTGGGAAAGGCGTGATAGGCCCTATGAAGAACAGAGTGGCCATCAAGTAGAAGTAGTATTTTGGAGGAGGGGGCAGCGCTCATAGCTATTGGCCCATTAACTTCGCAAACTCTTCCCCACCGATCGTCTCCTTTTCTTTGAGAACTCTAGCAACCAAGTCAACCTTCCCCACCCGATCACTAATAATCTTTTTGGCCCGCGCAAAACACCCATCAATGATCCTCTTTATCTCCCGATCGACCTTCCCCGCCATCTCGTCAGAATAGGTAATTCTCTCACCAAAGGGAGTCGTTAGCAGCTCTCCCTGACCAAAACTAGCTTGAGAAGAAAGGGAGATCGGCCCGAGTAAGCTCATCCCAAACGCCGTCACCATCTTCCGAGCCAGGTCCGTAGCCTGCTTAATGTCCGAAGAGGCCCCGATGCTGAACTCACCGAGTTTAACCTCCTCCGCCGCCCGACCCCCCAAAAGAGCAGCAATCTGCTCCAAAAGCCTAGTCTTAGTCTGATTATAACGATCAACCTGGGGCGGAATCATCGTAAAGCCAAGAGCCGCCCCCCGGGAAACGATGCTCACGCGATGTACGGGGTCCATACTCGGCAAGCTTGCCGCCACCACTGCGTGCCCCGCCTCGTGGTAGGCAAGCAAGTTTCTCTCCTTCTCAGACTGCAGCCGCCTCTTCTCGGGACCCAGTTTAACCTTAGTTGCCGACTCCTCAAGGTCCGACGGGGCAATCTTATCCCTATCCTCACAGGCTGCTAAAATTGCCGCCTCATTGAGCATGTTTTCAATATCTGCCCCCGAGAAACCTACTGTTCTCCGAGCCAGTTGATCAAGAGCCACCTCTTCCGAAAAGGGCTTCCCCCGCATGTGGATTTTCAAAATTCCCTTCCGACCCTCAATATCGGGAAGGGTAAGAGTAACCCGGCGATCGAACCTCCCCGGCCGAACGAGGGCCGGGTCGAGAATTTCCGGCCGGTTGGTCGCAGCCAAAACCACCACCCCGGCATTCGGGGCAAACCCGTCCATCTCGGTGAGGATCTGATTCAGCGTCTGCTCCTGCTCTCCCTGAGAAATTAGTGATATGCCGCGGCGGCGTCCGATACTCTCAATCTCGTCAATAAAGATCAGACTGGGAGCACTTTGCTTGGCCATACTGAACAGATCCCTCACCCGCGCCGAGCCCACCCCGACCAACATCTCCATAAACTCCGAA
>CAZUPF010000035.1:0-6313 GCA_964622035.1 uncultured Candidatus Saccharibacteria bacterium | reverse complement strand
TTTTTTAGCTCTTGCGAGCCGGGATGAGCCCGTTGGTCCGGTAGGTAGACCAGATATATCTCGGTTGGGAAAAAGTTAGTCTCTCCCCGTTGAGTATCTGTGTCTCTACTTCGTAACCTCGAGCTCATCTCGGACCGTAAGCTTAGTATTAACTACTATCTTCTAGATCTTCTAGCCCCACAAATCTACCTACTTGATGGTTCGGTAGGTAACCTGTTTAATCCTCGGTTAGGTAGTTAATGAGACCGAAGTCTCTCTCCTAGTTGAGGTAAGGTAGGTTCCCTAGATCGTAACCCCGAGTAGGCAGGTTTGTAGGTACTACTAAAAAACAAAACGGCCAGGTCCAGAAGGAGAGTTCTTAGGTAAGGAAGAATCTTCTATCTAAACTTGGCCGTCTTAATAACGTCCTAAGTCTTCCGCCTCTTCGGCGGATTAATTCGGCTAATCCCGATAAATCGGGAAGCCTCATTGAACTCTCCGGTTGGGTAGGTAACCCCAGTTTCTTCGGCTGGGGGGGGGTAGGTGTTGATAGCCCTCTAGTTATCAATGTAGGTCTAGGCCCGATCTTTCAACCTGGGAGTAATAATCTGTGGGGACAGTAGCTAAAGCCTACCTCTCTAGCCTCTCCCCACAGGTCGCTACCACCAAGTACAAACGAGCCTGCCTATTACCAGGCATACCCGTATTATAACATAAATCTTATAGAGTTTCAACCTGGGAGGGTTTTGGGAGCTATGTTTTGATAATTACTGGGAGAATCAGGGGAGCGCGGCCCGTTTCCCTGGTAATGAACTGCGAAGCCTGTCGCTCAATCTGCCGCCGTAGCTTTTTCCAATCCTGCCTCTTGGAAGGCGGCGCCTCAACTGCTTTCCGCACCACCCGTTCCAATTTAGAAAGCAGCTCTTGCGATTCCTTAACATAGACGAAACCCCGCGTCGCAATCTCGACCGAACCAGAAATTCTTCCCGTCTTCGTGGCAATAGGAACAATGAGAACCACCACCCCGTCATCCGCCAAAATCCGTCGGTCCTTTAAGACCACTTCCCCCACATCCCCTACCCGCAGACCGTCCACCAGGACATCCCGGAAAGAGAACTTGCCTCGACGCACCTTCTCCCCAGAAAAATCCAGAAGCTGCCCCTCCTGGAGCTCAAGAATATTATCAACCGGGTGGCCCATCTCTTGCGCCAGAACGGAGTACGAACGCATATGCTTCGGGGCGCCACCAATGGGTATTAAAAATTTCGGCTTGACCAAACCCATCAACATCTGAATATCCCCAGCGGTACCGTGCCCCGACACATGCATGTTCTCCTGAATTTCGTAATAGGAGACCTGCGCTCCCTGTGTAATCAACCGATCAATAACCACATCAACGGAGTTTCGCGCTCCTGGAGGAGAGGGGTCCCCGGAGAAGATGACCTTCGCCCCCTTCTTAAGATCCACCAGCGAGTGCTCCTCCCGAGAAAGACGCTCGATAGCCGAGCCATGCTGCCCATAACAACCGGCGGCAATATAGACTAGTTGCGACTGGTCGAACTTCTTCGCCTGCCGGGGCGGGACTATCTCCCCCCGAGAGAAGGTCAGATACCCCAACTTCTCAGCAATTGCACCACTCTTTTCCATCGAGCGCCCTAGGAAGCAAACTTTCCGTCCACAAGCCCGAGCCGCCGTGACCGACTGCGCAATCCTAGAAATATTGGAGGATATAGTAACGACAAAGAGCTGCTCCTGTGCCCCCTCAATCTCCTTGGCTAAGGAGGCCCCAATCGCCCGCTCAGAAAGGGTGTAACCTTTATCGTTAGCACCCAAGCAGTCCGAAACAAGCACCAACGGACGACCGCCACCCGCCAATTGGGCCACTTTGCCCACCTCAAACAGCTTCCCATCAAGGGGGGTCCAGTCAAATTTGTAATCCGGTACATGAAAAACATTCCCCGCTGGGGTCTCTATAAAAAACCCCAGGGCGTCGGGAACCGAGTGACAAACCCTAAAAGGGGTGATTTTGAAACAACCCAGGCTAAAGGACCCCTTCTCGGGAATGATTTCGATCAGGTTGTGCTGCTCCGGAGAACCCTTGTCGGCCAGGGAAGCCTTCACAAACTCCAAAGTAAGTCTAGAGCCGTAAACCGGAACGGGCAGGCGAGGTAGAATGTGCGGAAGGGCACCAAAGTGGTCATAGTGCGCGTGGGAGATGACAATCCCCCGAACCCGGGAGGCCCGACCCTCCTTTTCCAAATAGGAGATGTCTGGAATAGTGACATCTACCCCCAACATTTCTGAGTCAGGAAAACCAATACCGCAGTCAATGATGACAATGTCCTCCCCACACTCGTAAGCGAACATGTTCCGCGTCACCATCCCCGCACCTCCGAGGGGAACGAAGCGCAGAACCCGCTGCTGATCCGCCTTCTTAAATTTTGGTTGTTTAAATTTAGGCATGATTAAAAACTCACAGTAAGTTCATCTGGTCGTCATCGCTATTGTTGTTTGCCTCCTCCGCCTTAAGCTCCCCCGCCAAAATCTTAGGAATCTTTTTGAAATCCCCCCGCAGATCCCGCGCCACCCGCGCGCTACGGAGGGCTGCCGCCGGATGGAAGAGGGGTAAAACCACCCTCCCCGCCACCATCACCGGTCGACCGTGGTTTTCAGTAATTGAGCCCTCCTTAATAAAATGCTCCATCGCAAATCGTCCGAGGGTAACTATCACCCGCGGGTTAACCGTCTTAATCTGCTCAGCCAAATAAGGTTTACAGGAGCGTACTTCATCCACCATTGGATCTCTGTTCTCGGGCGGGCGGCACTTAACAATATTGGTGATAAACACCTCCGCCCGCGAAAGGCCTACCAAACCCAAAAGCTCATCCAATAGCTTTCCCGACTTTCCCACAAAAGGCCGACCCTCTCGATCCTCATTAAAACCGGGGCACTGGCCGACAAACATTACCCGAGCGCTGTCCTTACCCTCCCCTGGCACCGCCTTTCCCTTTGTTTTGTGCAAGCGACACTTACAGCAAGTGTTGACCGCCCCCGCGATACGATCTAAAAGTTCTTGTTTACGCATAAGCAGTTAATTAATCTTTACCACCGCGGTAAGTAGTCCTTGATGTTCTCTGCGGAAATACCTACCTTTTTTATCTTCCCCTCGACAACACTCTTGGCCACCCGCCGGCAGATTCCCTGAATTGTACGCTCCAGGGTTCGAATTCCGGCATCGTAACCCAACGGACGAGCGATTTGCGGCCAAACATCTGGCGCAATTACCAACTGCTCTGACGACAGCCCCGCCCCCTCCAATGATTTTGGTAAAAGGAAATCCCGCCCGATAACGATCTTCTCTTCATCAGAGTATGCGGGCATCTGAATCACTTCCAAACGATCCAAAACGGCATTAGCAATTGTGCGGGTGTGATTCGCAGTACAGATAAAAAGAGCCTCAGATAGGTCGGTGGGAAAATCAAGATAATAATCCAAAAACTCAGAGTTCTGCTCCGGATCCAAAAGTTCCAGCAGTACCCCCGTTACCTCCGCCCGCGCCTCCTCCCCAACCCGATCAATCTCGTCAAGAAGCACAACCGGGTTTTTGGTCTGCGCTTTCTTCAAACCCTTCACAATCAAACCGGGCTCGGCCATGGGAAAGGCACGCGCGCGCCCCCGAAGCTGTGCCGCTGTACCCATCCCGCCCATCGCCACCCGAATAAACTTACGACCCAAAGACTGGGCAATCGAGTAGCCGACTGATGTCTTGCCAATCCCAGGCAACCCCACAAAACAGAGAACGGAGGCCCGGGTAATAGCCAGCGGGCCCGTAGCTACCTCTACCCGCCGCCCGCGTTCCCTCTCAGTCAAATTCAAAATGGCAATGTACTCTAACACCCGCTCCTTAACCAGCTCCATCCCGTAATGGTTTTTATCCAAAACCTCCCGTGCCTTCTTCAAATCCAAATTATCCCGAGAGCGCGTATTCCAGGGCAGACTCGTCACCAGATCAACATAGCGGGAGATAGACTCGTACTCCGAAGAGTAGCTACGAAGCTTGGCCATACGGTCGAGCTGGCGAACCAGCTGCAAGGCCTTACTCTTAAGCTCCGGTGGGAGCGTCGCCTTCTCAATCTTCTCCGATAATTCTCTAATTTCCGGAAAGAGTTCTGTCCCTCTGGGCATCTGCTTACCAGTCTAGGGGAAGTGGGGCTACTATTCAACCAGGAGAAGACGGCCCCCCGCCCACAAGATTTATCTTCGGCGTCCGGAACCGCCACGGCGTTGTGGGGGGCGGGAGGGGCGATCCTCACCGCCAGCCGAGTCCTGCTCCAAAGCCTTCTTTGAAAGGTTAACCCTACCCTCTTGATCAATCTCGATACACTTCACTCTAATACTGTCCCCCTCTTTAACAACATCTCGGGGGTTGTCCACGTAACGGTGCGCCAGCTCCGAAACATGCACCAGACCCTCCTGGCCCGGCAGAACCTCCACAAATGCGCCAAACCCCATAATCCGTGTTACCGTACCATCATAAACCTTACCCACTACAACCTCCTCAACCAGCTGCTCAATCCAAGTCCGGGCTTTCTCGGCCCCCACGGGATCCTTGGAAGAGATTGAAACCAGCCCATCATCGTTAACATCAATATCCGCCCCCGTTTCCTCGACAATGGCCTTAATCATCTTCCCGCGCGGACCGATAATCTTACCAATTTTTGCCGGGTCGATCTTCACAGTAGTAATCCGAGGCGCATACTCCGACAACTCCTCACGCGGAGCGGCGATCGCCTCTTTGATCGTTTCCAAAATAGCCAATCGGGCCACTCGCGCCCCAGAGACAGCCTCGGCAATTATCTCAGGAGTCAATCCATCAATCTTGATATCTAGTTGAATTGCCGTTACCCCCTTCTCGGTTCCGGCAATCTTAAAATCCATATCCCCATAGAAATCCTCCAAGGCCTCAATATCGGTCAAGACCTTGCAGTTCCCCTCACCATCGGTCACCAACCCCATCGCGATCCCTGCTACTGGCGCCGCAATCGGCACCCCGGCATCCATCAACGCCAGAGTAGAACCGCACGTGGCCGCCATGGAGGTCGATCCCGACGAAGAAAGGGACTCACTTACCAAACGAATAGCGTAGGGAAAATCTTCCTCGGAAGGAATCATCGGCAGCAAGGCCTTCTCAGCCAAAGCCCCGTGGCCGATCTCCCGACGACCGGGACCCCGAAGCGGTTTCGTCTCCCCCGTAGAGAAGGGTGGGAAATAGTAGTGATGCATGTAGAGCTTAGTCCGCTCCCCAGTCATCCCCTCCAGAAGTTGCTTCAAGGATGCCGGGCCCAGCGTGGCCACCGTCAGTACCTGCGTACCACCTCGGTTGAATAGGGCTGAACCGTGGGTGCGAGGCAGAAGGCCCACCTCGGCCCCCAACGGGCGGAGCTCGTCTAGCGCTCGGCCATCCAGCCTCTTATCACTAGAAAGAATCGCCTCACGCACCGCCTTCTTGACAATTACCTCATAAATCTTATCCATCGCCGCCTTGGACAGCTTCCCCTCAAACTCCGCATAGAGCCGCTCTTGGCGCTCGGCCTGCTCGTCCGCAGTAAGCTGCCCCGCGGCCAGAATCTCCGGAACAAATTCCTGGCGGACAAACTCCTCAACCCGCTCTTCAATTTCCAATACTTCGGGCACCCCCACCTTGATCTTCTCCTTCCCCACCGCCTGGCACAACTCTTCTATCACCCCAACGACCTGCTGTAGCTTTTCCTGCCCAAATGTAATCGCCTCAACAATCTTCTCCTCGGGCACCTCCTTACCACCGGCCTCAATCATCACTACCTTGTCTTTTGTTCCCGAAACGATCAGGTCCAAATCGCTCTCCACCAGCTCGTCGGTGGTTGGGTTCAGAACCAGCACATCCTCCGAAGTACGGTAACCGACACGAACCGTGCCCAGGGGCCCATTCCAGGGGATATCGGAGATAGCTAAAGCGGCCGACGCAGCTACCACGGCCAAAAGGTCGGCATCGTTCTCCTGATCCACCGAGAGCGCCGTGATAATAACTTGAACATCCCGAAAATATTCTTTGGGAAAGAGGGGTCTAATCGAGCGGTCAATCACTCGCCCGGTGAGAACGGACTCATCAGTAGGCCGACCCTCGCGCTTAACAAAACGGGAACCCTTAATGACTCCCCCAGCGTAAAGACGCTCAACATAATCAACCCGTAGGGGAAAGTAATCCACCCCTTCTCGGGGGTCATCCTCAGTCACCGCGGCCAAAACGACGGTATCCCCGTACTGGGCAAGAACCGCGGCGTTAGCCTTGGATGCC
>CAZUPF010000034.1:5323-6511 GCA_964622035.1 uncultured Candidatus Saccharibacteria bacterium | reverse complement strand
AATAATTCTTCAGGAGGCGGCGCAGGGGGGTTTTGTAACCCTCAGCGCTGAAGCATTTGATACCAAAGAAAAAGATTACCCGACCCGTAATCGGCTTTATGAGGAAGCTAAGGCGGCTTTGGTAGGGCTGGTTGAGGAGCGGATCTCGGTCGAGGGGCTTTTCATGTATTTTGACAATCAGGCGGTGCCGGAGATGGGGGTAGCGCTGGCGAAAGTCATCACTCGGGAAAAGATGGACAACCTCCACGGGCGTTTGGTGCTGGGGGAGCTAACTTTTGAACAGGCGGCCAATCTGATTCGCGGTGATGAGAGCCTCTCCGAGATTGATCCTATTTGGGGGGCTAATGCCCACACAGTATTTGCTGATCGGAACCGTACTTTACCGCTTGGTGGGGAGGAGAATAGAGAGAACAGCGAGATAGTTTGGGGACTTTCTGAGGGGGAAATCTCACCGGTTCTGCTGGGGAAGGAGGCTGGGAACCCGGGGGAAGAGGCCAACGAAGCTTGCTGGGTTATCTATCGGGTGGATAGCCGGCGGCGGGCTTTAGGCGTGACTTGGCTACAGTGGTTGGCCGCGAGGAAAGCGGAATATGAAATTGAGAAATTTCTCTAGAGTTACAGTTTTTGGTTTGGTGATTTTGGGAATGGGGTGCCTTTGGTTGGCCCACCCCTCCCCTACCCTGGCGGGGGCGTATCTTTCTGGCCACACCTTTACCGAACTTGAGGAGAGGGCGGTGTATCTCTCCGGGGTTGATGTGCGCTGGGAGGTTGTGGGGGGTCAGATTCCTTGGGACACCCCGTGCGTGCGGTGGCTGGGGGAGGGGAAGGAGTATGTTAGGGTAGGCAGTTTGTGGGAAAAGCAATTCGGCACTTGCCGACCGGAGCACTGCCCCCCAGACGCATCCCGCCCGCCCGGGTGGAATTGCCCTGATGGCTGCTTTTCTGGGCCGGCCAATGACGAGTATTGCGCAAAGCGTACCTGTTATTTTCACACGGGGCATGGTTTGTGGCGCTGCCGTTGTGACATCGACTCTGCAGGGTGGTACCGGGCGACGGAGACGGGTGGGCGGGTTTCGACATTCTTCTGCCCCGGGCGGGAGCCCTTTTGCGCTGGTTTAGACAACGGTAGTGGCGAGAGTTGCGCCTTGGGCGATGGTGTTTGTGGGGCGCGGGGAGGCTTTGTTTTCC
>CAZUPF010000034.1:3236-5223 GCA_964622035.1 uncultured Candidatus Saccharibacteria bacterium | reverse complement strand
GACTACGCGGGATAGTGACGGCCAAACGCTCTCTGTTTGGGATGACCTCATTTATACCTGCCCTCCTGGCGGTGGCTTTTGTTCCTACAATGACGCCGGTGGTCCCGAGAGAATTCGGAGTGGTAGCTCGGGTGTTTGGGCACCGACAAGATTGGGAAGGTACACCGTGATGGCGGATTTTTCTAGTGACCAAGATTATGCCTCGTCCCAATCTGATCCTGCCGCTTTGCAAGTTAGCTGCGCCCCGGTCGTTTTGTCGCTAACCTTAACTCCTTCAACAGGGGTGGTTGGTTCCCCGGTTGCGGGAGGGGTGGTGGTGTCTGGCGGCCTGTCTGTGCAGGATGCGGGGAGTCCCCTGGATGGCCAACCAATTGGTGGGGCGGCGGTTACCATCAGCATTGGCGGCGATCTTTGGAAGACGGTAGATACCAGTAGTGAGGGGGCCTTCGCGGAAAGGTGGGATGCGCCAACCAGCTCAGTTGGTGAGTACACATTTACCGCTTATTACGCGGGTCGGACTGCTACTGTTGGGCAGACAGCGAAAATATTTTTTCAGTTACGCCTGCTCTGGACTGGTTTCAGGCGGAGGCGGGGGATGTCTTTGCCAGTAATCGCCGGTCGGCTCCCGGGCTGAGTATCATTTCCATAATTCCGGAGGAGCTCTTGCCTTTTCGTGCTGGAGCTCGGTTCCTCGCGAAGCCGTGCTTCAGCGTCGAGAATGCTGATCCGGGAGTAATGTTGGGAGGGGCGACGGGATTCAATTTTGGTCAGGGGTATGCTAGTTGTATTCTAGCTAAAATGTGGGAGGTTGCTGACTATGAGATTGGCTTTTATGACGCCGGCGGGCCGCGGCGCTACCTTTATGATTTCTCGTATTTTGAGGCCAACCTTGAGCCCGACTGCTCGGTGAGTGCGGGCGCAGTGGCTGAGGGGGGTGTGATTAGCGGTGGTTCGGGAAGTTGCTCAGTAGACTCTTCCGCCGTGATTATGGTTGATGGAGATTTGACGGTGGTGAGCGCAGGGGGCTTTGATGGTAACCGCGCTGTTATTTTGGTGAACGGGGATGTAACTTTTACTGCCGATTTTTCACCCGCCTCAGGGGCCTACGCTTTTTTGAGTGGGGGGATAGGGGGGAAGATCGAGATTTCCAGTGCCGTGGCGAATATTCGGGCCCTTCTTTTAGCTGACGGAAGCATCGTTTCCGTTAAGCATCAGGATGGTGAGGGGTTGCTGGTCTCGGGCAGCGCCATTGGTTTTGGCTATGCTCCTGGAACATCCAGGGACCCACAAGCGACCGCGTTCTCCTTAAAGAGGGAGAGATTAGAAACCGCCCGTCCGGCGGAGTACTTCTCCTACGATACGGAGCTCTTTCTGGAACTTGGAGGAATCTTGGGAGAATCGCGTTACACGTGGAAAGAGGTTGAGTAGTTAGTTTACAATCACTAGCCCCCCGTTTACCCCTTGGAGGATGTCGCCCCCGGCCGAATCTTCAACTTGCGAATCTTCGAGAATGACATCTAGGCTGCTCTCCCCTGCCTCCTTGGCGAGGAAGTTTAGGGTGGCGAGAGTTCCGGTGCCCTTGAAGTTTCCTTGGGCAACGATGGTGCAAGTCCCCCCAGCCTCGTTGATGGTTCTTTCGGTGTATTTGTTAAAAATAACTCCCCGGTCGATGGATTTCAGGGAAAGTATTTGGGGGTCGTAGATTATTTTTGCCGTTACCCCCTTGGAATCTTTATCTTCTGTAGTGAGATAAACCTTTACTGCAACCTCTTCTTGAATGGCGGTTTCTACCGCGGCGGGCCAGAGGTAAAGAACGGCAACTTTGTCCTTTCCAGCCTGGGTGCGAAGGGTGAGGGAGTCTTGTTGGGTGGATAGGTAGACAGCAACGGGGACAGCAACGGCGAGAACACCTAAGCCTAGAATGACCGATATATTAGAAAGTTTCATTTCTAAGTGTTTTCAACCTAGCACCCCTCCCCTACTCTGT
>CAZUPF010000034.1:0-3136 GCA_964622035.1 uncultured Candidatus Saccharibacteria bacterium | reverse complement strand
ATTAGAAAGTTTCATTTCTAAGTGTTTTCAACCTAGCACCCCTCCCCTACTCTGTCAAGGGAGTGCGTCGGGGGAACGCCCCCCAGCTCAAAAAAAAGAGGAGCACCTTTCCAGATTTTATCTTCCTGGTTAGGTGCTCGTTTGGTATCCTCCCGATGCCTACGGGTCGGTGGTCCAGATGAAGCTTTGGAGGACACCGTAGTGCCCGCCCACCTCCCCGGTGCGCCATGGCAGGAAAGCCGTTCCAGCGGAATCAAGGTAATTGAAGCTGGCCCCCTGGGGGATGTTTAGCTGCCACCCACATTGAATGTAGCCCGGGTTGGTTTCAAGGTGCGGGTTGGTTTTGAGCCAGTCTGCAACCTCGGTTCCGGTGGTTTCGGCGATTCTCCAGAGGTTGTCCCCCAACTGGACCTCGAGGAGGCGCTCGGTGACCGGCTCCGCTCGGACCGGGGTTGCAGTGAGTGTTGCGGCAAGAATCAGTATAACCAATGCTGAAAGTGCTTTTCGCATGATCAACTCTCCTTTTCTCCTTCCCAAGATCAGCACAATCTTACCTGCTAGTTCGCGGCAATTATACCATATTGACAGCGCGAAAGTTGTTTGGTTATATGGAGGTACCTGCCAATGAATAAAAAGAACCTAATCTACATTGTAGCTCTTTCGCTCCTCTTTGGCTTATCCTCCCTTGGGGTGTATTACTATCTAAACTCGAGGAATTTAGTGGCGGTTCTAACGGGTACTTCCCCAGAGGCTGAGGATATTAAGGAGGCTACGGCAGCCAAAGAGCAAGCCAATCTGGATTTAGCGGATGTGGGCCTGGTTGGTAACGCGGTGGTTCAAAATATTAGTGTGGTTCTTTCGGGGACGGTGGAAGAGGTTCGGGGGAACGAGGTGGTTATCAAACAAGGTGAGGACACCTTTACGGTTACTATTGCGGAGGATACAGGGCTGACCCTTTTTCCGATAGGCCCCTCTGGGGGGTTGGGAGAGCCGCAGCCAAGCGCCATCGGGGTAGTGGATATTGGGGTGGGCGATGCGGCTCACGCCTATCTTGAGGTGGGTGCTGATGGGAGCTTAACTTGCCGGAGTATTACTATTACTCGTTAGCGGATAACTCTCTTCCGCGAAGGCGGGCTCCAAACGACCTCTCTATTTTCCCAATGATTTGTTCGCGTAGTGGGGCCACTTCTTTGTCTGAGAGTCCCCCTTTTACTGGTTGGTAGGTGACACGGAACGTTACCGTCTTCTTCTTTTGCTTTTCCAGGTTGGGATCTTGGTAGATACCGCTAATTTCTGCGTAGATCTTGATAGTCTCGCTTTTTGTTCCCTGACCCGCGATATTTTTGACCATTTCCCCAGCTAGGGTCTGCTCCCCTACTTCGAAGGTCAGGTCCTCCACTATGGCAGGGTGCTTAGGAATTGGCTGGTATGTTCTGGCGGTGGTCGCCAGCCTGGTGGCGGTGTCAAGGCAAAGGCTGAAGGCGGCTACTGGTTTAGTAATACTAAAGTTAGCGAGGGTGTCCGGGCGGATTTCTCCCACCACTCCCAGCTCTTCCGCACCGGCGCAGATTTTTGCCGCGCAGCCGGGCTGCCAACACTCCGCGATCCCCTCCCCGAAGGTTCCGGTCAGTGGGGAAAAGGAGATATCTTTTACTCCCAGTTCGGTAAGTGCCGTCTCGACAGCACTTTTTGCTTGGTAAAATGGGGTAATATCGGTGCCAAAAACCATACCGACCAGGCGCTGTGGTTCCTGGGGAAGCTCGCCTCCTTTTTGGGATAGGAATACGCGACTGAGCTGGAAGAGCCTCTGTTCCCTGCGGTGAGCTTGATTTTGGGAGACGATCTCCAGCATTTGGGGGAGGAGGCTGGTTCGTAGGTTGGTTAGCTCCGTGGTTAAGGGGTTTTTGAGTTTTAGGGTATTTTCTGGATTGACCCCAGCTTGCTCGAGTATCTCTTCGCTGGTGAAGGAGGATGTGCAGGTTTCGCTGAATCCGATGCCCTTTAGAGCCCCCCGGACCCTTCTTTCCCAGTAGAAGACTTTCTCTTCGGTTCCTAGTTTCTCCGGTAGCGGTGGGAGGTTGGTAGGCAGGTTGTGGTAGCCATAAATTCTGGCTACTTCTTCGATTAAATCTTCGCTAATCTTGATGTCCTCAGCGCGCCAAGAGGGGGGTGTGGCCCGGAGTTCCGGGACGGTAGTGATTTCGTCGGCCTCGGTCGTCCAGCGGATTTCAAAGCCTAGAGCTTTGAGGGTTTGGGTGATCTGTTCGGGGGCCAGATTAACTCCGAGGACTTGCGCGACTTGTTTTAAAGTGAGCGTAATGTTGTGAGGTTCGTATTTTTGGTTTTTAATATCAATAATGGGACCGGCGATTTTTCCTTCCGCTTCCTCTTTTAGGAATCTCACCGCCTGTTTGAGGGCGGGAATAACCCCCTCGGGATCCATCCCTTTTTCGAAGCGGCTGGATGCGTCGGTGCGGAAGGCCATCTCTTGAGTTGTACGGCGAATGCGCGCGGGATTGTAACTTTGAACAAAGAGAACTACCTGCTTTGTGTTTTCATCTACACAGGAGTTGGCTCCGCCCATGATGCCGCAGAGATCGATAATTTTTTGCTCGTCTTCGATGATAATGGCTCCTTCGGGAAGCTGTCGTTCCTTACCATCGAGGGTACTAATCCTCTCCCCCTTTTGGCTCTCACGGAGGGTCATCTGGGCTCCCGAAATTTTGTCGTAGTCGAAAACATGCATCGGCTGGCCGCGCTCAATCATTAGGTAATTGGTGATATCAATGACATTGTTGAGCGGCCGTAGCCCAACTTTTTCGAGGCGCTCCTTAATTTTTGCGGGGGACTCCCCCACCCTGATATTTTTGAGGATTACGGCGGCAAATCGTGGACAGAGCTCGGGTTTCTCAATCTGGACCTCAAGTTTCAAGGGGCGGGCCGGTGGGGTAATTTTAAAATCTTGGGCGTTGTCAGAAAAATCAGCCCCTATCCCGAACTGTGGCAGGGTGGCGCCCAGCTCCCGAGCGATTCCCAGGACGGAGAGAGCGTCGGGGCGGTTGGGGGTGACTTCAATCTCAAAAACAGTGTCGCCATCCGTAGTTTTGGTTATTTTCTCGACCGAGAAGGCGCAGAG
>CAZUPF010000033.1:0-6597 GCA_964622035.1 uncultured Candidatus Saccharibacteria bacterium | reverse complement strand
ATCGATCCGTCTCCATTAAAGGCCTCGATCGTTCGCCGAATTCCCTCTTCCAGGGAAACCTGGGGCTCCCAACCGAGAACCTCTCTGGCCTTTGTTTCATCGAAATTCCAATCCCCTGTCTCTACAATCTTATACTCCTCCGGCCAGGGAACATGGGTAACTACCCCCCGTCCAACAATTCGAACCACCGCCTCGGCCATATCCACAAACTGCACCGGCACGCCGCCAATGTTGAAAGTCCCCCCTACCGCCTCTCCTCGTGTTGCCGCAAGCAAGAAGGTCTCCACCAGATCAGCCACATACAAGTAGTCACGCAACTGCTCACCCGCACCAAAGACCGTCAGATCTGCCCCCTGTTGCGCCTGGTCAATAAACCAGTTGAGAATGTTGTACTTGTGGTGCGGATCCGGAACATGCGGCCCGAAGGGATTAGAAATCCGCAGGACCACGCTTGCCAGCCCGAACTGCGCCCCGTACACTCGCAAGTATCCCTCCGCCGCCAATTTGTGAATACCGTACAGGGTGATCGGCCGGGTCGGGTGCTCCTCCGTCACCGGCAGCTGCTCCGGCTTTCCGTAGACCAATCTCGAACTGGGAAAAACTATTCGAGACTGCGGACATCTTTCCCGCACCGCCTCGAGCAGATTAAGCATCCCCAAACAATTGACCTCGAGGTTGACAAACGGTGTCTCTAGGCTCCCGACCGGTCCCGAGTGCCCCGCCAAATGAAAGATAACCTCCTGGTCCGCGACGCATCTCCGCACCGCTTTGGCGTCACACAAATCCACCGGAACAGAGGTCAAGCCGCCGACAGCGACCTCTCTAAGCCGCCGCGCGTTAACGCGGGCACGATCGGCAACAGTCACCACCGCGCCCTCCTCGAGAAGGCGAGCAACAAGATTTCTACCAATGAAACCAAAACCGCCGGTAACCAAAACGTTCCTACCTTTTAATTGGATCATCTTAATTGGATCATCGTGTCTCCTCCTCACCCGCAACCTCCTTCTCTAAACCTTCCAGAAGGGTATCATAAAGATTCTCCAGGTTACAAGCTAGTGCCTCTCGAGAGAACCCCTCCTCAATTCGCCGTCGCCCGGCCCGGCCAAATGGGTTCCAAAGTTCGGGATGATCGGTCAGGTACAGCATCCTCTCCGTCAGAGCATCGACATCATTCTCAGCAACCAAAAAACCACTCTCCTCATCCGAAACAATCTCGGGGATTCCGGCGTGCCAAGTCGAAATGACCGGCATCCCACAAGCGGCAGCGGCCGTAATCACCGTCGGTGTCCCCTCCGCACCACCGTCAGCCGCCGTCAGTGAGGGATGCACGAAAATATCCTGCTCGTGAAGGTTTTTGATAAAAAGAGAGAAAAAGTCCGAGTGTCCGGTGGTGTCAATAAGCTCAACCGAATCGGCAATACCTAGCTCAGTGATCTTCTGCTCAATAGCTTCCTTCAAAGGGCCGAAGCCGATGATGGTAAGGTGTGTATTAGCCCTCTCCGCACAAACCCGGGCAAAAGCGGGGAGGAGGGTATCGTAACCCTTCTTCTCATTAAAGGTCGCCACAATCAAAAACCTAACCACCTCTCCCGGCCGGCGCTCCTGATAAGTAAATTTCTCTAAATCCGTCGCCACGTGAATAACATGTACTTTTTCCTCCGGACAGCCAAGTTCCACCAACCGTTGTTTCATATCTTCGCAAATAGCGATGAACGCTTCTACCTCAGAAAACATCTGCTGGTAAAGAGCGGCCCACTCCGGACGTGCGGGGTAGGAAGCAGCATCATCACCATAAAAGCTAACCACCATCGGGAGACCCGCCGCCCGCTTTACGCTGAGAAGCTTCGCACCGAAGGGGCCAAAGTGGGCATGCAAGAGATCTACTCCCTCTCTACGAATCCAAAACTTAAAAAACTCATCCGCCGCCCAATCAACCACCTTAGGAAAGTACCGATTTAGCCGTGGGTACAACCGATGCCAACGCAAAAGCGCATGAATCGGCTCAAAGGGAAAGCCCTCTCGGCCAGGGAAAAGGCAGCGGCTGATAATCACCCGCCGAAAGCGCTCACTTTTTCCCAAAAGATGATCATAGATATAGGAGTGGTTGGTAATCAAGTATTCTGAGATAAGATGGGCAACAGTAGTCATCGCGGTAATTTTAGCTTACTTTAAGAAGAAAGTAAAAAAAGCCTCAGCTGCCAGATGGGCAACCAAGGCTTTTGGGACTTCTGCTAGTCCCCTCTTCGTCACTCTTGGGAGGGGGAAAACAATTCGAGAACCAGGTAGAAAGGCCAGAGAATGACAGCATCAATAGGTAACCCGGGCCATTCATCTCGCCAGTTTAAATCCTGGCGCTTGTAGACATTGAGGTGGTCGTCCATCTCCTCCCCGAGAAGGTCCTTCCTCCGAAGAAACTCTCCCACCGCAAGATAGACAGCGATCGATGCAAGCGCAACCCACATCCACATAGAGCCCTCCTCTCCTTGACTTCTTAACTTCTATCCAAACGGATTCCGTATTGAGGAGTATAGCACACCCCCCCACTAAATAACAACTCATAGCCTTCCGGGTCAGGTTGCGCTCTGGTAGGCCTCCGCCCCGCCTGACGTGCCCACTGGGGATCGTTGAGAATCTTCGTCATCGCTTTCGCTAAACCTCCCACATCCCCCTCCGCACAACCGTCAGCCGCCGTCAGTGAGGGATGCACGAAAATATCCTGCTCGTGAAGGTTTTTGATAAAAAGAGAGAAAAAGTCCGAGTGTCTGGTGGTATCGATAAGCTCAACCGAATCAGCTAAAAGGGAAAGCTTTCTCGACCAGGAAAAAGGCAACGGGAAATAATAACAAGCCGAAGATTGTCCTTCTGCCCCAAGAGCGGATCATAAATATAAGAATGGTTGGTGATTAGATATTCAGAAATAAGGGGGGGGCAACGGTTGGTTTAGTTTTTAAATTCACGATGATTCTCCTCAAAAAGCGCTGCTAGCTTAGCCACATTTTTCCGAAGATCAAAATTCTGGCTCACAAACTCTTTTCCCCGTTCTCCCATTTGCCGCCGCAAATCGGCATCAAGGAGGAGTTTTTCCAAAGCATCAGCCAAAGCATCTACGTTTTTCTCTTCGACCAGAAACCCTGTCTCGCCATTCTTTACACCCTCGGGAACACCGGAAACGATGGTAGAAACAACGGGAAGACCTGAGAGAGACGCCTCAAGAATCACATTGGGCAGCCCATCAACATCCCCACGGGCGTCTTTCACGCAGGCAAGAGCAAAGATATCGGCCCCCAAATATTTCTTTTTTACCTCATCAAAGGGAACACTCCCCACAAGCGTCACTGCATCGGAAAGACCTAAATCCCTAATCGTCTTTTCAAGTTCGCCCTCCAAAGGACCACCGCCTACAATTTCGCAGCGGAACGACACTCCCCGATCTTTTAAAATCTTTAGGGCTTTCACAAGATAGGCAAAGCCCTTTTTCTCCACCAACCTTCCCACCGAAAATATGAACGGGGGAATGCTGCCGCGTTGGGAAGGTATTCCTAAAAAAGTATCCCCGTCCAAACCGTGATAAACCATAGATATTTTCTCAGAGAACCGCTTCCCACTTATCTTATTTAAGTACTTACGGTTAAACTCGGTGCAGGTGACCACAAAGGCGGACTTCTCGACCCGACGCTCCAAATCAGAGTCCGCCGAAAGAAAAATGTCCCGAGCGTGAGCGCTTATTCCAAAGGGCACGTTCAAAATCTTTGAGAGGACGGCCCCCAAATCCGCGGGCCAGGAGATAAAATGGACAAAAATGAGATCGGGAGAAAATTTGTCCACCTCTTTTGCCAAAGAACACCCATTTATGATTGCTTTTGGGGTTCGTCCAAAGTCAAAAACCAGCCCGACAAAAAAAAGAGGGCGTTTTAGAGATAACGCGAAGGTATCCCAGAGGCGAGAAAGTTTCCCGCGACCCCCTCCTTGAGCAAAAGAGAAAACTTTTATATGAGTCTCTCTCATCGCCGCAATTGCTTCCACCTCACGGCGGATAAAAGTTTCGCTTAGTCGGGGAAACTGGGGGATAAAATAAGCAATTCTCATAACCATCACTCAACCAACTCCGCAAGGTCCCGCTTAGCAGTCATTCTGAGGCCCTCTGAACCCTTACTGCTCCTGCTCCTTGGACGTATTTATCGCCCGAACCACCTTGGATTCGTCCTGTAAGTTCTCCACAAAAAGGATGTGTCTGCGGTTAATCTGCATTCTATCTTTCGGGCCATGCATTTCGCCACCAAACTTGATCAAAGTGTACTCCGGCTTGCTGGTTTCCTGGCCAGCGGGGGTTACATCCCCTTCCGCCGCCTCACTACCGGCAGCACTCTGAAGCGGGCGCTTCATCACCAGATAGTAAATATCCGTCAGCTCGGGGTAGGCACTATTGGCCTTTGCCAAACGACCGAAATACACCTGACCGTTGGATAGGAACACCGCCTGATAGCCAATCAGCCCGGGGGAACGCATCATGAAAAACCAATACCCGCCACCAAGGAGAGCGGCAATCAAAAACAAGGCGGCAATAATACTTTTGGACATACTGTTCACCTCCTCTAGATACTACCTTCTATAATTAAGTTACTCCGCGGGCTGCTCCTCAAGCTGCTGCGCCGCAGCCACAATCGCTTCCACCACCTTCCCGTCCGTCTTAAGCTCCTCCATGAACAGGATGTGCTTACGGTTGATGATCATCTTCCCCTCCGGACCGTGTAGCTCACTACCCAACTTCCGCAAAGTATATTGCGGCTGGGCGGATGGCGTGGCTCCCTGCTGGTCCTGCAGCGGGCTCTGGGCAATAAGATAATGCACATCATCCAAAGTCAGATAACTGCTGGAAGTCTCGGTAATCTTACCAAAATAGACCTGGCCGTTGGAAAGAAAGACTGCCTGATAGCCCTCACCAGCGGCGGGACGGAACTTGAAATACCACAGCCCCCCACCAATAATGGCCGCCACCAAAACTAAAAGTAATATTGACTTATTCACAAACTTCACCTCCTTTTCTAAACGTTGGTTCAGTATAAGTTACGCAATCTGGCGCGGTCAACTACTTCCACGTGAAATTCTTGAAGAAGTAGGCAAAATCATCGGCGTACGATTGGTAGGCACCTTCCGGAGCCCCGCAAGTCCAGGTATACACTCTATCCTCACGCGATGTAAACACTTGATCGCTACGCAGGGTCTCCCCGCCCGGGCCACGAAAAGATACGGCCAACTTGATGCCCCGCCCACCGCCCACATTGACAAACGCGCTGTCCAAAACTGTAAAACCTTCGGTGCCCGCAGATAGAACATCTGCCAACTTACCGGCTACCGCTGGCAAATCCTCACCCAAAACTAGGTTACCCTGTACCCCCCGCACCTCGCAACCAATGCGGCTATCGGAAGGCAATTTAAAACCAACCAAGTAGCTTTCGCCAAACTGGCGAGCCTCGTCCTCATCAAGTTTAAACTTGGAAGAATAAGAAAAGGAGAACGGCAGGGAATCACTCGCACACTCCAAGTACCGGGGCTTGAGTAGCGTCGGCCCATCGAGGTAACCTTGAAAGACCGAGAAGCCGTAAGCCCCTACTAGAACGAGCAGCCCCCCAACCAAATAGGCCCACCGGTAACCTACCTTTAGACTTTCCCAAAGCTTTTTACCCCACGCCACCAGCTGTACCTCCCGCTTCTCCCCCGAAAAATGGAAAACAACTAGCAACAAAAGCGCCACCCCTTCGAAAAAGCTCAGCAGGGCAGGGATCGGCACCGGAGAAAAATCCACGGGGAAGGAAAACAAGAGATCGAGAACCAGCTTCACCGGAAGGAAAGCTGCCCCCGCCAGGGCTAGGGACGGAATGAGAGTGTGATAAAAACGCAGTTTACGGAAATAATTTTTCAGGGGAAGAGCCGCTACGATCCGGTAGGACCAGACGAAGAGAAGCCCGTAGGCTGCCACCTGAAGCAGGCCCAAAAACAGCTGCCGAACGGCTAGCAGAGTAGGTTGATCCACAGTGGCCCCATACTACGCTATACAGCTTCCGAAATCAACTCCTCACCCGCCGGACCCGTCGCTCCCGCGCACCTCTAGCCGCAGACGGTAGCGACGGAGGAGGATGCGCGCCGCCGCGAGCAGAAGAACGCCCGCCAGGATAAGGTAAATCAGCGGATTAGTTTCCACAAAAGTCAGGATCCGCGCTTGGAAAGCCCCGAGCACCGAGGCCGGTTTGACAGAGAAATAGAGCTTGGTGGCCGCCACCGGGCTAATGGTGACCCCCATTCCAGAGTTCCGTGTCTGCGATGCTTCCAGATAAAAAAGGTAATCACCCGGCGGAGCATCGTGGGGCAGCGTCAGTTGCACCGAAACGGAGCGCGATTTTTCGGAGGAAAGATAAAAAAGTGCGGGGGAGAAGTGAAACCAATCGGAGGCCGCGGCGAGCTCGGCCAAGATGGGCCCCTCAACCAAATCGGCTCCCACCTGGAAATTCGCCGGTACAGCCCCAGTGTTGATCACCGGCAGATTCGGCAGTTGGTAAATCCCCCCCGGACTCAGCGGCTCGGCCAGCCGAATCTTTCCCA
>CAZUPF010000032.1:0-6896 GCA_964622035.1 uncultured Candidatus Saccharibacteria bacterium | reverse complement strand
TCGGCTAGCGACCTTAATTATACCTAAAATGCAGGTTTTCTTCAAACCCTTTACACCTCCAAAGGCTTTGCTAAAATGTTCTCATGCTCATTTGGGAAAAACCCGCCCTAATCATTGGTGGTCTAGCAGCCCTTATTCTCAGCAGCTTGCTGATCGCTTTTTTCATCATTAAAAGAACCACCAACACCGAGGAGTCCGTCCTCCTCACCCCGCTAGCCGCGGAGGATTCGGCCACCGAAGTGCTAGAAGCCTCTCCCTCAGCCAAGCTCGCCAACTCTTTTCACCTTCTCCTGCTGGGACTCGATAAAAGGTCTCCTGAGCAAAAACACTTCCGCACCGACACGATCATGGTTATCTCCATTCTTAAAGATAGCCAAAAGATCCTCCTCACATCTATTCCGCGCGACCTGTGGCTCGACGGAGCGAAAATTAACACCTTCTTCTCCCAAGGCGGGTTCGCCGGCATTGGGGAAAGGGTGCAAACAGTTACCGGGCTAACGCCCAGCCACTATGTAGCTATCGATTTTACCGGCACCGTGTGGGCGGTAGACCGGATTGGCGGAGTAGAGACCGATATCGAGCGCAGTTTCACGGACTACAGTTACCCTCCCGACCGGCCCGCGGCGCCCCACCCCCCATCTTTTACCGCCGGACCCCAGCTCCTCACCGGAGAAGAGGTGCTGGAGTACTGCCGCTCACGCAAAGGGACCAACGGGGAAGCAAATGACTTTCGCCGCATGCGTCGTCAACAAAACCTCCTGGTCGCGCTCCCCCAAGCTTTTGAAAAATCAGATCTAGCCAAACTCGGGACCGAAGCTCTTTATAATCTGCTCACCGGACACCTGGAAACTAATTTGGGAGTAGGGGAGGTAGCGGAGCTGCTCTGGTTACTAAAAGATTATCAGGACTTTCAGGTTGAACGCGTTGTTCTGGAGATTGATAACTATCTGTATCATCCCCCAATGGCCAGTTACGGCGGTGCTTATGTCCTCAGACCAAGCGGGGATTCTTGGCAAATCATCCACGACGCTCTCGCGGCCAAAGTCGAGCCCCGCCAGGCCACCCCCTCTGCCCAAACTACGCCGTTCGGCGCCTTCTGATTACCAAAAGAAGTATAATAGAAAGAAGTGTAACCCCTGAAATAGCGGCGCCGAGAACGAACGCCCCCGGTTTGTAGATAAATTTCACCACCGACGCCCCTGCCGGAACGGAGACGGCGCGGAAGGCGCCATTGGCCACAGAGATTGGCACCTCTTTTCCACCAATGTAGGCCTTCCAGCCCGGATAGTAGGTATCGGAGACAAAAAGCCACTGCGGCACAGCGGTGGTGACCGCAAACTCAATACGGTGGGCGTCCTCCCGGATAAGGCGGACAGCACCTTCTTCCTCCCCAGTAACTTCTTCCCCCGCCGGCCGAAGGGCCATAGTTTCAAGCAAGAGCTCGTCGGCGGGATCAAATTCAGCAGCTGCCAAGCGAGCAAAAACCTGCGGCAAGTTGCCGAAGCTGGTCTTGCCAACCAAAATACCCCGTGGGAGAAAAAGCGTATTCTCATAAACTTTGTAGGTTACCCCACCGCTACCAAACTCGCTAAGAAACTCAAGGTCTGGGGCCGCCAGCACAAACGAAGAAATCAAATATTTAGTACTCGCCAGACCCAAAAGCTGCAAAGACTTCTCGGAAACAGCAACCACACCACTTTGCAAACTAAGTCCCGAGCCGACTAGTCCCTCAAATGCTTTAGCCCGCTGCAAGAAAAGCCCGCTATAGCCCGCGATATTTTTGACCCCCCAGAGCATGTTAACGCTCGGGTCAAGAGCGTTGCGGTGGTTCAAAATCGCTTCCGGGTTGTTTCGCCACCCGCCCGCATTTATTTCGTCGTAAGTTAGGCGAGCCCCCACCGAAAAAACCCGGCCCCCACCAACTCTCCCCTCTAGAAACTCAACCACCTCGGGTTTCTCCAAAACGCTCGCCGCTTCAAATGTGGGATTGTAGCGATAGCCGAACCAGAACAGATCGACCAGCAAAATAGCCAACAGCCCAACGCGAAGGGGAACGAGAAGAGAGTCTTTCTTAATCTTACCCACAAGAAACTCCACCCCAAACCCGGAAAGGAGCGAGAGGGAAAAAATAGCAAACAGTAAAAAGCGCGCGGTCACTCGAAAACTATTAAAACCGGGGAGATAAAAAACCCCAAACAGCGGCCCGTATTTTCCTAAAGCCAGTAAGATTGACAAAAGGAAGATCTGCCACAGCCACCGCACCTGGCTTCGCTGCTTAACCAGCCGCAATGTAAGCAAGGCCAGAAGTAGCGGGAGCAGACCAAGGTAGGCCGTATTTTCCCAAAACATTCCCCACGACCCGCCGAAGCGGGGGTATGTCCCTAAACCAGGATCACCGAAAATGTAGGGAAAAAAGAAAGTAGCTAGATTCCGCGGGTGGTACGGCAAAGAGTCGAGCGCCGCCCGCCCTACCCCAACCGCCCGAGTCGAATTACTAACCAGCTCCCAGGTAGGCAGAAACTGCACCGCGGCCAAGAGCAGTCCTAGAAGGACGGCCCCAGCATAGCAAGCAACGAGTTTCTTCCGGCCAAAATCCGCACTCTGCGGAGCCAAAAGAAAAGAGATAAAAGTTAAAAACAGCAGGTAGAAAGTAATTTGCGGCGCACCAGCAAAAACGGTGGCCGCAATAATCCCCGCCGCCCCGAGTAGGTAGCGAAGGTCTCCAGCCGCCAGAAACTTCTTTAGACTGAGAAACAGGAGCGGTAACCAGCAGGCCACGCTGATGATACTATGGTGGGTCAGATGCAGGACAAAAAAGCTCGAAAGGCCAAAGGAGAGTGCGGAGAAAAGAGCCGAAAGCGGCCGCAGTTTGAAGCTTCGCGCCAAGAGAAACATCCCCCCCGCGGCGACGAGGAAATTAAAAAAAAGCGCCAAGTTGTAGGCATGTACAAAAGGCAGTAGCAGAAAAAGCAGAAAGTTAGGGGGATAGAAAACTCCCGCCTGCCCTTCGGCCAGCAGGGGAAACCCACCAGAAATCTGGTCGGTCCACAGGGGGAATCGGCCCTCTTTTAAAGCCTGCCACAAGGTGTGCTTGAAAGGGAGATTCTGGTTCAGGGTATCACTACGCAAGTAATCACCGGGAATATAAAGCCGACCGGAAAAAACAGCTCCCCCAAAGAAAAAAAGGAGAACTACACCAATGAAGAGAACACATAACCAGTCTTTGCGCTTGCCGATCATCGGGAACGCACCTGGACACCGCGCCGCTCAAGCTCCGTAAGATAGATCTCCGCTTGTGCCGAATCCTCAACCTGCAAGTAGTGCTGCGCCAGCGCCTTGTAGGCGCTGATATAGCTTGGATCATGCTGTAGGGCCTCCTGCCACAAAGCCAGGGCCTCCTCCACCCGACCCCGCGAGTAGTAAAGAAGCCCCAGATTAAAATAAGTATTACTAAAAGAGGGGTTAATCTCCATCTCTTTTTTATATGCCGCCTCAGCCCGCTCCGGCTCACCACGCTGGGCGTAAATAAGCCCTAGATTATTATGGACCATCGGCTCGGCCGGATTCAGCGCCCGCGCCCGATCATACTCCGCCTCAGCCTCGATCAAACGACCATCAAGATAATACATCGCCCCCAAATTGCGGTGGGCGAGGGGATGGTGCGGTGAGGTACTAGCCGCCCCCTCCCAAAAACGCAACCGGTCCGAAAAATTACCGCTGTGCCAGAAAGTAAGCGCCGAAAAAGTCAGGATCAGCAATGCTCCCCCAACTAGCACCGGTCGCCGCCGAAAGTCTAGTACCTTAACCAAACCTGTTTCCAAAAACACAATAATGATCCCCACCAAGGACAAGTAAATACGGTGTTCGAGAACGTCGGCCAGCACATTAGGATCGGGGCGTACAAAAGAGGGTAAGAGAAACAGCAAAAACCAGGCCAGGCCAAAAAGAATCCGCCCCCACCGCTTATCTTTTGTTGTCCCCAAAAGCACCACCACCAAAAAAATAGCTAGTATACCGTAAACAAAAGTGGTGTCCTCAATAGTTGCCAGTACTGATAAATTAAGCGGGAAGAGGGCCTTTCCAATATATTGAACAACGGCCCCCAAACTCTGGGCCACAGATGTAGATATATCATAAAAACTTGTTTCCGGGGGGTTCGTAAATGCTGCTCGCCGCGCCAAAAACCAAACCGCTGTTACCGCCCCCCACCCGGCTGTAACCGGCAAAACGAGTCCTTTTTTTACCCGCCGAAATATTCCCCAATACAGCGCGCATATTACCGGTAAAACCAGCGCCGTCTCCTTGGTAAAAAGGGCCAAGGCAAAAAAGAGCAGGTGTTCAAAATAAAATTTCCGCCTCGTCGTCCGCCAAAAATCTATAAATAAGCTAAAGGCCGCCAAGACGAACACAGTCAATAACGAGTCGTTCCGCCCCGGTACCCAGGCTACCGCTTGAGTTAGCACCGGATGGACAGCGAAGAGAAGGGAAAAGAAGAGGGAGAGATCGCACCGGTACTTAAGCTTCGTCAGGAGACGAAAAAGCAAACAGGCCGCGGCAAGATGGATCAGCACATTCGACAAATGATAGACGAGGGGGCCCGTTCCCCCCAATTGGGCATCAATCATCAGGGAAACAGTCATTAGCGGACGGTAGTAGGCATCAAGGGGGGAGAGAAAGACATCTTCACCAAAAGCGCGGAAAAGGTTTGCTAAGTCGCGCAAAAAGTGAAAATTACCGAGAATTAGCTCGTTATCATCCAAAAAAGTAAACTCGAAGAAGAGTGCTCTAAAATAGAGCAAAAAGCCCGCCAGGGCGATTACCCCATAAGGGTTGCTCCCCAACAGAATAGCTCCTGCAACTCCGCTTTTCCGTTCTTTTTTAGCCATAATGCTTCAACCCCGTCGGCGCCGGAAGAGATGCCGTACGGCCACCAAAACCGTTCCCAGACCATACTTAAGACTGCTCTTAAAATCAGTGCTGGAGGCCCCGGGAAAGTAGCGCACCGGCACCGGTATCTCCCCAATCCTCCAGCCACCAGCGATCACTTGGAACAATACCTGGCTGTCAAAAACGAAATCGTCCGAATTACTCATAAAATCAATACCCTCTAAAACACCCCGCCGGTACGCCCTCATCCCCGTGTGCCACTCAGAAAGATTTTGGCCACTAACTATGTTTTCAAAGATCGTCAGCAACCGGTTGGCCAAGTATTTGTACCGCGGCATCCCTCCTGCCAGAGCCTCTTTACGGGTTCGGATGCGGGAACCGAGCAGCACATCAAAGTAACCCTCAGCGATGAAGTTCACGAAATGCTTAATCAGTTTCGGATCGTACTGGTAGTCCGGGTGGAGCATAATAATTACGTCCGCCCCCCGTGCTAGAGCTAGTTGGTAGCAGGTCTTCTGGTTAGCCCCATACCCCTTATTTACTGAATGCTGGTGGACTACTAGCCCCAAATCCTTAGCCACCGCTAGAGTGGCATCACTACTCCCGTCGTCCACCAAAATAATCTCGTCCACCCCCTCTCGAGGAATGTCCGCTACCGTTTGCGCTAGAGTTTGCTCAGCATTGTATGCCGGCAGGACGACAATAACTTTCATACAGTTTATTCTATCATCGTGTAGATAACAGCCAATGGGTCGCGATGGACTTCTCTCCAAAGGCCCCCGTCTCCATCCTGAAGCTCCAAATCCAGAAAACTGCCGGAACCGATCAGAAGCCAAGAAATTCCGTAGCTATCAAGCGTCGCCTGATAACCATCCCCGGCCTGGATAATATCAAGATATACGGTGTAAGGAGATATGCCCAAAGGATGGGGCCACGCCGGCATTCGCCCATCAACAAAAACTTTATTTTCCGGCAGCTGCCAAATAAGGAACCCGCCCCACTTATACATACTAAAAACAGCCCCCCTCAGCCCGGTTTCTTGCGCAAAAGCAACCGCCGCCCGCGGAAGCTCGGTAACCCCCTCCCGACAATAGTCATCCCAATTAGTGTTGCGGCGTACCGCCTGTGGCAGCTGGAATGCCAGACCGTAAAACAGCACCACCCAAAGAAGCGGGACTGCAAGCAGACTGCTCCGCCGCCGGCTCCCAACTTCCGAAACCCGATTCCGTCTCGGTATCAGCTCCACCAGCGACATACTCTGCACTAGAAAGAAAAGGGGCAAATTTCTCCGAGAGGTGAGAGCTAAATAGAACAACGCCGCTGAGGCCGGTAACCAAAAAAGGTGCTCTCGCCAGCGGCGACTAGCAAAAACCCCATAAAGATAAATACCAAAAAGGGCTGCTAGCGCAAATTTGTAGGAGCCGTTCGGGGGAAGCCATTCGGCAATAATGGTCGCCATCGGTGTTTTAAAGTGCTGTAACACATTAAGATAGTTTCCAATCCCGTAAGGGTTTAGTAGGGGGGCGGCCACTGCCGCTGCCACGCAGAGTAGGGGAGTAGCCCAAGTTAGCTCCCGGAAGGACCTCCCCGCTAATAAGTCGCGGACCAATTCGGAAAGTTGCCACAGACCAACGAGGAAAATTCCCAAGGGGAAACCGCTATGAAAATTCCCCCACAGCGCAAAAAGGGCCAAAAGGGTTAGTACCCTTCGCCCCCGGCTTTTAATATACTTTAAAACATAAACGAGCAGGGCCAAGAAGAAAAAGCTCATCATCTGCGCGCGCAGGCCGTATTGAAAAACAATCCAGCCTCCCAAGGTAGTCACCACCAAGACGGCCAATGTCGGAAGAACTCTCTTCCTGAAGTAAAGAAAGACCGCCCCAAAACTAAAAACGAAGAGAAGGGCGTTGAGGGCACTTAAGCCCCAAAAGGAGAAGTTTCGGTACACAAAAGCCACTAGCGGCTGGTAGAGAATGTAAGAATTCGGCCAACGGTAGCCGGCCATCAGC
>CAZUPF010000031.1:0-6943 GCA_964622035.1 uncultured Candidatus Saccharibacteria bacterium | reverse complement strand
CCCGAAACTTAGGCAGAAAGAAAATATGGTCTCCCGAAGTGCAAAAATCGACCCCACAACCCAAAACTTCCTCAACCTTCTCCCGCGTTGCGCCCCGTCCCCCCGCCAAATTCTCGACGTTAGCCACAACTAAGCCCACCCTATCACTTTTCCTGAGGCTTGGCAAGAAGGAGCCTACCGCTGCGCGGCCTAGACGAGAGACGATGTCACCAATGAAGAGAATGCGCATAGCGATCTCACTTAGCTGTTTCCGAAACTCTCACCTCCCGAATCACATTAACCTTCACCGTTCCGGGGTATGTCGCTTCCACCTGAATCTTGGCCGCGATATCGTGAGCCAAAACTTTGGCTTCGTTGTCAGATACTTGCTCCGGTTCGACCAAAACCCGCACTTCCCTCCCGGCGGAAATGGCGTAGGCCTCCCGAACCCCAGCAAACCCCTTTGCTACCTCTTCCAACTGAACAATTCGCTGGGTGTACTTCTCATAGTCCTCAAACCTGGCCCCGGGCCGGGAACCGGAAATCGCATCCGCAATGTAAACCAGCGCCGCCTCAATATTTTGAAACTCCTCATCCCGGTGGTGTGCTAAAGCAGTATGAATCAACTCATCAGAGAATTTCAACCGCTTCAAGATTACCCTACCGAGTTCGATGTGCGAACCCTCCCCCTCCTCAACCGTCCGCACCTTCCCAATATCATGAAGCAGCGCCGCCTTGGCCACCAACCCTTCCCGCGCCCCCACCTCCTGAGCTAGCGCCTTCGCTAGGTTGACCACCTCCAGAGTATGCTCCGCCTGATTCTGACCATACGAAGTTCTAAAGGTCAGCTTGCCCAAGAGGTCCAACGCCTCCCCCGGAAGATCAGCAACTCCAGCCCGATACGCCAAATCTTTACCCCGTTGTCTTACTTCCCGCCCCAGCCCCTGCTTTACCCGCGAGACCGTTTCCTCAATCCGAGTTGGTTGTATCCGCCCATCGGCAACGAGCAGCTCCAAGGTCCGCCTAGCCACCTCCCGCCGCAGGGGATCAAAGGAAGAGATGCGCACCTCTTGTGGAGTTTCGTCAATATCAAAGTCGACACCCGTAGCTTCCTCCAAAGCCTTGATATTCCTCCCCTCCCGACCAATAATCCGCCCTTTCGTATCCTCACTGGGCAGCGTTACCCGGGAAACGGTAGTTTCGGGGACATAGTCAGTTGCGGACCGCACCATTGCCGAAACCAGAGCCTCCCGTGCACGCTCATCTACCTCAATCCCCACCTGCTCATCCGCCTCCTTAAGTAGACGAGCCCTATCGGAAACCAGCTCCTCAGAGAGGGATTTCAAAAGCCGCTCCCCGGCCTCCTTTTTTGTTAAACCGGCTCGCCGCTCTAGCTCCTGCCCCAAACGCACCTTATCTTTCTCCAAAGAAGACTCCTTCTCGGAAAGACGGCTCTCCCTCTTCTCCAAAACCCCCGCGCGTTGCTCCAAACTTTCCTCCCGACGGCTGAGCCGCTCTTCAACCTCTACCGCCCGGGCTTTAATTTCGCGCGCCTTGCCCTGCGCCTCGGCAACGATGCGCTCCGCCTCCGCAGTGCTCTGGCGAGACAGGTCCGCCTCCGCAGTGCTCTGGCGAGGCGGGGATACCTCAGGACTAGCCCCTTTTTCTGGGGGAGCTGGTGGCAGACCAGATTCCTTTTTTTTCTTGAGAAAATAAAAAACTGCCCCACTAACTAAGGCAGCAATACCGGTACCGAGAAGAAAGAGAAGCATTGTTTGGTCCTCCTTGTTGCAAATAAACCTCTAAATCTGTAAAGCGCAAATTCATGATGGTAGTTAGCAAACATATAAGCCTATCTTACAACGAAATTTGGCAGGGGTCAACCGGCCCGCCTAGTCAACGGGGCAAAACCCGTCCAACCACCTCCCACGTAAAGCCGCGGCGAGCCAGATAAGCAGCCAACCTCTCCCGGCACTCATCCCGACGTTTTTCCGCAAGCTTCTTTGCCCAGCCAATCTCGTCCTCAAGGGAATACTCCCGCAATGCGTCCTCAATTACCTCCCGAGCAACACCCTTTTCAAAAAGCTCACTTTTCAAAAGCAGCTTACCCCGCGGGCGAAAGCGGATCCGCTGCTCCACCCACCAAGAAGCAAACTCGGCGTCGTTTATGTACCCCAAATCTCTCAATCTGCTGATCGTCTCTCCAACCAAACCCCCTTGCTCCTCCTCCGCCCCTCGCCGCTTTTGCCTCCTCAGCAACCTCCGCCGAACCTCTCTCTCTGAACGCGGACGGAAAGAGAGAAAGCGTAGACCCTTATCAAGCAGCTTACCCACCTCATTAGCCTGCGTTAATGTAGCAATGCGCTCCGGGGACAGTTCCTGACCGACGGATAGTTTTTCACGAACCAGGGTCGCCTCGTCTAGGCCAAAAGAGAATTTACCATCAAGAAAAATGTTGAAGCGGCTGTCTTTCTTTTGGGGTTTAATCGCGGTGATCTGCAGCACTCTCTTCTTCTACGCCAACCTCGATCGGCGCGCCTTCTTCGCGGGCCTTGGTTTTAATCTTCTTCTCAATCTCTACCGCCAGTTTTGGGTTCTCGATCAGATGGGCCTTGACCGCCTCGCGGCCCTGGCCAAGTCGCTCTTTTCCGTAGGAGTACCAAGCCCCCGCTTTATCGATAATACCCATCTCCACCGCCACATCCAAAAGAGCACCTTCCTTAGAAATCCCCTTACCATACATAATGTCAAACTCCGCAGTCCGAAACGGCGGGGCCACTTTGTTTTTAACCACCTTAACCTTGACCCGACTCCCAATACTCTTTTCACCCTCGGTAATTTTGCCGCGCGGTCGGATATCCATCCGCACCGAAGAATAAAACTTCAGCGCCCGCCCTCCGGGAGTGGTCTCGGGATTACCGAAAAGAATCCCGATTTTCATCCGCAGCTGGTTGATGAAGACCACCGTTGTCCGAGAGCGGCTAATCGCTCCCGCCAGCTTACGCAGCGCTTGGCTCATTAGACGCGCCTGCAAACCGATATGGACATCCCCCATCTCCCCCTCAATTTCCGCTCGCGGAACCAAAGCGGCCACGGAATCAACAACCACCACATCGACCGCACCCGAACGCACCAGGCGCTCGGTAATTTCCAACCCCTGCTCCCCCGTGTCCGGTTGGGAGATTAACAAATCCTCCACATCGACCCCTAAATTACGAGCGTAGACGGGGTCTAGCGCATGCTCCGCATCGATAAAAGCTGCCGTTCCCCCCTCTTTCTGCGCCTCAGCCACGATGTGTAAGGCTAGGGTCGTTTTTCCCGAACCTTCGGGGCCAAAAATCTCGACCACCCGCCCGCGCGGCACTCCCCCCACCCCCAAAGCTAAATCTAGGGCAATACACCCAGTGGAGATAACGCTAACTCCTTCCAGAGGGTCGTCCCCGCCCAGGCGCATAATAGACCCCTTACCAAACTGCGACTCAATGCTTTCAATTGCCGTTTCCAGAGCCTCTAATTTTCCAGGAACTTTCTTGCCCATTACAGAGTCAGGCTACCATAAACTATACAACTTGCCAACCGCTAATAAGGCCTGTCCCCCGGAGCGAGAGCCGGAGGCGCAAGCCTCAAATGACAACAGTTCCCACAACCGGGACCTAGTCAATAGCTCGCTTTCTTTTTCCTGCACTCCAAGCCGGAGAAATAGTGTAGAATAAATCTTGATGAAGAAACTCCTAGCCCTCCTCGCCGTACTACTTGGTATCTCTCTTGTTCCCCATAAGGAGGCCCACGCCCTGGTCATTAGTGACTTCTCCAAAAGCTACCAGGAGATGAAAACAATGTACCAGTATCTCCCGGATGCGCTACAGGTTACCTCCGACAAGGTCACTATGCAGGAGTTCGCCCTCCCGGACGATCGGGTCTTCGCCGGGCACCTCGGCGGCTTCCACGCCTTGCCGTACTACTCGGCAGTGCGGGACTTCAATTACGAGTTGGGTATGGAGCAGTACGCTGACGGATTCAATGTCGGCCTTGGTTTTTCGAACGAGCAATACCGCGTCTGGGAAAGCCCCTCCTCGCTAGAGGAGGGTACCTGGTACCCGCACAAACTGGTGGTGACCAAAGACTACCTCGGTGGGGGTGGGGGCCACCGCATCACCGGCACCAAATTCGGTCTCCCTAACTCCCGCTCCTTAGCTCTGAAACTCAATATCAACTACCACCATTCGGCTGGTGTCGCCGCTCCCAATGATGACATGGGCCTTCTCTTCTGGATCAATATTCCCCGCATCGGCAAGCTGGGGGGGCTGGAAGGCACCTGGTTCAATAATGGCTGCGAAGACCACAATCGCTGCTCGGATCGCGGCAAAGCCTACCGCAACGAGTCCCGCCACGACGAGTTTTATTATTACGGCCGGCTCAACGGAGGGGCCACCGTCTGTATGCCGTTTAAAGTCGTTACCAGTAAAGAGGCAGAAACATACACATTCACCTCACATATTGAGGATCACACCACAGAAGACATAATTACTGACGATGACATTCTTATCAAGTCAGGGCACCGTAAAATCTTTGAAGACTTTGAGGAAGAGCAGTCTCCAGAATTAAATGGTGCTAACGGGGACACGGGAGGAATTGACGGCTCCACTATCGGAATCCACTTCCAACCAGATATAGAGCTGGCCAACTCCAGCTACGACATTGCCCTCATTGTCGCTATTGGCGGAGCCGCCAATCGGGAGGCCTGTCGGCAAAAAGTTGGTAAATGGCTCGGGGGATTCAGCATCGACAGCATTGAGGAAAATGCCGATAAGACGGCTAACGATGAGCTGTCTGCCCTCTACCAAAACTTTCCCAAGTTTGATGCGCCGAAACAGTCCGCCCTCAAACAGATGTATGAAAACTCCTTCTTTAACCTACCCTTCAACACCTTCAAGAAAGACCCCAGCACCGTCGGTGCTAACCACAATGGGCTGGAACCACTTAATCTCAAAGATACCTATGTCCAAATGATTCCCTTCTTTGGGCAGTGTGGCGGGATGTATCCTTGGGCCACGGCGCGGTTTAGCTACGCCTGGGCGCTGGCTGACCCCCCGGGCCTCAAAGAGGAAATCATCAAATATCTGGCCCTAGATTGGTCCAAAGAACGAGCCTATGACAATATTCTCGGACGAAACCGCGGAGATGACATTGAATACAGCTTCAACTACTGGTCTATGTCTAAGATAATCTACGACTATGTAACAACCACCAGCGATTTCGCTTTCCTAAACGAGGTCCATCCCACCGCGTACGGAAGGATGAGCATTATGAACTATTTCGTAAAGATAGTTGACCTTCCCGAAACGACTAACCGTCGCTGGGACGGACAAATTGGCCCCTCTTCCCAGCTAATTGATTTTGGAGATGATACCCATATGTGGGAGTTTCAAATCCACTGCGATCATGGCGATAAGCTGACCGGGTTCATCGCCTCCCCCAACGCCGAGCGCTATGCGCAGAACAAAATGCTCGCCGCTCTTTACCGCGCCCGCGGCGAAGGCGCACAAGTAACCGCTCGAGAAAGCAAGGCCAACCAGATCCGCGGCGAGATTTTCAGCAAACTCTGGAACCCGAGTTCCGGGATGTTCAACACGATTAGCATCTATAAAACCCCGGGAGACATTATGTACTACGCCGGTGAGGAAAGGCCGGCGTACACAAGTAGCAGCTGCAATCGTAACCTCGACAGCCTGGACACGTCTGGCCAATCAACCTGCGGCTTGGATACTAACATCCGTGACGGGGGGCTCCTGAGCGACACCAATCTCCCCGTCCCCATGCAAATGCACACCCTAGACTATGCGGGTTTCTGGGATGGCCACGAGGCCGAGAAGGCGCAGCTGATTCACACCTCCCTTGACAACCCGAGCACCAGCTTTAGTGGCCCTTATGGCCTCACCTCTCTCCCCTACGCCTGGAGAGAAAATCCGCCTTTCGACTACCGAGCGAGACCACTCACCCGGCGCGACAACGAGGAACACTGGTGCGCCCGAGAAGATTGGCACGGCCCGGGATTATATTCCGGAGAGGTTACCCACATTCTCAAAGGTTTGTTTAAAGAGGATTTCGAGGAAAAAGCGATGGGGATACTTAACACATATAGTTACCTCCAAAACGCCCCCTTCTGGGCCGAGGCCCTGCCCTACAAGGAGCCCGCCTTTCCAGTAGGCGGTTACGCCGCCTTGTCCTATATGGACGGGAGTTTCGGGTTTAGTGAGGTTATCGTCCAGGGTCTGTTTGGGATCACCACCACCACCCGGGTCACCGAAATAAAACCCCGTATTCCCAGCTCTTTCGGAGCCGCTTCCCTCACCGACCTCAATGTGCAAACCCACAAATTTGACATCCGCACCAATGCTGCTGATACTCACCACCAAATTGAAATGTGCATCACCTGCAAACGTGATGGTTCGGGCCCAATACAGAACCATACCGGCATCCGCTACGGGCCCGACGGCCGAAAGAGGGTTAGCTTCTCCTTTCGTAATCTGCTGCCGGGAAACTACGATATCACTATCTACGATTCCCCCGACGATACTGTTCCCTACCGAGAAACCCCGATCATTGCCCACACAATCGCCGCCACTGGTGGTGACGGAGTGCTGCGCTACGAAAATGACAGCTGGCACGGCACCCACATTATCGAAGTGGTTTACCACGAAGGAGATCTTAGCCAAAACGGGGAGATTGACAGCCAAGACGCCACCATTTTACTTGGTGATTGGGGAACTGACACCGTCCCCGAAGCCGACTTTAACACCGATGGAGATGTTAATGGTTTGGACTTTGGTCGTCTGCGCTACATTATTGGGCACGAAGATTAGTGTCCAAAGTCCCGCACCCCCAACCCAAAGAAATACTGTAAAATAGATCTTGATGAAGAAACTCCTAGCCCTCCTCGCCGTACTACTTGGTATCTCTCTTG
>CAZUPF010000030.1:0-7030 GCA_964622035.1 uncultured Candidatus Saccharibacteria bacterium | reverse complement strand
CTAGCTTAATGTCGTAAGCCCCACTCTGGCTCCAATCAGCACTTAGCGCTCCCAGAGAGAGCGTGTGAGCAATGTTCTCCCCACTAGTGGCCCCACTTGAGGAGATGCCACTTCCCCCAGTGATGGTGGCGACGTAGTTACCACTAGTATCCGTAGCGAGAACGACCGCGTTGACTTGGATAGCCGTAACCCCGGCATTGGTAATGGCAATATCCCCACTCATCGCCACACTGTCCCAATCAGTGCCATCAGCTACGAGCAGGTGGGCATTAGTAGCGGTAGTAGTTCCTAGCGTTACCCCATTGATCTTGGCAACAGTAACTGATCCTAAACCGGTACCAGTTACATCACCCGCAATATCAATGTAGCTCTCTAGAGTACTTTCCGTAGTCCCATCCATGGCATCCAAGCCATTGATAGTGCCAGTGCCCGTGAGGGTGAGGGTAGGAGCACTCAGAGTGCTGCTGAAGGTCCCTAGGGTAGCGGAGAGATCGCCGGTATCGAGGTGGAGATCCTTTTCCGCATCTAGGGCCAGGAGCTGGCTGGCGGTGGCGGTGGTAGCGGCATGGATACCATCCACGGTATCAGCATTGATAGCGTAACCGGCGGCGGTGATCTGCTGGCGGGGGGCGAGAGTGTCTCCGCCGGCGGTGCAATCGCTATCGTTATCCGGATCAATATCTACCACGAGCCAGTAGCTGTCGGCATTGAAGGTAGCATCTAGGGTGTTTCCGCCCCCGCCTACCTGGGTGCTAAAAACCCCGTTGGAGACGGTAATTGCTTGGGGGGTAGGATTACCCGCAGGCCAGACTTTGCTGCCGGCGGATACGGCATCGTAGATCCAAAAGCAGATGTAAAAAGTCCCATCCTGCAGGTTATCGCTGGCGTCCGTCAACCGACCCTGGAAATTGAGCAGTTTCGGCACCCCGGCAGCGGCCTGGGCCGGTCGGGTAGGGGAGAGTGGTAGCTGGCACAGGAGAATAGCGGTCGCCAGCAAGACCGCAACCACCCCCCGCGGGCTAAAGGATTTTAAAATTTTGGGCAGGGTAATCATCTGACCTAGTTTAGCTAGCGATATCCCATTATTTTCATCTTCTCGTTCTCCTCGTCTTGCTGCTGTTTCTTCTCCAACGACTGGACCAGCCGCCTTAGCAACCAATCAGTCTTGTTGATAAGCTCCAGGAACATCTCCAGGGTTAGCTCGGTTCCCTTGAGGGATTCTAGGGAAGGGTGAAGGAGGTCCAGGGAGGTTTCTCCTTTGGATTCCTCTAGCAACCCCTTAATCTCCTTTAGGTTAATTCCTAGGTCGACCAAGCCCGAGTCCGGACGGGATTTCAGGAAGCCGTCTTGGCAGTAGCGGCGGATATCTCCTTTAACTTCCTCTAAACTCCCTTGGCTGTAGCCGAGAAAGTTTAAATAATCCTTGGTGGTGGCTCTTTTGTAGCCCTCCTCAATGTTGGCCACGACCGATCGGGCCGCATCATCGGTTTGGGCCTTGCCGCGGTACTCGGCCCGGGGTAGGGTGGCGGTGAGGGTTCGGACTAGGAACCTTAAGAGCACGGCGTTGGTCCAGGGAGCCAGGAACTTGTAACCCTCGGGATGGTGCCAATCTCGGGTTTCAGCACCTGTTGCTGATGCTTTTTGGGCTTTGAGCTGAGCCAGTTCTCGGCGGGTTTTTTCGGCCAGTTGTTTTCCGATTTCCTCTGAGGTTGCCATAATTTAAGGGTTGCTAAAGGGTGCTGGTGGCGGTTAAGGGACAGTTTGGTCGGGTTTATTTGCTGAACTTATTTACCGCGCGCAGCATCTTGTCTTTTTCGCTGATGTTTTTGTGGTTGTTTAGAATCTGGTAAATCCGCTGGCGGGTGATACCAAACTCCGTTTGCAGAGACTTGATCGGTGCACCCTTGATCCAAGCTTCGTAGAGCTCCTCGGCGCGTTCTTTTCCGACCTTTGTTTCCATGCTCCCACCGTAGCACCATTCCTTTATAGTGTCAAGAAGTGTCAAGAGGGCGGTATTGACAATGTCAACACCAGGGAGTAAACCTTTACTACCAACGGAAATTCCGGAGGGTGCTGCAAGTTGCCCGATTCTTTGGGATGTGGTAGGCTGGTGTTGGTAGTTGGCAGCTGGGAAATTATGAGAAGGCTAAGACGGATACTTGGTTTACTGCTCGTTCTGATAATCTTTTCGTGGGCCGCCCCCTCATCATCTTTTGGGTGGGGGGAGGTTTCGGAGGATACAGAGGGCATGGGGGAGGAGGAGAGGGAAACGGCGGGGTTGTGGGACGGTCTTTGGGTGGGTTTCGGTCGCCTCTTCCGCCCGGTATCGGAAGTTGTTTCCCCGGTTCCTTTACAGCTGACTAAGGGGATAAAGCCCCTGCCGGAACCGCTGTTTGGTGGGGAAGAGGAGGAGGGCGGGCTCCCAGCGACATCGTTTTTTATTCAAGAACGAAGTAAAGATTACAGTGTTTACAGTCTAGATGGGGATTTTGCTTCCCCCACGGGGAAAAGTGGTAGCGGTGGCAGAGAAGATGCCGGATTGGCAGCGCCCCGGGATCGGGGGGAGGTCTGGGGGACAAGAATTGCTGAGGGGGAGAGGGAGGTTGGGAGTTGGTTTCAGGATAGCGGAGTGATGCTGGCATTGCTAGGTACGGTCGGGATCACCGTCTTGGTGGCGGTTTTTTTGATTGGGCGAAGAATCTGGTTGAGAACATAGATTTAAGATTTATGATTTACGATTTAAGAGGGAAAACTAGATCGCGGGTACTTGTGGGGGGGCTTTGGGGAGTCGTCTTAGTGGCGGCCTTGGTTTGGGGCCATTCTTCTGGCGCGGTTGTGCGGGCCTATACCGAGATGACCGGGTCCAGTTACAAGATTAAGGACAATGCTATTGACACGGGGGGTGGGGTGGGAACTTCCGGAAATTACAAGCTGAACCAGGCTCTGGGGCAGGAATTCTCCGAGAAAAAGACCGGCTCGAGCTACAACATTTACGAGGGGATTATGTATTACTCCGGGACCCTGTCTATTGTCTGTGGTAGCTCAGTCACTATCCCGGAAGTATCCGCCGGTACGCCGCAGAGCAACACCGATACTTGCACCGTGACTACGGACTCTGCTAATGGTTATAAGCTCTACACCTACGAGAGTAAGAACTTAGAACATACCGCCAGTGCGGGAACCTACATCACTCCGGCGAGTCTTGGTAACTACGCCGCGCCCATTCCCTGGGATACCGGGAACGACACGGGGTTAGGTTTTTCCCTCAACGGAGCCTCGGCGGAGGCCCGGTGGGCTTCGGGGAGCAATTTTTCCTCCTTTGTCAGCGGGGCGGCGGGGGAGATAAACAACTACTCCTCGGCTTGTGCGGGGGGGACAAATCTGATTGTAACCTATCAGCTTGATGTTGGAGCAACGCAGCACAGCGGAGGTTACCAAAATGAGGTTTACTACTACATAACGACTAGTTGGTTTTGACTGCCGAAGGCAGTCTAACTGATGGACACGGATTATAGCTGATTGACGCCGATGAAAAAGATTAAGGATTTCCTGTACGAAGACCTGTCGTATAAAATTCGGGGGTGTGCCTTCGCTGTTTACAATACGCTCGGTTTTGGGCATAAGGAGAGTGTTTACCAGAAGGCATTTGCAGAGGAACTCAAAGAGGTGGGTATCCCTTTTGAACGTGAGAAAGTTCTCGGTGTTGTGTATAAGGGTAGGAAAGTTGGCACTTATAGACCGGATTTCGTAGTTGATGGGAAAGTTATCGTGGAGATTAAAGCTGTGCCTGCTATGTTTAAGGGTTACGAGCTACAACTCACGTACTATCTTAAAAGCACTAATTACAAATTAGGGTTCCTTATTAATTTTGGAGGTAGAAAGATTGACATTAGGCGAAGAGTTTGGTCCCCAAATTATCAGCGAAAATCAGATCGGCGTAAATCGGCCATAAATCAGCGTAAATCTGTATTGGCTGTGCTGCTGGCAATAGTTACATTGGGTCTGCTCGTGGGCGGTAATTTGGCCCAGGCGGCGGAGCCACAGCGTTCGGGGGTGCAGATTTCGCCCTTGTCTGTCGAAAGGGATGTTCGGCCGGGAGATGATTTTTTCTTTGCGATTAGCTTCTTCAACCCCCTGGTGCATGCTCAACAGGTACGGCCTAAATTTAAGGACTTTGTTATCTCTGCCTCTGGGGATGTCCATTTTCTGGATTACTCTAGCCGACGCTACACTATCTCGAGATGGGCGGACTTTGCGAAGGAGATTATCGTTCTGGGACCGCACGAAGAGCAGGTGGTTGAGGTCCGTGTTCGCGTACCTGAGGACGCGGAGGTGGGTGGGCATTTCGGGGCCTTTTTTGGGGAGGTGCGGGGGAATGACGAAGGCGAGGGTCCCTACCGAGTGACGCAGAATGTGGCGGCGGGCTCCCTAGTTTTTCTTTCCGTTCTGGGGGAGGGTTTGGGAGATACCGCTTGGGAGGCAGAGCTGTCCGGTTTCTCGGTGGAGGGGAGGGAGCTGGGCGGTTTGTACTTTGCTTCCGATCCGCTCTCTTTTCGGACAATTCTGTCGAATACGGGAATCTACCACCAAAATGTTTGGGGAGGTCTTACAGTGCGGGACATGTTTGATGGGGTGTGCGGGGACTTTCCGCTGCGGGAGAAGAAGGCCCTTCCCGATACCTATGTAGCGTACAGCCAACCATGGAAGCCCAACTTTCCTTTGGGGAGATATACGGCTACTTTGGAGATGCTTTATGGGCGCAACGGGGAGAAGTCGGCGAAGCAGGAGATCTCTTTTTGGGTAATTGATCCGCGGTTCTTTCTGGTCCTAGGGGGGTTAGGGGCAGCTATCGCGTTTATTGCCGTTAGAAAGCGACGGGAACGCTCTTAGTGATTTACGATTTAGGATTCAAGATCCAAGAAAAAGAATCAAATCGCTGTCAATATCGTTCGTAAATCATGAATCATGAATCTTAAATCTAAGTTTAGGAGGTTTATAAGTTGGCCGGATCTTTTAGCCGTAGGAATGATAGTGGCGGTGGGATTGCTGTTCTTTTGGCGGGCGTTTTCCCCTCCAGGTGTTTTTGTTGCTGGGGATACCGCTGGAAGCGATTTTGAGGATTTTTTCCTCCCTTCGCGGATCTTTCTGACGAAGACTCTGCGCGATTCTCAGCTTCCCCTTTGGTCTGCCAACGCGGGATTCGGTTTTCCGATGCTTGCTGAGGGCCAGATTCAGGCGTTTTTTCCCTCTAGCGTTCTCTCGCTATTTCTGCCAGCGGCGGGCTCTTATAATTTAAGTATTTTCCTCTGTGTCGTGGGGGTTGGACTCTCCACCTACCTTTTTGCGCGGAAGGGCCTGCAACTTCGGCCACTCACAGCTCTTTTTGCAGCAACCGCCTTTGCTTTTGGCGCTCCCATTACCATGCGCTGGAAACACCTCTCCCTCCTTTCCGTAGTGGCCTTGTTTCCGCTGGAGATGCTTTTGGTAAAGCGGTTGTTTTGGAGAGGGGGGGATAAGGGTGATAGGGGAGATAGAGGATGTGGGGGGTTTGTAGTGGGGATGGGGGCGATTCTAGGACTGCAGCTTTTCGCTGGCCACCCCCAAATGTTTTTTTACTGTCTGGTGGTGACGGGTCTTTACTTTGCCTTTAATCTTATCGGCGCTCTCTTTTCCCGGGAGAGGTTGCGGGAGGCAGCTGAGCCCCTGATCACTAATCGAGAAATTTCCCTCTTCCTACGGTACGCGGGTGTTTTTGTGGCGGCCAGTCTTTTGGGTTTGGCGCTCGGCGCGGCCCAGCTGGGGCCCACCTTGGAGCTCCTGGGAGAATCCGGCCGCTCTCAGGGGCTAAGTTACGCTGGGTCGCTGGCTTTCCCCTTCTTTTTTAAGCACCTGACAACGCTTCTGGTCCCTTTTAGCTTTGGAGACCCCTCGAAATGGGCGCCCTATTTGACATTTGACTCTAAAGTTCTTGTTTGGGAGATTTGCGCCTACTCCGGCCTTTTAGCCGCCATCTTTGGCGCTTTGAAGGTGGCGTCTTTCCTTTCGAGAAGGGGTAAAGGGAGGAGTGGCGAGGTGGGCTTCTTTATCTTTCTCCTTGTCTTTTCGGTTCTTGAGGCGCGGTTTAATTTTCTCTACTTCTTTCCACTAGCTGCGGCATTCAGAGTGTCGGCCCGGTTTGTTATTTTCATTTCCTTCAGTATGAGCCTGCTGGCGGCTCTCTTTCTTGAGGAGTTTGTTTTTCGTCAGGTGGTGCCTAAATGGCGTCTCTTGCAAAAACCGTTGGTTGCGGCACGCGCTCCCCAAGTGGCCCTTTTACTTCTGGTCTTTTTCTCCGCCGCAGATCTCTACTTTAACTTTGGGAAGTATAATCAAACCGTCGTGGAGAAGGACTGGCAGCGGCCCCCGCCCACCGTGGATTTTTTGCGGGACAACCTCGGTCAGGATTTTAGGATACTGCCCTTGCGGGAGAGCTACTTGGCTTTTTCTACCTATCTCAAACAGCGGGGGTGGCGAAATGATCCTGGCGCTTTTTTGGACGGCCAAAAGCTGATTCCTTACAGTCGGGGCTTGGTTTGGGATATCCCCTCCGCCTCAATTTATACGGGAATTAGTGTTTTTCGGGCCAGGCGCTTTTTAGAGTTTGCTAACGCTGGGTTTGTGTGGAATGACGATACAGAGGAGCTTAATACCGTTCCCGGGGTAGCTAAGCTGCTCTCTTACGGAGCGATAGAGTATGTTTTAAGTCCTCTAAGGATTGCGAACAAAGCCCTTACCCCAGTGCTCACCACCGATCTGGCCCTTACGGAACACCAGCTCTATGTTTACCGGGTGGAGAATGCCCTCCCGCGGGCCAACTTTGTTTCGCAGGCGAGATTCGTGCCCTCGGAGGTAGCCGCTCTCAACTTTGTCGTGCAGGGGTTGGTGGATCCCACCACGACCGTGGTCCTCGAAGGTGAGGAAACAGAGGATTCCCGTCGATTGATGGCTGATTCACGCGGATCGGGCCCACCCCCTGTTGCCACTACTACAA
>CAZUPF010000029.1:0-7267 GCA_964622035.1 uncultured Candidatus Saccharibacteria bacterium | reverse complement strand
CTCCTTCATCTCCTCGACCACTTCTGGAGGGGCAGTAATTTCCTCCTGACAGTCCTTATGTATTGTCCGCACCAACCGCTGAGCAACAATCGCGTTGACCGTGGAAACCAAAAGATACGGCTCCACCTGCATATCCATCATCCGCGGCAGCGCCCCAGCGGCCGAGTTGGTGTGGAGAGTGGCAAAAACCAGGTGCCCGGTCAGCGCCGCATGGACCGCCAACTCCGCCGTCTCCGTATCCCTAATCTCACCAACCATCACCACATCGGGGTCCTGACGCAAAATGGAGCGTAGTCCCGAGGCGAAGGTAAGATCTACATCCCGGTTGACCTGGATCTGCGTCACCCCCGGAAGCCGAATCTCCACCGGATCCTCGAGGGTAATAATGTTTATCCCCACTTTATTTATCTGCGAGATTGATGCGGCCAGCGTCAGCGTTTTTCCACTCCCGGTCGGCCCAGTAACCAGCATAACCCCGTTCGGCTGTGCCAATGTATCCCTTATACGCTTGATAGAAATCCCGGAAAGCCCCAGGGCCTCAAGACTCAAAATATCGCCCCTCTCCTCTAGAAGACGGATAACCACCTTTTCCCCAAAGATTGTTGGTACCACAGAAATCCGCAAGTCGACCCGAACCCCCCCAACCTCCACCTTGAAACGGCCGTCCTGGGGCCGACGGCGCTCGTCCAGCTTAAGCCGCGCGAGAATCTTGATCCGGGCAACGATCGAAGGGTGAACCCGACGGGGGAGGGGGAACTTCTCCCGCAACACCCCGTCCACCCGAAAGCGAACCCGGGTTTTCTCCTCCAAAGGCTCAATATGCACATCGCTCGCTCCGGCCTTCACCGCGTATTCCAAAACTAGCGAAACAATTCTAGAAACAGGGGCCTCCCGGAAAACTTCTCCGGCCTTCTCCATCTCCTTGATATGCTCCTCAATCTTCGTCGTGGGAGCTGCCGCCTCCAACGCCTCAGAAATTTCGGCATCCATCTTCTCCTCCCCGTAGAACCTCTCCAGAGCAACCTCCAAATCAGCCTTTTCCGCCAGATGGGGAATAACCTTCATCCCCGATCCGCGTTCGAGAAGCTCGATAGCAGGCAGGTTCAAAGGATCCAGCATCGCCACACTCAACTCTCCCGCCCCCTCCGCAAAAGGCACCACTTTGTAATTTCGGGCAGTCGGTTCGGGAATTCTGGTAACAACTTTCGGAGAAATAGCAAGTTTGGTCAAACTCACGAAAGGGACGCCCAAAAACTCGGCCCGCGCTTCGGCGAAACTCCTTGCCGGAACCCAGCCCCGCTCCGCTACAATATCCCTTTCGGATTTGCCAGTATTCAAAACCTCAAACTGGATTTTCTCTTTCTGCTCGGGAGTGATTAAGTCCCGGGCCAGAAGCACTCCCCCCAAAGTTTCCTTGTGAGCTGTAGGTGCGCTCTCCATCGCCTTTAACCTACCAAACTCTTGTCGGGATAGCAAGGGGCGACTATACTGGGTAATATGCCTACCAGCGCGCATGCTTACCTCATTACTGGTGGAACCGCCGAGGAGCGAGAGCGAGAGGTCCGCCAGACGACCCAGCTCGCCACCTTAACGCGCGCTCCCGATGTCCTCATCCTTGAAGCTGAGGAAGGAAAGGCGATGGGGATTGACCGCATCCGCGAGCTTGGCCGCAAACTCTCCCTCAAGCCTATCCAGAGAAAACAAAAAACTGCCGTCATCCTCGAAGCGCAGCACCTAACCACCGCCGCGCAAAACGCCCTGCTAAAAACACTCGAAGAGCCCCCCGCCCACAGCCAAATCGTGCTTACCAGCCCCACTCCAGAAGCCCTACTACCGACAATTGTCTCGCGCTGCGCCAGCAAAAAGCTCAAAGCAAAGCCAGAGCTGAATTTTGATGACCACCAGCACCAAAAGGCGAGACAGGAATTCCTAAACCTGCTCTCCCAGAGTAGGGGAGAGCGACTAAGTTGGGGGGAGCAAAACAAAGACCGGCTAACCGACCGGGCACAGGCGCAAATTCTCCTCTCCCACTGGATAGCCGTTCTCCGCGAACAGATGCTCCAAAACCCCGCCAACGAAAACGCCACCCGGATAGGGGAGTGGGTGAAGACCAGCCTCAAACACCTCCGACTAATTGAAACTACGAACACCTCCCCCCGCCTCGCCATCGAGAATATCCTCGTTACCTTGCCACCGCAGCCCCTAACCCATTGTTCCCAGAATCACAAAATGGTATAATGGGTAGGTGTTTAGAGAAGAAGAAGCGCTAGAGATTTGCCAAGAGCTCGTTGATAAGCACCAACTGAAACTGCGCCTTCTGGGGGCGAAGCCCGACGGTGAGCGGGTGGTCTTTCGCTTCACCTCCCCAGAGAGAGTGAACTTCAGACCGATTATCACTGAGCTACACCATATATTCTCCGCAGATATTCGATTTGAGCAAGTAGGGGGTCGAGAGAAGGCCAGCATGGTTGGCGGTTTAGGAAAGTGTGGTCGGGCTATCTGCTGCCAAAGGTGGTCACCCCCCGCACCGGACGGCACCTTTTCCTCCCCAGCGGGAACAGCGCTCCCCAAGCTTCCAAAAAAATATACCGGAGCCTGCGGAAAGGCCCTCTGCTGCCTTCTTTACGATCAGGAACCCCAGACCCCCTCCGCGCAGCCACCGCGCCCAGATCAGGCAGAAGTGCCCACCCCCACACCACAAAAGAAAGAAAAGAAAGTCCGAAAAAGAAGAATCCGACGGCTGAAGATCTGAGCACAGTTTAGAAATTTGCCCAAATGCAGAGACTGTAGTACAGTCGTAACGCAACCAGATGACCAAAAAATACGGTGCCGAACAAATTAAAGTTCTCGAGGGGCTGGATCCGGTACGCAAGCGCCCAGGGATGTACATTGGCTCCACCGACGAGAGGGGGCTGCACCACCTAGTAACCGAGGTTATCAACAACTCTGTTGACGAGGCCCTCTCCGGGTTTGGTAACTTTGTCGCCATCACCCTAAATAATGATCGTTCAGTCACCGTAACCGACAACGCTCGAGGAATTCCCGTAGACATCAAACCGGAGTATGACCAATCGGCGTTAGAGTTAATAATGACTAAACTACATACGGGAGCCAAATTCGGCGATGACAGTTACAAAATATCGGGGGGTCTCCACGGAGTCGGTCTCTCGGTGGTCAACGCGCTGTCCGAGTGGCTGGAAGCAAAAATCTACCTTAACGGCAAACTCTACACCCAAAAATACCAACGGGGAGAGCCGGTAACCAAAGTCAAGGAGGGGAAATCGGACAAAGGAACGCTCTCTCCCCTAACGACCGGGGGCCAAAAAAATATTGACAACACTACAGGGACGGCCATCACCTTCCTCCCAGACGCCAAAGTATTCGAAACTACCACGCTTTCCTACGAGCGTTTGCGAGACCAGATAAAAGAATACGCCTACCTTACCCCCGGACTAACAATAAAAATCGAAGATTGTCGGTCCGAAACACCCCAGGAAGCAACTTTCTATTTTGAAGGGGGGATAAAATCGATGGTTAAGAATATAAATCGCGGGAAAAAGCCCGTCCACCCCCTACCAATATATTATAAAACTGAGAAAGAAGGGATCATTGTCGAACTGTCCCTCCAGTGGGTTGAGGGCTTCGCCCAAAACATTCTCTGTTTCGCCAACAACATCAAAAACCCGGGTGGGGGAACCCACCTAGCCGGTTTTAAAGCGGGACTTACCCGAACTATCAACGACTACGCCAAACGCGAGGGCTTGCTGGAGAAAGGTGCCGATGGCCTCTCCGGAGATGATACTCGAGAAGGACTGACCGCCGTAGTATCCATCAAGATGAATGCTGACAACATTCAATTCGAAGGCCAAACCAAAGTCAAATTGGGAAATAGCGAAATTCGTCCCCTGGTCGCTAACGCCGTACGTGAACACCTCCAAATGTTTATGGAAGAAAACCCCCGAACGGCCAAGGGAATTCTCGAGAAGGCCGTCGTTGCCTCCCAAGCACGCCTGGCAGCCCGAAAGGCCCGCGAGACGGTCATCAGGAAAGGCGCTCTGTCCGGAGCCAGCCTCCCAGGAAAACTGGCGGACTGCCAAGAGGAGGACCCCGAAAAATGCGAGCTGTTTATCGTCGAGGGGGACTCGGCGGGAGGGTCCGCCAAGCAAGGCCGGGACCGCCGTTTCCAAGCCATTCTACCCCTACGGGGAAAGGTCCTTAACGTTGAAAAGGCCCGCCTCGAAAAAATACTTAAGCACCGCGAGCTCCGAGACCTTGTGATCGCCCTAGGAACCGGCATTGGCGAGATCTTTAAGCCCGAGAAGAACCGCTACGGAAAACTGATCATCATGACGGACGCGGATGTTGACGGAAAGCATATTGAGACCCTGTTGCTAACATTCTTCTTCCGCCACATGAGGGAACTGATCGATACTGGGCACGTTTTCCTAGCCCAGCCCCCACTCTATAAAATGAGCACCGGCAAGAAGGAGGAGTGGGTCTACACCGATAGAGAGCGCGCGGTTGTTGAGCGTCGTTGGCAAGGTAAAAAGATATCCATCCAGAGATATAAAGGTTTGGGAGAGATGAATCCTAATCAACTTTGGGAAACAACCATGGACCCTGAACAGCGTCTCCTGAAAAGGGTCACAATTGAGGATGCCCAAAAGGCCGATGTCGTCTTTTCAACCCTCATGGGTGAGGATGTTGCCCCCCGAAAAAGATTCATCCAAAGTAGGGCTAAGCAGGCGGAGTTAGATATATAATGTCTGAAGAACAGCAAAAAACACAACAACCAGAGAACATCCAGCCGACTTCGATTGTGGTGGAGATGGAGCGGTCCTACCTTGATTACGCGGTCAGTGTCATTGTTTCCCGCGCTCTCCCCGATATCCGCGATGGTCTAAAACCAGTCCAACGACGAATCATCTACGCCATGTATGACCAGGGTATCGGAGCCAAAGACCGCTACCAAAAAAGCGCTGCGGTCGTTGGCGAAGTTCTTAAAAAATACCACCCCCATGGGGACAGCTCCGTCTATGGCGCTTTGGTCCGCATGGCCCAGAATTTCTCCCTCCGCTACCCGTTGATTGATGGACAAGGTAATTTCGGCTCTCTCGATGGCGACTCGGCGGCGGCCATGCGCTACACCGAGTGTCGCCTCACCCCCATCGCCGAGGAGCTCCTTTTGGATATTAGAAAAGAAACTGTCCCCTTCGCTGACAATTACTCAGCCAGCGCCAAAGAACCGCAAGTCCTGCCGGGTATGCTCCCCAATATTCTCCTCAATGGCGCTTCCGGGATCGCGGTAGGTATGGCCACCAACATGCCCCCCCACAACCTCTCCGAAGTCGTTAGTGCTCTGTGCTTCATGATTGACCGCATTAAAATTAAAAAGTTGGCCACTGATGATGAGGAAACCGTTGACTTTGAAATAGACTCGGACGCGACGGTTACAGATCTAATGGAGCACATCAAGGGTCCAGACTTTCCCACCGGAGCCGAAATTTACGACAAAGAGGAAATCACCCGCGCCTATGCTACCGGCAAGGGTCGCGTTGTTACTCGTGCCAAGGCCGAAATCACCGAGCTGAAAAACGGCAAGCATGCCATTATTATCACCGAAATACCCTACCAGCAAAACAAGTCACGGCTGGTAGCCCACATTGCCAAACTAGCCAAGGAGGAGATAGTTAAAGATATCACCGCCCTGCGTGACGAATCTGATCGTGATGGCCTGCGCATTGTGGTCGAGACCAAAAAAGGCAGCCGGCCCAAAAAAATCCTCAACCAGCTCTACCGCCACAGCAACCTCCAAACCGCCTTCAATGTCAACGCTGTTGGGCTAATCGTCAAGGATCCCAAAACGCTAACCCTCAAAATGATCCTCGAGGAGATTATCAGCTGGCGGAAGGTTGTTGTTATTCGCCGCACGCAGTACTTACTCCGTAAAGCACGCGAAAGAGAGCACATCCTTTTAGGTCTCAAGATTGCTCTCGACCACCTGGATGCGGTAATTGCGACGATCAGAAAGAGTAAAAATGCCGAAGCGGCCAAGGCAAACTTGGTGAAAAGTTTCGACCTCTCGGAAATCCAAGCCCAGGCCATCCTCGACATGCAGCTACGCCGCCTGGCGCGGCTAGAACGGCAAAAAATTGAGGACGAGCTTGCGGCCACAGTCAAGGAGATCGCCAACTATCTGGACCTGCTGGCAGCCCCCACCAAAGTAATGCTCCAAATTAAAAGCGAATTTTCGGGGCTGGCTGAGAAATATGGTGACGAACGCCGGACTGTCGTTCACCCAGGAAGGGTGGGGGAGTTAGAAGGAGAAGACCTGGCTCAAGAGAAGGAGATTCTCATCACCCTCACTGGTGACGGGTATGTTAAAAGGGTCACCCCGGAAACCTTTAAAGCCCAAAAGAGGGGTGGGAAGGGGGTTCTGGGAATGAAAACTAAAGAGAATGACGCCATCCTAGAAATTAAATCAGCCTCAACGATCGATGAGGTGCTCTTCTTCACCGAGAAAGGGAAGGTCCACAAAGTCCGCGGTTGGGAAATTCCTGAAGGAACCAGAACCTCTCGGGGGAAAGCCATTGTCAATATCTTGGAAATCTCCCCAGAGGAAAAAATCCGCGACTTCGTCCCCTTAAACAAAGACACCGCCGACAAATTCCTGGTCTTCGCTACCGAGGGGGGCATCGTCAAAAGAACCGCTCTTTCCGATTTTCAAAATGTCCGCCGTGGGGGTATTACCGCCGTCAAGACCCGAGAAGGGGACCGCCTCATTCAGGTAGGAACCACCTCCGGCCACGACACGGTCCTGCTCATCACCACCCAGGGAAAGGCAATCCGCTTCGCGGAGACAGATCTCCGCGCGATGGGTAGGGCCACCTCGGGAGTGAGGGGAGTCCGGCTAGGGGAGGGGGACCATGTGGTGGCTATGTCCGTCATCAAAAAGGGAGACACTACCAGCCGAGGAGAAGAGTTACTAACTATTAGCCAAAAAGGCTACGGTAAGAGAACAAAGCTGGAAGAGTACCCAACTCAAAAAAGAGGGGGGCGGGGGGTTATTACCCAAAAAGTTACCGAGAAGACCGGCACTGTCGTAGTTAGCCGGATTATCAACCCCCAGATGCTGGCCCTGGTTCTTTCCTCCGCCGAAGGGCAGGTCATTAGAATTAACCCTCAAGAAATATCCTCCCTAGGCCGGTCCACCAAGGGGGTACGGATAATGCGCCTCAAGGCCCAAGACCGGCTGGCCGCCCTGGCC
>CAZUPF010000028.1:0-7481 GCA_964622035.1 uncultured Candidatus Saccharibacteria bacterium | reverse complement strand
ATCTGGTCTACCTACCGGACCAACGGGCTCATCCCGGCTCGCAAGAGCTAAAAAAGATGTAATTGATCAGAAGCACTTATAATCGGTCGGTCCGAATGGGTCCGGCCAAGGAGGAACGAGATGGCAGCGTGGAGAGTGCAGCAAGGCGCGCGAAATTCGCGTCTCACGAATGTCGTCCGGCGCGCGAGGAGCGCTGGGCAACTCGGCCCCGAGGAGCTGAGACCGGAGGATATCAGCTTCAGCGCGCTCGTTACGGCGGGGAGGAGTTTTTTGGTGGAAACCGGTGACGGTTGCCACCAAATTGTCAATTGGCAGACTGCGCAGAGGTTGGGGCTTATCTAGACCTCGTCCGTCAATTGCAGATGTGGATATTACCTTCTGGTAAAACCAGGGGTTGACCAGCCGGTCGTAAAATATCCACTTTCTTCCCAGGACTTAAGAATATAAGAAGCTTGAGTTCTGAGTAGAGTGAGAAAATGGATTGCGTCGGTTCGGCCTTTGTGATTAAATAGGAGCGGTATGGCTAAGCGTGGACGCCCGCGAAAAGTTAAGTTTGAGCTGGAGAGCGATTCGGTACACTCTATCGCCGCTATTACCCTTCTTTTGGCTGCTCTACTAACCTCTTTATCCTTCTTCGGCCAAGCGGCCGGTTTTGGTTCCTTACTGCAGCAAATCCTGAATAAGTTTTTTGGTTGGGGAGTTGTTTTTATTCCTCCCATTCTTGTTTTGTCAGGAATTATTCTCCTCAAGAAGCCCCGCTGGTCCGTAGCCCAGCCGCGGGTTCTCTCTGGTCTGGTTCTTTTTTGGATTTCCTTTCTCGGGTTTTCCCATTTCTTTTTCCCTTCCGGAACTGCTGGAGACGAGGCGGTCATGGGCCAGGGGGGAGGGGTTTTAGGCTTCGAGCTTCAGAAACTTTTGAGAAAGGCCTTAGGCCCTTTTGGGGCTTTTTCCGTCCTCCTTGCTTCCCTTCTTATTGCCCTGTTGGTGATATTCAACGCTTCCCTAGATGAGTCTCTGGTTTTCGTGGCCAAGATTAGCGGGGCGGTGGGGGCTTTTTTTGAGAAGTACCTTTTCCGCAATACAATTGGTTTTTTGAGGAGGCTGAGGGGTAAGGAGGAGAAAGATGTGGTCGAGAATGCGGGCACTGAGAGTGTTGCGCCGGAGAAGACCTTGGAAGTTTCGGAGGAGAAAGAGGTGCCGCGGAAGGATACGGTGGAGGTGGTCCGCTCGACTTACGCCCCCTCGGGGGTGCGTGAGGAGGAGGAGGAGGAGAAGAAGAAGGCGGCGGGGCTGCGGTACGAGACGGTGGCCAACATTCCGGCGAGAACGATTGCCTGGCGGTATCCTCCGTTGGATCTTTTCCACGATTTGCCGACCCATGAGCCGGACCAGGAGGCCCTGGCGCGGGATGCCCAAGTTATTGAAGATTCCTTAGAGTCTTTTGGGATTCGGGCCAAGGTGGCGGAGGTGAATGTTGGTCCCGCAGTGACTCAGTTTGCTTTGGAGGCCGCTTCGGGAACAAAACTGGCAAAGATTACTACTCTGCAGCGGGATTTGGCAATGGCGGTGGCTTCTTCGACTGGTTCAGTCCGGATCGAGGCCCCCATTCCGGGGAAATCGCTGATTGGGATCGAGGTTCCGAACCGCACCTTCTCGATGGTGAGTTTGAAGAGCACGCTGGTCTCCAAGCAGATGAAGGAGGCCAAGTCGCCGCTGACTGTTTCTCTGGGCAAGGATGTTTCCGGTAAGCCGCTGGTTGCGGATCTGGCGCGGATGCCTCATATTCTCGTGGCGGGGGCTACCGGTAGCGGAAAGTCGGTGCTGATCCACACTTTCATCTCGAGCATTATTTTTCGCACTACCCCAGAAGAGGTGCGCCTAATTTTGGCGGATCCCAAGCGGGTTGAACTTTCCATCTACGGGGGAATTCCCCACCTTCTGGCACCGGTGATTGTGGATATTGATAAGATGCTGCCTACTTTGAAGTGGGCAGCTTCGGAGATGGAGAGGAGGTACCGCTTATTTCAAAACGCTGGGGCCAAGGATATTGATTCCTATAACGAGCTGTCGGGGTTTCAGGCCCTGCCCTACATTGTTATAGTTATTGATGAGCTGGCGGATATCATGGCCCTTTCGGCTAACGAGGTTGAGAAGGCAATTGTGAGGCTGGCTCAGATGTCGCGGGCGACGGGGATCCACTTGGTTTTGTCAACGCAGCGACCCTCAACGGATGTTTTAACGGGATTGATTAAAGCGAATATTCCTTGCCGAATTGCCTTGAACACTACTTCGGGGGTGGACTCGCGGGTGATTTTGGACCAGCCTGGGGCGGATAAGCTTTTGGGGCGTGGGGATATGCTCTATCTTCCTCCCGAAGCTTCCAAACCACGGCGGATCCAGGGAGCTTTCGTCTCTCTGGCGGAAATCAAGAAGCTGGTTGGGTTTTTGAAGAAGGAGAATGTCCGTGAACCAGAGTTTGAGGAAACTTTGGCGCAGGCGCAGCGTGTCCTGGGCAGTAGCCCAGGGTATCCGCATATTACGGGTGGGGCAGACATATCTGGTGAGAGCGCCCGTTCTGCTGGTTCTGATGACGAGCTGTTCCCCGAAGCTGTGGAAATAGTTTGCCGCCACGAGCGCGGTTCGGCTTCTCTACTGCAGCGGCGACTCTCTATTGGTTACGCGCGGGCGGCGCGTTTGCTTGATGATTTGGAGGCGCGTGGTGTCGTCGGTCCGAAAGACGGAGCCAAGCCGCGCCAGGTTCTCATTTCTGATCCTCTTGAGATTCTCTGAAAAAAAGCCCCGGGCGCGAAGTCGCGACCGGGACTGAGTATCTTCCCTCTCTAGTAGACACCCTCGATTTTTTGGAAGATGACTCCGAGAGGGGTTTTAGCGCTGGAAGCTGTGCTCAGTCGTAGGTGCTCTTTCACGATGGCCGCAATCTGCTTCCGCTCGTCGTCTGAAAGCTCGTTCGTGTGCAGGATTGTTGCCAGGGGAACCGAACCAAGGGGCATATCGCCTAGCCAGAGAGCCGTGCGATCTCCCCACAGGCTGACGAAGATCCAGGTAGTCTCGGGCGTGGTCCCCGCCACCTCGGCAACTAGTCTGCTGAGGTTTTCCTGACCATCCACGTCCAACGCAATGTCGTCGTGGGCGAGAATTATCACGCAATCCATCTCGGCGCTCCTTTCTGTGGTTTCTCTCTCTCTCTCTCTTTCTTTCTCCTTCGCCACATATCTCCTCAAACGCTGTTGCTTAGGTCCTATAATAGCAGGCAAGTCCGCCTTTGTAAACTATATGAGATAGCGGCTGCCCCTTTAATAACGGGGGTGCCTATTATAAACTAAGATCAGGATGAACCGGATGAAAACAGTTGGTGGGATTTTGCGGCGGGCAAGGGTCGAGAAGGGGTTCGAGTTTGCGGAGGTTGCCGCCAAAACAAAAATTCACCCTAAATTTCTGGGGGCCTTGGAGGAGGGGAGTTACGAGCTCTTCTCGAGCCCTGTCCACATTAAAGGCTTTCTGAAGAATTACGCTGATTTTCTGGGGCTTGATGTGGCGCAGATTTTAGCCTTCTGGCGGAGAGAGTATAAGGACGCGGCCAGAGAGATGCCGATTCGCAATGTGGCCCGTCCCCTGAAGGCGCCACGGGTGGTAGTTACTCCGGGGGTGCTGATTTCCCTGACAATTTTCGTGTTGGTGACTGTTTTTTTGGGGTACCTCTCTTGGCAGTACCGTAGCATTGCCGGCCCGCCGCTATTGAAGGTTACCGCCCCAGAGCGTGATGCTATTGTCTCCGACGCTACACTACACTTGGCGGGTACTAGCACGCCGGGCACGCATTTAGAGATTAACGGGCAGGAGGTGCTGGTCGAGGAGAGCGGTCGGTTTTCCTTCGCTTATGTACTCTCTCCGGGAACCAACGTTTTGGAGTGTGTGGCTACTAACGAATTCGGTAAGGAGACGGTGGTCAAGAGGCGAATTGTGTATGAGGAGCCGCAAATTGAGTTTGACGCGCCCCGCGAGGAAGCTTCCCCGGCGGCGGTTCCGGCGGCAACGCCCTAGTTGCCATACCTTCTGGGGGGTGCCTCTTCTTCTTGACAGGGGAAAGTAGCTGTTCTATCTTTAGGTTGTTCGCGGTCCAACTGCCCAAATGGATACTAATAGTCTGCTCGTTCTCATCATCGGTCTTCTCACTCTTAACTTACTCTTCGTGGGGGTTTACATTGTTTTAGTTCTCAAAGAAGTTCGCGAGTCGGTGCGCAAAGCTAATGAAATTCTAGATTCGGCGGTTAGGATCTCCGCATCGGTGGCCGAGCCGATCGTTGGTGCTTCGGGAATGTTGAGTGGTTTCATGCAGGGCTTGCGACTTTTACGCGGGTTTAATTTAGCGGCACCGCGAAAGGAGGAAGAAGTATGAGTGATCGCCGATCGGGAGATGGTTTCTTTCAGGGACTGCTATTCGGTATTTTAGGTGGGGCGGTAATGGGAATTCTCTTTGCGCCGGAACCGGGGGAGGAGACGCGGAAGCGGCTGAAGAAAAAAGGCAAGGAACTGAGGGACAAGGCGGTGGAGATAGCTGGAGAAGTAGAGGATGCCGTTGGTCCTTTGGTGGAAGAGGCGAAGCGTGGCGTCAAAGAGGTGGCTGAGGAGATTGAGGACGCGGCAGAACCCGTCAAGGATACCGCCCGGCAGAAGTTGGACGATCTGGAGGAGGAACTAGCCCGGACAAAGAGGAGATTTTTCAAAGGAACTAAGTAGCGGGCCGTCTCTGGTTTGATGTTAGTGATCTAAATCCCCGTGGTGGGGGTTTTTTTGTCCCCCCCCGCTTGCTATTTACCGTCCCCTCAATTATCCTAAGAGCAGAAATGACCGCTCGCGAATTGATCAAAAAATACATTGATTTTTTTGTATCTAAGGGGCACACCGAGATCCCCGGGGCTTCTTTGGTACCTGAAAATGACCCCTCCGCCCTCTTCACTTCGGCGGGGATGCACCCGCTGGTTCCTTTTCTAAAGGGGGAGGAACATCCGGCCGGAAGAAAGCTGGTCAATGTCCAGAAGTGTCTCAGGACTCAGGATATCGAAGAGGTTGGTAACCCGATGCACAATACCTTCTTTTTGATGCTCGGTAATTGGTCACTGGGCGACCCGGCCGCGCTGGATGGCATCGGCGAGGCGGGTTACTTTAAGGACGAAGCTCTACGGCTCAGTTGGGAGTTTCTAACCCAGGAGCTGGGACTTGATCCGGACCGACTTTCGGTAACCGTTTTTGCTGGTGATGAGGATGCCCTGCGGGATGAGGAATCGGCCGCTATTTGGAGAGCTTTGGGCATTCCCGAGGAGCGGATCTATTTCCTGCCCAAGGAAGATAACTGGTGGGGCCCGATTGGGGAGACTGGACCCTGCGGACCCGACAGCGAGATGTTTTATGACACTGGGAAAGAGGACTGTGGACCCGGCTGCCAGCCCGGCTGCCATTGCGGTAAATACTTTGAAATTTGGAACAATGTTTTTTTGGAATTCAACCGCCGCCCGGATGGGACTTACGAACCTCTCCAGCAGAAGAATGTGGACACGGGGATGGGGGTCGAGCGGACGGTGGCGATGCTCCAGGGTAAAGATGATATTTACGAGACGGAGCTCTTTGCGCCAATCGTCGCCAAGGTCGAGGAGCTTTCGGGCAAGAAGTACGGGGAGTCGGAGGAAGTAACCCGCTCAATGCGGATTGTGGCCGATCATCTCCGCGCTGCCGTGTTTTGTATTGCTGATGGCGCTATCCCGTCTAATAAGGATCAGGGGTATATTGTTCGGCGATTGGTTAGGCGAGCTGTTCGCCACGGCCACCTTTTGGGGATTGAGGAACAATTTACCGCCGAGGTTGCTCGGGTAGTTACCGGGGAGTATCGGGACTTGCACCCGGGGCTGGCTGAGCATGAGAAAAACACTATCCAAGAGTTGTATGCTGAGGAAGAGCAGTTTGGCAAAACTTTGGCGAGGGGGCTGAAGGAGTTCGAGCGGATGGTGGTTGGGCGGAAGGAGCTTTCGGGTGCCGAGGCTTTTGATCTTTTCCAGACTTACGGCTTCCCGTTGGAGCTAACGGCGGAGTTGGCGGCTGAGCGGGGGCTGGCGGTGGATGAGGGAGGATTCGCCGCGTCCTTTTCCGCCCACCAAGAGAAATCACGGGCCGGGCTCGAGAAGAAGTTTGCTGGGGGGTTAGCTGACCAGTCGGAGATTGTGACCCGCTATCACACCACGACCCACCTGCTACACGCCGCGTTGCGCGAGGTTCTCGGTGACCATGTAGAGCAGAGGGGTTCCAATATTACTCCCGAGAGATTACGCTTTGATTTTTCGCATCCGGAAAAGATGACCGCGGAGCAAATCAAACAGACTGAGGATCTGGTCAACCAGAAAATTAAAGAGGACTTGCCGGTTGCGGTGGAGACAACGAGTCTGGCCGAAGCTCAGGAGCAGGGGGCGCTGGCCTTCTTTGGCGCCAAGTACGGGGAGCAGGTAAAAGTTTATTCGATTGGCCCTTCGGCAGGCTCAGGGCAAGCCTATTCCAAAGAAGTTTGCGGTGGGCCGCATGTCGAATCGACCGGAGAGCTAGGGCAATTTGAAATTGCTAAAGAAGAATCGGTCGGCCGTGGGATAAGAAGGGTTCGTGCTATACTGAAGAACGACTAAACGGGTAGCCAATGCTTGCTCTAAACTCTTTCAAAAAGAAATCTTCCTCTTCTCCCCACTTCGTAGTTCTTGACATTGGCTCGGATTTTGTTAAAGCCCTAATTATTGAGAGGTCGGAGGAGGAGGGGAAGGAGCTGAAGGTAGTGGGGGTTGGTTTGGCGCCGCAGGGGCTGGCCGATACGCGTTTGGGTGTGGTAGCGGACATTAAAACGGTGGCGAAGAATGTGGAAACTGCTTTGGGGGAGGCTAGCCTTTCTTGTGATGCCGATCCGCGGGAGGTAGTTTTGGGGGTTTCGGGGACGATGGTTCGCGGTCTGGCAACCAGGGTGCGGCTGACCCGGTCCCACCCCGACCGCCCCCTGACGGAGAAAGAGTTGGCCCATATCGAGAGGAAGGTTCGTGACGCGGCTTTTATTGAGTGCTCTGAGGAGGTGGCCCGCGCGCGCGGTCAGAGCAATTTGAAAATTAAAATCATCAATTCGGAGATCACCGGCGCGGAGGTAGATGGTTTTCCGGTGAGCGGCTTGTTGGGGTTTAAGGGGGAGCGTGTCGAGCTCTCCTTTTTTGCGGCTTCTTCTCTGGCGAACCATCTTCACGCCTTGGAAACGGTGGTGCGGTCTGTGGGGCTAAAGCCAGTAGCGGTGGTTTCGGAGATGTACGCTCTGCTTAAGGCCCTGGTTCGTGGTCGCGAACCCTCGGAGGTGGATGCGGTGATCGTTGATATCGGAGGCGAGACGACCGATATTGGGATAGTTTTTGGGGGGATGGTTGTGGCCACCGAAACGCTGGCCATTG
>CAZUPF010000027.1:0-7668 GCA_964622035.1 uncultured Candidatus Saccharibacteria bacterium | reverse complement strand
GGGTGTCGGTTGGGTGGAGCTGACAGTCCACCAACTGCGCCAGATGGGATCGGAAGGCTTTGCTACCCATCACGGAACTCTGGTTACCGACAGGTCCAGAGAGGGAGACTGGATCCGGGAGCTTCTACTGGAGATCTACGAAATACCAGACGGAGAGCTGGTAACAGTAGAACACGCGCGAGATAGAAAATACGACTGCTGGAACTCAGTGGGCGCCCCACAAGACTGGGGCAACCCAGTGGGAACGGAAGAGGACTGGGGCTACATCTCCACCGCGTCTCGTCTAATAAGACATATTGACGGGACCGGGTTCGTACTCGAAGATCCACCAACCGAGGGCGGTCCCTACAATGTAATGACCGGCGGGCGCTGGACCGAGAGGCTGCTCTTTCGCATCTCTCCAGAGGGCGGCGGGATTCCTCTGGGAAACATCGCGGACATTAAACGGGCCTTACCAGACGGCTGGTTCACCGCCGCCTGAGCAGACCTGGTAACCGAACACAACGAACGGGGGTGACATGCAACCGCATGTTACCCCTCCTTTCTTGAGTCATTGTCTAAAATAGACGAGGATTGAAGAGAAGGAAGTGTATATTCCCAAGGAGGGAAAGCATGAGGAAAGCACTTTTTATTGTCCTGGCCACCATGGTCGTTTTGGTGGTGGTATCCGGCTGCGCGCCGCAGATCGAGGTGATCATCAAAGAGACCGTTGTCGTCAAGAAGGTTGTCAAGGAGACGGTGGTGGTCACCGCCACCCCGAAACCATCGAGCCCGACGGCAACAACGGTTACCGATACCGCTCTATACATCACAGTCTTCGATGACATGAACGGGAACAAGGAGCAGGAACCTGCGGCGGAGAAGCTGATTGGGAATGTGGTAGTGGAAGTGTACAATTCCCTCAACGAGCGTGTGTGTCTCTTAGAGACTCACCCAATGCGGGCCGCATGTGCTCACGTGCCCGGTGGGGAATATTACCAAGTTGTTGTCCGCCCACCACAGGGATATGGGACAACAACTCCCGCAAACGCCCTAATCCCAACAGGGCAGTGGAAGGTTGGCCCACATGTGTATCTGGTCACCTTCGGGCTGGCCAAACTACCGACAGCAACACCCACGGCCACAACCGCCCCGACAAGCACACCGGCGCCAAGCAAGACTCCCACGCCCACTAGTTCTCCGGAAGATGTCTTGGTAATTCTGGAAGGCAGCTTAGATGCTCTCCGGGTTGGCGGAGAGTACATTTGGACCGCTGTCAAGCTGGAGTGTACACTCCCCGACGGCAGCAAGCTTATAATCCCCTTCACAGGGGATGGTCGGTACGCAATACCTCCAGGTAGCCTAGTCCAACTCTGGATCGGGGACGGCTTGGGAGGAAGCGGCTGGTGGTCCCAGTGGTACTGTAAGACAACATACACCGGCGGGGGGATAACTATCCACATCAGTCCCACCCAGGACCAGGGGAAGAAATCCCCATACAAAGGGAGGCCGCCGCCAACACTGGCACCAAGGGAGCCAACTCCCACCCGAACACCAAGGATTGCGGTACCAACACCAGTGGGAACCGAGCCGCCGCCGGCCCCTACACACACGCCACCACCCCAAAGCGACTAGCATGCCAAAAACCCCGAAGATACAGTGAAGTATCTTCGGGGATTCTTTTTTGCCTAGCGAAAATCAAGCGGCGCCGTTAACCCGCTCAATGTCAGCACCCAGCTTAGCCAGCTTCTCCCCAAAGGCCTCGTAGCCCCGATCAATGTGTTCAATGCCGTGCACCTTACTCTCCCCCTCCGCGGCAAGGGCGGCCAAAACCAGAGTCGCTCCCGCCCGCAGATCAGAAATCTTTACCTCCGCTCCATGCAACTTGCTTGGCCCAGTAATCCTGGCCACCACCGGCGGTTCTTCCTTTTCAGACCAATCAAACCCGTACTTTTCAGGGACAAAGGCCAAACCCGCCTCGGAGGGGGTCAGCACTTCCGCCACAACCCCCATCTTCGAGAGCTCAGACAGGTAGCCAAACCTTTGCGAGTAAATAAATTCGTGAACCGTGCTCTCCCCCACTGCCTGGGCCAGGAGAACCGAGAACGGCTGTTGCCAATCAGTCATGAAGCCGGGATGAGGGGTAACCTCCAAAGCCGCCGGGGAAAACTCCACCGCCGGATCGGCCCAAACCCGCACTTTATCCCCCAAAACTTCGTAAGAAGCCCCCAGTTGCTCAAACTTGGAGAGAAAAGCCGTCAAATCCTGCGGGCGAGTGTTTTCCAAAATGATGTCCCCTCGCGTAGCTGCGGCCGCAACCGCAAAGGTTACCGCCTCGCAACGATCAGGAATAATTTGGTGAGTAGCCCCAGATAAACTCTCCACCCCCTGAATAACAATCTTCCCCGGGTCTTCCTCGCTTCGCGCAACGGTGGCCCCCATTTTCGAAAGCAACTCAATCAGATCATCCACCTCCGGTTCTTGCGCCGCCCCCAAAATGGTTGTTTCTCCAGCGGCCAGTACCGCCGCCAAAATAGCATTCTCCGTTCCCATCACTGTCGTCTTCTCAAACCGGATCGGTGCCCCCACCAAGTGATCGGCCCGAGCGCGGATCACCCCACCCGAGCAGTCAATCTCCGCCCCCAGCTGCTCTAGCGCCGCCAGGTGCCGATCAACTGGGCGCTCGCCGATTGGGCAGCCCCCAGGAAAGGGAATGGCGGCCTTACCAAAACGGGCCAAAAGCGGGCCCAAAGCGAGCACCGCGGCCCGCGTTCGACTACTCAATTCGGCGGGAACCTCGGTCGCGCCGATATCATCCGCCCGCAGACGCACCTCGCTCCCCTTCTGCTCTACCCGCGCCCCCAAGGATTTAACCACCGCAATATCCACCGCCACATCATCAATTGCTGGCACGCCCGAAAGCCGAACTTCCTCCGAAGTCAAAAGAGAGGCCACAATCATTTTGACCGCCGCATTCTTAGCGCCAGAAATAGTAACGCTACCTTTTAAGGGGTTGCCCCCACGAATTCGAAAGTAGGCCATGGTTTACATGAACAATCGGCTGCCCGTCTTAGCTATTAGTCATCTATCCGGTGAGATCCCGTAATACCCAATCAAGTCCTCAGCGATGCCCATCCACAGAGGTACCGCTGTTTCTGCCGCATAAGTACTTGTTTGGGGCCTTTCAAGCTTGACCAGCATAACAAATTTCAACGACTCCGGCAGAAAACCGACAAAAGTAGTGTTGGTTTGGTGAGGATCGTACCGCCCCCCCACCGGAATCTGCGCCGTTCCCGTCTTCCCTGCCACTCTATAATCCTTAATGACAAAAAACTTAGCCTCGCCGTACTCCGCTGCCCGGGCTAACATTTCCACCACCACCTTCGCCGAATCCTCAGAAATAACTCTTCGCACCTCCTTAGGAGAGAACGAGATGTCCCTATCCTCATCACAAATTTCCGAAACTAAGTAGGGGCGCATCAGCTCTCCGCCATTGGCGATAGCGGAAAAAGCGGTTACGAGCTGCAAGGGGGTGACCGATATTCCCTGACCAAAGGAGGCGTTGGCCAGATCGATCGGTCGCCATTCCGAAAGTGGTTTAACAATCCCCGAGGCCTCCCCTTCAAGATCGATCCCCGCTGCCTCCCCCAAACCGAACTTCAAGAAATAATCGCGCAGAAGCCTTTTCCCCAGCCGTTCCAAGGCGACCCACGCCGCCCCCGTGTTGTCCGAATGTTCTAAAACTTCGGTCATCGTCTCCTCTCCGTAGTATTTGTTGTCCCAAGTCCGAATTACATAGCTACCAATTGTCAGCGGCTGGCTCTGAAATGTCGTCTGAGGAGTAACTTTACCGGCGTCAATGGCAGCGGCCATCGTGAGCGCTTTAAGAACCGAACCCGGCTCATACGAAGAGGCAATAGCCAGATTCCGCCGCTCCACCCTCTCCGCATCATCTGCAGCCACCAATTCCCCATCCTCCCCAGCAGCGCCCTCCTGCTCCTCCCCTTCCGCCGGGAGAGCGGCCTCTACAGGCTCCTCATCAGCGGCTGGCCGCGCCGGGTCGTAGTTCGGCCAATTAGCCAACGCCAAAATCTTTCCTGTTTGGGGCTCCATCACGATTACAGTACCACTCTCAGCTCCGTAGCGAGTGACCCCCTCACGCAAACTCCCCTCAACGATAAACTGCACCGCCCGATCCATAGTCAGCGTCAAATCCCGACCCGGCTTTGGCGGCCGCCTCTTGTACTTCCCTACCAAAATCGGCTCGCCCAGGGCGCTGCGCTCCTCAACAATTTTACCCACACTCCCGCGCAAATCCCCCTCGTAAAACCCCTCCAATCCGTAATACCCTCGCGGCTCCCCCTCCTCGTCAGAACCAACAAAACCAAGAAGATGAGCCCCTAGTCGGCCCTCCGGGTAAAACCGCCGAGGGGTCTTCTCAAAACCAATACCTGTTAGATCTAACGACTCTAGTTGTTCCTTCTCCTGAAAAGTTATGCCCCGCACCAGAGGAACCCACTCCCGATCAAAAGCCAACCTCCGTAGCGCTTCATGCTCGCAAGCAATTGCCAAGTTTTCGGGGCTCATCTCCGCCACCGTCACAAAGTTTACCACCGGACACTCCACAAACGGGGCTAAGGCGCCCAAGACGCTCCGAACTAAACCTTTCGAATCCTCAACTCGGGGCGGTGTGGTGTAAAGCAAATAGGAGGCCTCGTTGGTAACCAGAGGGAACCCGTCAGCTGAGTAAATCTTTCCGCGGGCCGCTGGGAGAAGATAGGAAAACCCGTGCTGGCTAGCAGCCAAAATCTGATACTTACGCTGTTCCAGCACCTGAATTTTAAATAGCCGGATGAGGACAAGGGCAAATAGAAAAACTACGGCGGAGAAGAATACCCCCAATCGCCAATGTTCTTTGCCAAACATTACTGCGGAAGTCCAGCCAAACGCGGAGGAGCAAGAAACTCAAAGGCAGAGCTGGGCTCCATGCCCAACTCCTCCTGAGCACGATGACAAATATGGTCGAGCGCGGAAACAGTTGCCAGCTGGTTCTCTAAAAGCTGGTTTTGCTCTTCAATCCGATCCTTTCGCTCCAACAAATCAGCAGTGTCACCACCCCGAGTAGACAGCTTTCCCGAAAGGGCCAATTTAGAGAAAACCAAACCAAAAAAGGCAAGAACGAAGACAGCCCGAACTACCCGCCCCCCCGTTTTGTGTTCTCTTTTCTGCACCTTGGTCATTATTCTTTCCTCTCAAAAACCCTCAGCATGGCACTCCGAGCTCGGGGGTTCTCCCGAAGCTCACCTTCCTGCGCCCGAAGCGGCTTGGGAGTCAGTATCGCTAGACTACCCCCTTGTGCCGCCGTCTCGCGTCCGAAAATCTTTACCACCCTGTCTTCCAAAGAATGGAAGCTCAGCACAACCAGCCTTCCACCCACTGCCAGGATCGAAAGGGCCCGAGGCAGTGCCAGCTTCAAACTACCAAGCTCGTCATTAACGACGACTCTCAGAGCCTGAAAAACTCGAGCCCTCCGATCAAAACTTCCAAACCCACCTGGACTCTTCGTAAAGGTGCTCCCGTACCAGCTCCAGAAATCATCAGGCTTACGAAGTTCTACCCAAGCCAAGAGGCCCGATAACTCCCGAGTAGAACGAAACGGCCTTAAAGTACGGGCGCGGATAATAGCTCGAGCAATTGCCCGAGAACGCTTTTCTTCAGCAAATCTAAAAAGGAGATCATTAAGCTCTTTCTCCGTCAATCCGGAAAGAAGATCCCCCGCCGTGACGGAAAGCGCTGGACCCATTCGCATATCTAACGGCTCATTTTTTAAATAGCTAAAACCTCTTCCCGAGCCATCTATCTGCCAGGAAGACATCCCCAAATCAAAGATGATGCCCGCCACCTCCCCAAACTCATGCCCTCTAGCTAACTGCTCAATATTTTTAAAGTTGCCCTGAACAATTTTGAGCTTCGGATGCTTACCCGCTAACTCGGCAGTGAAGCGGTCTCGAACGAACCTAACAGCATCAGAATCGGCATCGATTGCCAAGACCTCACCACCTTTTTCTAAAATTGCCGCCGTGTGCCCCCCACCACCGACGGTGGCGTCAATGTATTTCCCACCAGGCCGAACGGCTAGAAAATCAAGTGTTTCTTGTAAAAGTACGGGTGTATGGAAGTTAGTCGTCATTACCCTCGTTCAAACCTCCAACTGGGCCAGCTTTTCGGCAATTTCCCCGGCCTCCTCAGCTAAATACTTCTGGCGCTCTCCCCACCGAGTCTTGTCCCAGACTTCCACCCACCGCCCCAAACCCAGAAAACAAACCTCATCGGTTATCCCGGCGTAGTCCACCAGACTCTTCGGCAGAACAAACCGCCCCTGCTCATCAAGCTCAATCTCCGCCGCCCCACCCAAAAGAAATCGGGAAGTGTCCCGCACCGGACTGGAAACAAACGGGCCGGAAGCCGCATCAGAAATAAGACTTCCCCACTGAGCGGGAGAGACAACAACTAGACAGCCCTCGTAGCCCCGAGTAACGACAATCTTTGAACCAATCTCCTCGCGAAAGGCCTTGGGAAGGGCCACCCGATTCTTCGCCCCCACCTTGTAAACGTGCTCACCAATCAACATGGGTATTCACCACTATTCACCACTTGTCACCACTCTAGAGAATATTACGGGGTGTGTCAAGCGGTTTTGGGTAAGATTTGGGTACTTGGCTATTTTGGCCAGTTCGAGCTATAATCTAGAGGCCAATAGAGGGTAAAGGGTGGCTTCGGGAAAGGAGAAGGCAGAAAATGAGCAAAAAAGAGCACACCCTACTGATTCTTGCTCTACTAACCGTCAGTGTACTCTTCCCCGCAGTACCGTTCGTGCTAGCCTATGTGGGGAACTAAGAAACGAGGGGGAAGGACACAAAAAAGAGTCTCAGGCGGGGTAATACCCACAAACCTGAGACTCATTTTTTCTCCAAATTCTCTCTCTTCAATGGCCGACCGCGCGCGGTTAGCCGCTCAAGAGAAGGGGAAGATGTTTATCGGCGGTTTGCACCGACGAACATCTCCCTTGGTAGGTGTCTCCCCTTCTTGGTGTGTGATCTTTCCGAAAAGGAAAACATGAACTACTAACTAGGTTGTCACCGCTTCAGCCGCCGGCTGATTGGCACCTGATTCGGTTGCCGAGAGCTCCTCAGCCAACACAGCCTCAACAGGCGCCACTTCCGGCGTCACCGCTCCGATGACAAGATCGATGATCTCTTGCGGGGAGAGTATTGTCCGCAACGCCTTAGGCACGTCGGTCGTGGCCGAGCCGTGGAAAATCGCCCACACGCGACCATCCGGACCCTCGTGGGCGAAAAGAGCCATACCCGGCACGTCGCCCACCTGTGAGAGAACAGCCCCGTTGTGCCCCAACCCGCGACGCTCGGACTCGGCACCTCGCAAGGCCCGAACTACGCCAAGCCTCACTAAATCAAGCCTCTCCTGGCCGTCCCGCCGACTACTTACCATAACCGCAAACTTCGGCTCGTCAGTGCAGATAGAAATCACCAACCGACAGTTGGTCTTACCGTCGTTCTGGAGACGGGCAGCCAGAGAGCGTCCACCCTCTTGCCCAGCAACGATGAGACCCACATTGCCGAACCCGCGAACTTCGGCCACGCGAACAACCGCCTCACGAACCTGCGTCGG
>CAZUPF010000026.1:0-7733 GCA_964622035.1 uncultured Candidatus Saccharibacteria bacterium | reverse complement strand
GCAGGATTACTGCCAGTGTAGCAGCTGTGGCGAGAAGCAGGGCAAGCTTTTTCACGGAGTTAGTCTAGCATAGGCGCGCGATGGGGGGTAGGATAGGCCCTTAGTTAGAGATCGTGGCCGATTTTATCATAATTAATAATTAGTGTTGCTATATCCGCGAGACCCACCACCCCATCAAAGTTGATATCCGCTGTGGGAGAGTTCCCATCGTATTCGATAATCAACATTGTTATATCACCCAGGCCAACAGCATCATCACCGTTTAGATCTCCTCCTAGTAGGGGGCCTTGGGAGGTGAAGTCCAGCTGATTTGCTCCTTCAGCGGTGAGAGATGTTTCAGCACTCAGGGACAGGTGTAGGGGGCCTTTGACGTAGACGGTGTAGGTTCCGGGTGGTCCCTCGAAATTAACTTCGGCGGCGAAGGTGGTAGCACTACTGGATCGGGTGAAGAGGGCCTCCTGGTTAAAAGCGGGGTCGGTATCCCCTTGTTTTGTGATTCTCACTCTGATGGGTATTTCTAGACAGGAGTCGTCGATCGCCTCCGGTAGGAGGTTTGTGGATAGGCCGATGCCGAGCGAAATTGTCGCTTGGACCCGCGTCGTCGGTTGGGCAAGAATGTCGACAACCGCCGTACTCGCGCCCGGCTCCACATAGGCGACGGCATTGCTGTCGGTAGTTGCTCCCTCCGCGGTGAACCCGTGGGTGCCAAACTCAATGATGGCCGTTCCTTGCGCGGCGGCTTTGGCTCGGAAGGTGAGGGTTGCTAGAGGATCGATGGGGAGACCTTGGGGATCGGTGGTCTGCTCGTTGGCGTAATCGAAAGTGACAGCGCCGAAGCGGACGACACCCTCGCTGTTGGCTGTGGTGATAATAGTGTCCTTTTGAAAAGTTCCCCCCGTGTCTATCGGTACAAAGGTCTGCAGGTTGCTGCTTGTGTTAGGAACAATGTTTTCGAGGGTCAGCAGCCCCTTGTCAAAATCAAGAACAACATCCACCGCGCTAAGGGGTTGGTTGGGAGTTAACTCGATCCGCACCTCGAAGGTACTCCCCGGAGCGATGGTGAATGAGTTCCCCCCAGTTCCGATGGTGGAGAGCCCTAGTACAGAAACGTAGTCCTCGCTAGCGGCCTGCTTACGGATTTCTTGGCGCGTTCCGACTAGGACGGTCAGCGCAATCAGTCCCGAGAGGAGAATCCCAAGAGATAAAAGGGAAAAGGTTGTCCTTTTCATCAGTGGCTTCATTATACCTTTTTATTTTCCTAATGCAAAGATATCCCCTTACGGCGTTTCTACTTCCCAGCGAAGTTGGCCAAAGTCTAGCCCATTGACCCCTCCGTCACTGTTGAGGTCCGCGGCGGGAAGGGGACCTACCGGACCCCAGTTGGCGAGAAGGATCCGGAGATCCTGGTTGTCGACGGTGCCGTCGCTATTTAAGTCTTCCTCGCACACCTTCGGATTTTGGGGGAAGAACCGCTGTCTGAATGACGGGTTACTGTAATTGGTAATCGCGAAGAATTTTACTGATTCTTGGGCGTGGACTTCCAGATTCTTGAACCAGGGGGTTTGGTTGCCGGTTATTTTCGGAACTGGATCTTTGAATGGCGCCCATAGCTGGCCTCGATAGAGATAATAGAAGTGGCTTAGTAGTTCTTGGAACAAAACCTCGGCCCCCTGGCTAATAGCTTGGTTACTGTCGAGCTTAGCCCAATGAGAGAGCATTAGTGCCCCAATCAAAAAGTTTTTATCTCCCCAGTCCTGCCCTGCGTGGCATTCTTGGGTAATTTCAAAGCGGCCGTCTTTTGTAAAGCCGCACCTGGTTAGATTCCTTTGCCATACTTGGGAATTAAGACCGCTATCAATGCTGTGGAAAAACTCTTGTGGTGGAGATTTCCCCGCCAGAAGGTAGGAAAATTGTCCCTGCTGTAATGGGGTAATGCCGCCAAGGGTATACATGGGGCTGGGCCAAAGATTGTGATTTCCCAGGAGACCATCGTTGGAAACAGTTCTCGTGGTTATACCACAAGCAGTTTCTCCCTTAGAGAGAGTATGCAAAGCGTAGCATTTGGCCGCTTCGTTCCAACGGGGCGCATCAGGATGATTGGGGAACATACTGTAAGCCGTGGCGAGTAACTGGGCGGTTGCTCCGGTTTCTTCAGCTCGGGTATCGCAGAGATGGTCGTTGGAGTTGGGGTTGGTGGTAATGACGCTCAGGTTATCGTCAGTAGTGTTTGGGGTGCAGGGGCTACCATCTGAAAGGGTTGGGTTGGTTCTCCTCCCCGCTTCTGCGGGGATAGTTCTCTCGTGGGGGTGATCCTGAATCTCTTTGAGTATCCATGTTCGGAAGTTGGCTTCCTCAGATAAAATACTGAGGAAATCCGAACGGAGGCCAGGATCAAGGTCTTCCCACATCCCCCAAACATTAAAGGCAACGTGGTTCATTGTTATAGGAGACAGCCACAACTTCCCCCAGTATTGATAGTTATCGATAACTATTTTGGTAAGATTTATTGCTTTACTACGATCGGTCAGGTTGCCGTCGCGGAGATAGTAGTAGAAATGCATCATCGCTTGGGCGCCTAAATTGCGGGCGATGCCGTGCGTGCGTTGGCTGCTTAGGCTATTAATTACTTCGGAAAGATCAGAATCTTTATATATTCGGTACACCTCGTCAGACCAACTGTCGAGGATTACCTGCTGACTTTGTGGTAGATCAGGAAGACTGGTTACACGGAGATTGTCAAAGTAGGTATTACCCTCTTTGCCCCACCCTCTTCCCAGGGAAACAGCACTTAGCGCTGTCAGACCGTAATTAACTCCTAAGGGGGAAAGCGAGTTGCCGTCAATCGCACCGTAGCTGCCCTGTTCGGTGACGTTAAGGGTCAGGTTGTGCCATCCGGTGGTTCTTGGAATTTTGGAGTCTATTTGTTGGTCCTGAATGCGGTAGACAAAGTTTGACTGGCTACCTTCCACTTGGAATATCAGGTAGTTGCTATTGTTCTGGTCGGCTACGGAGAAAGTAGAACCCTTAGAACGATTGTCACTTAGTTCGTAGAAGTCAACAGAGACTATTCCCGTGAAGTTGGGCTGATTAAATATGTGATTTAGGGCTTGAAGCCCGTCATTCCCTCCGGAATTGTGTATTTTTAGAGATCTGGTGCCGTCGGAGCTCCGTTTGGTGCTGGTGGTGAAATTTTCCGCCCGTCCCTGCCCACCTAGTTCCCAATTACCATCGAAGACACTGCTGCGCTCAAAGCTATCGGCAAAGTAAGTGGCGGCGTGTGTTTGGTTTCGGCCTTGGAGGACTAGGAGAGTTAGTAACAGTGTGGTGGCATGGGCCAGGATTTTCCTCATCAAGACTAATTCTACAACATTTCTCTGGCTCGGGGTGCCGCTCGTCAGCCCTGCCCGTCGGAAAGCTGTCTCAGCTGGCCAAAGTCTAGCCCATTGACCCCTCCGTCACTGTTGAGGTCCGCGGCGGGAAGGGGACCTACCGGACCCCAGTTGGCGAGAAGGATCCGGAGATCCTGGTTGTCGATGGTGCCGTCACTGTTGAGGTCTCCTTGGGCGGTGATGGCGATTTCGAGATTGGTATTGGGCTCCCCAAACCACTCCACCCCTTCCTGCAGCATCCGCCACTGGAAGTTGTAGTTTCCGGGGGTGCTGGGTGCTGTGATTTGGAATTCGAGGACCTTTTCTTCTCCCGGGGTGATACTTTCGGTGGAATCTAAGTACACCCGTCCCAGACCCCAGGTTTCGCTATCCTGCGGGTTTTGAGATCCTAACCGGTAGCCGTTAGCAGCATTCCAGGCCACATTACCGGTGTTACGGTAGGTGGTGGAGACATTGTAGGATTGGCCAGTTACCATGGTCGGCGGTACATTTTGACTAACGAATTGGGCACTGTTGGAAACACCTAAGAGGTTTCTCAGTACATACCAGGCGGGCGTGCGGGAGTTATCTGGTCTGATTAATCCAAAACCCCTACAGTGTCCAGGGTCCGCTGGTTGATTGTGCTCACACTCGTTATCAATAATTTGCCAGAAGACCGCGTGTTCTATCTTTCCTTGATTGGCGGCGTCAATGAAGGCCTGGGCAGCTGTTCTAGTGTACTCTCCCAGATCTATGGGCAACTCCTCAGGAAAGCCGTACTCGGAGATGATTAGCGGCCGGCCCTGAGAGCCGGGGCGACTATTGATGTAGTCGATATCGGCAAAGATCTTTGCCCGGCGTTGGCCGGCGTCCATGTGGGGGCGGATAACTGTCTCCCAGGCGGAGTAGGAGAGGTAGTCGCAATCTACATGGGGAGCGACATCGTCAAGTACACAAGGGCGCCCCTCACGGCAGAGATCAAGGAGGTTGAATTCAACCGCGTCCACTACAGAGACGCCGGTTAGGTGGCTTAGTTCCTGGCGGGCCTGGGCCACCCCTTCGTGGCGCTTATTAAACCAGGTGCGCGCGGTGAGCAGCTGCTTCTCGGTTAGGTCCTTAGTTTTGTCCGAACCGCCCCGTAGTGCCCAGTCACCCTCCCAGTTTTTCAAAATAAAGCTCTTACCGGTACCTTGGTAGGTCTGTATGAGGTACTTGGTCAGTTGGTAGTGTTCCTGCTTGATCCGCTCGGCTCGCTCCGGCTCCAGCGGTTTTGAGGGAGTCCATTCCGGGCTCAAACCATCTCCCCGATCGGTAGCAAAGCTGAGGGAGGTGATGATATAGGTGGAGAAATTCATATTGAAGAGCCGTTGGTAAGGTTCACGTGCGGCCAGCCCGGCCAAAGTTACCGGTGGGGGGGAGCCAAAGTCTGTATTGGGGTAGTTTCGGGTGGCGTAGTCGCGGGTGAGGTAGACGAAGACGGTTTTGGTGTTTAGGTTTTGGATTAGTTTGGCCCCCTCGATGAGGAACGGTTCTTCCGTGAGCCGGTAATCTCCACCGACATGGGCGATCCCTAGGGTATCCTGGTTGCTTCGGGCAAAAGCGGGGCCTCGCTGCTGAAGAGTGGGAGCGACAAGTAGGCCCAGGGTAAGGAGCGCTTTCCAGGTAGGTGACCTTGTCATTGGAGTCTATTATACACTGGCTTAGTAAGCCAATTTGGAATATCTTAATAGGAGTTGCTTTTATTTGGGGGTGGGTTACTAGTCTTCGTCCCCGATGATATAGCGCAGGCGGCCAAAGTCCAGACCGTTGATATCCCCATCGGTGTTAAAGTCGGCTTCGGGGACGGTGTCAGTTCCCCAATCATCAAGTAAAATGGTGGCGTCTTGGCTGTCAATCTCCCCGTTCTGGCTAAGATCTCCTTCGTAGTAGCAGACCTCGATGATCCACGTACCGTTCCAATGATCGTGGCGATAGTTAAGGGTGCCTTCGTTATCAGTAGCAACAAGGTTTTGGGAATTCAAAAGAGTGCTTCTGTAGTCGTAGCTATCTCGATCATCGGGGGAGTTATAGACTTTAATATCGTAATATCCAGGGATTAAATTTCTAAATGAAAACCTAACTTCCTTCTCGCTGTCAGTCCCATATCTTATCCGGGTGTGGTTTTGTAGGGGGCCGCTGTTATCTCGTTTACGGCCAGGCTGCATCTCAACCTGGTGGATGGTATCGTCTTGATTAATGCGGATGTCCAATTTATGCCCTTGCACGTTGAGATCGGTGAGGACAGCCGCCCCAAAACCGCTGGGAATACGGGGCTTTATTTCGGTAATGCTGGATGTGTTACTTACCCCGAATAACCCCTTAACTATGACCTCGCTGAACCCAAAACTCCCGTCCATATAGGACAAGGCGGCGTAACCGCCTCCAGGAAAAGCCGGCTCCTTGTAGGGAAGGCCTTCGGACCAGAAGGGCGCGTTCTGAAGATAACTATATGTGTTAAGCGTTCCCATCGCCGTATCCTTGAACCCCTCTTTAAACAAACCTTTGAGAATATGGGTAACCTCTCCGGAATATAATCCCGGGCCGTGCCAGTCTTGCCGGGTGCACCAGTGTTTTTCAGCGTCCGCTCCTGTGCACAGAGGGGAGGTGCAAGGCTCCGGCTGGCCAGCACAACCCGCAGCGTAGCAGGTTCGGTTCCAAGCGGAAGGGAGGGAAGTAAGTCCGAAGTTACCGAGGAAATTAATGGCCGAGCCGTGATCAAGAGTTGTTTGCAGAGCCTGCTTCTCTGCCGTGTGTCCGTCCCAAAAACCCTCAAAATCGAGAGTATGTAGCTGTAGGGCGTGGGGAAGATTGGTATCGCTGACTAAACCTCCGTCACGAATATTGACGTGAAGGCCACATTCTGGGTTGTTAAGGTTGCGATTGCAGGGGGCGTTTTTATAGATAGGTCTCTCCGGTTGGGGGTTAATGTTTCCCTCATAAATGCTGATGGCTTTAAACAATCCGTGCGCCGGGTCCCAGAGTTTGTCAAAGATCTCCTCACGGATAGCTAGGGCTTTGCTCTTCCTGTTGTTCGCTTTCTCTTCTAGGGTTTGGTCGCCGCTCAGCTGACGGAGGCGGCGGTAGATATTGGCGAGAGCCATGTTTTGCCAGTAGCGTTCAGCATTTGGCGCGACGACGAAACCGGTATATTTTCCCCCCTGATCGCAGTGAACTTTGAACTCGCCGAGCTGAGAATCATCTCCAAAATCAATTAGCTGGGAAGAGGGGCCAATTTGTCCGTCCCAGCGACGGTTAACTGTTTCAGGAAGGTCGATAATTTTCACAAGGTAATCAATGATGCTCATCCTTCCGTACGCGGTGGGATGGACCTCATTGAGAAAAGTAAAGTCGCTGGTAGCGGTTACATAGTCATAGATTATTTTAGACATCGACCAGTAGTTGAAGCTGTACTCGATACCATCTCCGCGGTGTTGGCCGAGGATGTTATCGTAGGATCGGTAGCTGGCCAGATCCAGCGCGAGAAACTTGATGATCTCCTCCTTGAGGCCGAGGGGGTCGGCCAGGGCCCAGGCGTAGCTGAAGCGGGGGACCGACCAGAGGTACATTCCCCCGCACTGCCCAAAGAAGGGAATCATTTGAACGTAGGTATCTTTGAGATTTAGGGGCTCCAGACCGTTGTGGTTGGCCCCCGTGGTAGCACTGTCTTTTTTGAAAGTGTTTAATGATAGGTTGAGGAGGGAGTTTTCATACATCTGGTCGAGCGCGGGTTGGTTTGGCGCATCAAACTTGGGAAAGTTTTGGTAGAGGGCAGCCAGCTCACTATTAGCCGCCTCATCGGCATCTTCCTCAATGTTGGCAATCTCAAAATCTCCAAGCCACCCACCAACCTTTTGCTGGCAGGCATCCAGATTGGCAACCTCACCAATAGCGACAATCAGGGCGATATTGTAATTAGTGTTAGCCCCCTCCAGGTGCGGCTGGAAGTGGACTCCCACTTGCGATCCGGTCGCGTTGTAGGCATCGTTGGCGCTGTTGTTGAGCTCTGGGGAGCTGGTTTCCACGAAGTCGCTATAGATATTGTTTGTCCCTGCCCCGGTGTGGTCTTCGATACGGGAGGTGAAAAAACCCCCCTTTTCAGTGACGACTTTGAAGGGTATGCAGATTTTGACCCCTCCGTTGAGTTCTCCGTAGTAGTAGAACTCATTTTGGAGGGGTAGTCCCTGGCTGTCGCGGTTGCGGTAAGTCTTGCCGCGGTCGGAGCAACGATTGTGGTCTTCGCAGCCGTTTTTGAACCAGGTACCCTCTAGGCTCCCCAGCTTGCCGATGCGGGGAATATTGATCCAGAAGAGAAGGCCCATGTCATCA
>CAZUPF010000025.1:0-8391 GCA_964622035.1 uncultured Candidatus Saccharibacteria bacterium | reverse complement strand
AGAAAATAAGAAAAGTCATAACCAGCCACAAGAGGCAGAAGGCTAAAGGACGAGCCTCGTCCCGCAAAAAACCGCGCAGCGTTCGCCGCAGGAAGACCAGCAAACCGACAAGTAATGTCGCCGCCCATAGACGGGCCCAGTGTTTAATAACCATTAAATACCACAGGAAAGGACGGCCGTGTTCCTCAATCCCTGAGCGCGCCCGGGCCAGCATGTGGTAGAAAATATATTCGTCAATAAAATCCGCCCCATACCGCCGGTACATCAAAATGTGCCACGGCATAGCGACCACCAAAAAGGCCAGAGCAGCAAAAAAACCACCCCGGAGGAGCTTGGAGTAACCACCAGAGAAACCACCAGAGGAGATATCCGCCAACGCAAAAATAGTAACAACAGAAAGAGGGATAACGACCACCGGCCCTTTAGCCAAAAAAACCAACCCCGCGCACGCCCCGAAAAGACCCCAGTGCCGAATCCGTCCACCCTGCTCCCAAGCAAGCCAAAAGAAATAAAGAGTCAAGAGAATCAGAGTAGCCGCAAAAACATCGAGCATCCCGTTACGGGATTGGAAAACCCAGTGAATTGTCGTAGCTAAAACCAGCCCCGCCAAAATCCCCGCCACCCTACCAAAAAGCTTCTTGCCAAAAAGGTAGACCACGCAGGTCCCTAAAACCCCAGCCAAAGCAGACCAGAACCGGGCAGCAAACTCGGAAACTCCAAAAATCTTGAACATCCCCGCCGTCAGCCAAAAATATAGTGGGGGCTTCTCAAAAAAAGTCTCGCGGTTCCAGTGTAGGGTCAGCCAGTCCCCACCCTCGGCCATCTCCCGGGCTACGGCAGCGTAGATGGACTCGTCCCAATCAATAAGCGCCGCTCCTCCCAAATTCCAAAAAATAAGAACGCCCGAAAGAAGGGCCAATCCTAGCACCAACCGCCGTTCGGACAATTTCTGAATGTCAGGAAGCATTACTTTTGGCCAATTCATAAGTCAAGAAGATAAAAAACCAGAAGAAAACAAGGTTGTATGAGTAAAAAATACCCGAGAACAAAAGGCCAAGAATAGAGCAAAAACCACCCAAAGTATAGACCCACCCAGTGGGACTGCAGCGGAAGTGGCTAAAGGTACCCCGCAGCAGAAGAACTAGCAAAGCCAAGAAGGGAAGAAAGCCGAGAATCCCGGTCTCGGCCAAAACCTCCCCCCAAACACTGTGAGCCGGAACGCGCACATCGTGGACCGGGTCTTTAGAAAAGTAATACTCGGCTTCCTTCGTCTCCCGAAAGTGTTCCGGGAAACTCCCGTAACCAACCCCCAACAAAGGCCTCTGGGAAAAAATCTCCCCCACCCCCCGCAGCAAGCTCATATGCGCCTTGATTGAGTCACTATTGTAAAGATCTGTAAAGGTGTCTAAACGCTTCAGCACTGGCAGGCCCAAAAATAGCGAACCTAAAATGGCAAAGACGACCACACCCCCCAAAACCCCACCCAAGACAAGGCCCGCCTGCCTCCCCTTCTTAGAAGCCACTGCCAAGACCACCGCTAGGGGCAGCGCTAGAAAAAGCGCCCCCCACCCACTACGCGAAAGAGTCATCCCCGAAACTAGCAGAGCGAAACCAAACAGGAGCCAGGAGAGGCGGGCCCCTCTAAAACCGGACACCACCTGTTTCTCCGCCGCCAGCAGACCCAGAATTGGTACCGCAGTGGCTACATAGGCCGCATAATGGTTGATATCCCAAAAGAGGGAACCGACCCGCAGCGGCTGGTATTCGGTCGGCCAGACGGCTCCCGGCAGAGTGGTATCCCCCAAATGCCAAAAAAGGTACTGCAGGACGCTCCAAATACCGGAGAGCAGAACAACGGCTAAATAGAACCGTAGCAGCTTCAGCAGAAAGGCCCGACCGTATCGCCGCCGACACCAGCGCAAAACAACGTAGAGACCGACCACAGCGGAAAAGAAAACCAGTAGGGAAACGCTGGCCGGGAGGTTCTTGCTCTGAAAGAGGGAAGCCAGACGGACTAGCCACAGCGAACAAAGCAGCAGCAAGACAGGATCACGAAAGTAGTCCCGCAGCTTGTTCTTAAGACTAGCGCGATCACCCCGTCGTGCCAGCAGCAAAAGCTGCAGGGCAACTCCCACCAACACACCCACTAAGGCAACCCGTGCCGGGATCACATTCCAGGCTCCCAAACTAAAAAACTCCTTGTGATTGAGTGGTAAAGTAGCAACCAAAAGAAAGAGAGCGCCGCGCAGATCTCGCCACGCCCAGAAGGCGGAGAGTGAGAATAGGACTATACCGAAGATAATGCGAACAATCATTGTAACTAAATACTAACTATCCGTTGCCAACTATTTCCCTATATGCCGTGAGTGTCTGCTCCGCCGCTTTCTCCCAAGTAAAGTTCTCCAAAATGTGCTTTCTGAATTCGGGATCAACCGGTTTTTCCCAAGCGGCGAGGATGGCCCCAGAAATCGAGGCACTATCTCCCGGATCGCAATACTCAGCAAAATCCGCCAGGTACTCCCGCGCCCGGCCTCCCGCGGCCACGACATTGGCCCCTGCTAAGGCTGCCTCTAAGTTTACCAAACCCGTGGTCTCAAACCAACTCGCCAAAACATGCACCTTGGCCGCCGCATAACAGGATCCCATCTCCTCGTAAGGAATACTTGGAACATGGTAAACCCAGTCGTGTTTGCGAACCAAACGCCTGAAGCGCCAAGCGTATTCCGGATGCCGCCGAGAAATCTGCCCCACAAACAGCAGGGTGAGACTTGGAATCTGAGATCTGAGAGTTGCAGCCGCTTCCGCCACCGCTAACTGGTTTTTCCGGGGCTCAACCCGCCCAACACAAAGGGCAAAGTCCTTAAGACCGAATTCATCAACGAAGGGTGCTGCCTGGGCGGATGCAAACCGCACATCGGACCCGTTGACCACCCGGCGAAACTTCTCCACCTTGAGGGAGAGGTCCTCCTCAGCATCCTTAGCTTCCGCCGCGGTCTGCACCAAAACTAGATCGGCGAGCTCTAGAAGTTCGCGCTGCTCACTCTTTATCCCCCGCTTAAACTCAACCAAAGTCGAGGAAATCTTCTGGGGATCTGCAAGCATCCGGCAAAAATCCTTAAACCGCTCCCGCTGTTCCCGCACCGTAAAAAGGGCATTAACAACTCGGCGCAGACCAAAGCGAGCCTCCCGCTCGTAGCGCTCTATCTCCGCAAAAGAGTGGTGAATGGGCGAAAGAACAACCGGCTTTCCCTGTGCTTGGGCGTTCTGCGCCTGTAAATAGACCTGCGCTGGCCAGTCGATGTTGAAGAGGTGAACTAGACCGTAATCGGCCAAATCTGGGCGGGCGGAACAGTCAATAGCAACCCCCACTCCCAGCTTGCGGAGCTCCTCAGCTGTCCGTTCTATCTGAACTGTATCCCCCCCGCGCCGAGAAAAGAGATCAACGCGAGACTGCATCAAGATTTTCATAAAGCTGTTCGTACCGCTCGCAAAACTTCTCCCGAGTAAACTCCCTCCTGACACGCGCGCGAGCGGACTCCCCCAAAACACCCCGGCGGTCGGGGCTGTTGATTAAACCAGCTAAATGCTTGGCCAAATCCTCCGCGTCACTAGAATGGAAGGCCACCACTGCCGAGCCGCCAACTTCCCTGAGAACTGGCAGATCAGAGACCAGGCAAGCACAACCTGAGGCCATGGCTTCAATTAACGCAATCCCAAACCCCTCAGCCAAAGATGGGAAAACGAAGATATCGAGCGCAGAAAGGTAGGCTAGTTTTTCCTCTTCCGGAAGAAAGCCAAGAAAGATAATCTTATCCGCAACACCCAAATCTTTCGCCTGCTGCTCCAACGCCCCGCGGAGCGGCCCGTCACCAGCGATTAGTATCTGGGAGTTGAAGGGGAGCGCAACAGCGGCCTCCAACAAAACCTGGTGGCCCTTCTCCACGGTCAGCCGCGAAAGGGTTCCGGCCAATACGGTATCTTCTGAAACTCCCAACTTCTCCCGAAAACCAACTGCGGACTCCGTCCGCCGGCTGGCTGATTTCACCTTGAACTTGTCTATGTCTACCCCATTCGGAATCACGATAACCCTCTCCGAAACAATTCCCTCCCCCGCGACCCGCGCCTCCTTCGTTACCTTTGTTAGGGCTAGAACAACATCCGCTCCCCAGTTACAAACCAGCCGGTTGACGAAGATATTGAGCCGCTTTTTCCACTCGGGAACCTGCCACTCGGAAAGGGGGGTGTGGATATGAGCAATCTTAGCCGAAACTCCGGCCAGCTTAGCCGCAACCAGCCCATTAACCACCGTCTTCAGTTGGTGAGCATGGAAAATATCGGGCTGAAACTTCTGTAGTAAAGACCGCAAACGGAAGATATAAAAGGGGTCAATATCAAAAGCCGGCTGGTCAATCCACACTTCCGCTCCCGCCTCCAAATACTCCACCGCCATCCGCCCCTGCGGGCAGACTACATAAACCGTATGGCCCCGAGCGACCATCCCCCGCACCAAATCCAAGACATGCTGCTCTACTCCACCCGGCTCGCCAGAATTGAGCACATAAACGATCCTCATTAGGCTAATTCTACCACGGGGAAGGGCAGGGTGCTAAAATCAAACCATGGGAAAATCGCGCAAATATACTGCTCTCTTTAAAGCCTACCTCGAAAGCCAGCTCGAATACCGTGCCAACTCAGCGCTTTGGGCGCTAATCGAGATGCTCTCCTTAGCCTCAGTCATCATCCTCTGGCTAGCCGTCTACCGCAGCCGAGAAAGCGTCGGCAACTACAGCCTGCAACAAATCATCGCCTACTACGCCCTAATCCCACTCATTAGCTCACTAACGTACGTCCACGTATCTTCCATCCTGCCTAAGCAGATAAAAGATGGCCACATTTCGCTTCAACTCCTCAAACCGTACAGCGTAGCCACAGCTCAGCTGGTCGGATCTATCAGCCTGCAAATCACAAAGCAGCTCTCGAAACTACCGGTGTTCCTCATCTGTGTAGGCGGGGTATTTAAATCTATCCAAGTTACCCTAAACCTTGGGGATATCGCTCTAGCACTCCTAATCTGCCTCGGCTCTTTCGGGCTGCACTTCCTTATTGATATCTGCATTAGCTACTCCGCCTTTTGGCTGGACGATGTTTGGGCGCTTAGCCATCTGAAGATGCTAGTCCTGATGGTTTTTGGGGGAATGAGCTTCCCGCTGGACCTAGCCCCCCAGAAGCTCCAACCCATCTTCAATTTCCTGCCGTTCCGCTTCGTCTATGCCTTCCCTATCGCCGCCGCCCAAGGTCGGCTTTCCCCCGACCAGCTGCTCACCGGCGCCGCGCAAATTATTCTGTGGTCCCTATTTTTTTGGCAGCTATCCCGAATTCTGTGGAGGCGGGGGCTAAGACGCTACGAGGCCTATGGTAACTAAAACAATATCCAAATACGCAAAAATCTACTGGCGGCTGGTCAAGTTCGCCGCAATTCAGGAAACCACCTACCGATTCAGCTTCTTTTTGGAAATTTTTGTCGAGGTTGCTTACACCCTAGTTACCCTCCTCGGAGTGGGGATCCTTTTTTGGAACGTCTCTGAGGTAGCCGGTTGGAGCTTCCACCAAATGTTGGTTCTTCTGGGGCTAAACGCCATATTCGCAGAAACCATCCTCGGCCTAACCTTCGTCTTCAACTTGCGCAGTCTTCCGCAGAAAATCAATAAAGGGAGCCTAGATATGGTTCTAGTCCAGCCGCTCAACTCCCAATTCGTCGTCTCCTTGTGGCGTCCCTATTTCGCCTTCATCCCCAGCCTCCTACCGGGAGCCCTGATGATCTACTCCGGATTCAAGCTGGGGGGGTTCAGCCTCGACCCTTGGTCCCTACTACCCTTCCTGATCATCTTCAGCGCCGGTCTGGTCATCGCCTACGCTGTGGGGATGATCCTCTCAACCCTCTCCGTTTGGCTAATTAACGCCGCCCCTTTACCAATGCTAGCGGAAAATATTCTCTTTATGGCCAAAATTCCGTACAGTGTCTACACCGGCGGCCTCCGAATCCTGTTTCTACTATTCGTACCCCTGGCGTTTATGGTCAGCTTCCCCGCCCAAACACTATTAGGTAGCTCCCAATGGTGGTGGCCCGCGGTAGCGGCGGGGCTAGCCGTGGTCTTCCTAAAAACATCCAGCGTATTTTGGAACTTCGCCCTGAAGCATTACGCGGGGGCGTCCTCGTGAGGAGGATGTGCTAGGCTGGTAACCATGACGGCAATCGCGGTTAAAAACCTGAAAAAGTACTACCGCGTTTTTCACAAGGACCCGGGCCTAAGGGGCTCGCTAAAGGCCTTGTTTAAACGGGAGTACGAGGATGTCCGGGCCGTTGATGATATTTCTTTTTCGATTGCTGAGGGAGAACTAGTCGGCTTTATTGGCCCCAACGGGGCCGGGAAAACTACCACCCTGAAGTGCCTCTCGGGCCTGCTCTACCCTAATGCCGGAGAAATTAGCGTTCTCGGCCACACCCCCCAAGAAAGAGAAAACGAATTCAAAAAGAAAATCGCCCTGGTGATGGGACAGAGAAACCAGCTGTGGTGGGATCTTCCCGCACAAGAGACCTTCCTTCTAAACAAGGAGATCTACGAGGTCCCCGATGAGCAATATCACGAGACCATTTCCGAACTAATTAGGCTTCTGGAAATTGAAGATATTATGGACATCCAAGTTCGCAAACTTTCCCTCGGCCAACGGATGAAGTGTGAGCTCGCTGCGTCCCTGCTACACCGACCCCAAGTGCTTTTCCTGGACGAGCCAACCATCGGCCTGGATGTGGTGATGCAAAAGAAAGTCCGCGACTTCCTCAAAGAATACAACCGGCGGCACAAGGCAACCATTATCCTGACCAGCCACTACATGGAGGATGTGAAGGATCTGTGCAAGCGGGTAATTATGATTGATAAGGGGAAGCTAGCCTTTGACGGCGAGGTAGCCAAACTAATCGAGCGACACGCCCCCTACAAAATCCTCGAAGTGACCTTCAACCGCCCGGTGGAGAAAGACAAACTAGCCGCAATCGGCAAGGTCATGGAAGCCGAGGGCTTTCGCGCCGTGATCCAAGTTCCCCGCCACGACGCCCCAGCAAAAGCGGCCGAGCTACTAGCCCAATTCCCCGTTGACGATCTGAATATCGACGAGCCTCACCTGGAAGACATCATCCGCAAGCTCTTTGCAAACCAAAAGTGAACCTCAAGAAGTACATAGCCATAGCCAAATTGCAGGGGGAAAACCGCCTGCAGTACCGCAGCTGGTTCGCCGTCGGCCGGGTTACCAAGCTAGTTTTCTTCTTCGCCAGCTATTACCTGTGGACCGCTGTTTTCTCTGAACACACTGCTAGAGCAGGTTTTGACCGCGATAGCATCGTCTCCTATATCTTACTGACCAATCTGCTGGCACCGCTCATCATTTCCTACCAAAGCGACACCATTGCCGACGCCATTGCCCTAGGAAACATCTCCAGCACTCTCACCAAACCAGTAAGTTACCTGGGGAGCGAAACTAGTCGGCGTCTCTCCAGAAGGTTCTTCAACTTAATTGAGGCCGCGGTTGAGACGGCTGTCCTGACCCTCTTGCTAAAACCAAACCCGCTCCTTAACCACAGCTGGACTACGGTAGCCGCCGGGGTTTCCTCAGTATTTCTAGGAGCAGCCCGCTTATCGCTGCTAGACTACAGTACAGCCCTTTTGACCTTCTGGCCCCAAAGAGCATACGGGCCTCGGTTTATCCTCCGCCGAGTGATGGAATTTGCCTCGGGGAGGCTCCTACCACTCTCAATTCTTCCAACTAGCGCAGCTGGTCTCTTTCAGGCCCTACCTTTCTCCTACACCCTGTTTTTCCCTCTCCAAATTTGGCTGGGGAAACTGAGCTACCAAGAAGTTATGCAAGGGCTACTAAAGCAGCTGTTTTGGCTAGCTCTTGCCTCTGCCGCGGTTAGATTACTATGGAAAAAGGGCCTTAAAAACTACGAAGCTGTGGGGGGCTGATGATACAAAAAATCAAAAGGTATTTCAAAATATACCGCATTCTGGCGGAGCATAATTTTTCCACGCTCATCGTGTCACGGTTGGATTTCTTTCTACTTCTTGTAGGGAAAGGCATCCGTATGGTGGTGGGGCTAGTAACTATCGCAACGGTATTTGCTAACACCGAAAGCCTAGCCGGCTACAGCCGCGGGGAAGCTCTACTCTTCTTCGCCACCCTAACCCTAATGCTCACCTTGGTCCAAGCACTATTTTTCCGCGGGTTCTGGTTCACTCAAGCGTGGGTCAAATCCGGAGAATTCGATCATTTTCTAAAATACCCCGCCAGCGAGATCTTCCTTAACGCCTTCAAAATCACCGACTGGATCGACATCAC
>CAZUPF010000024.1:0-9429 GCA_964622035.1 uncultured Candidatus Saccharibacteria bacterium | reverse complement strand
GGGGAGCTTTCTTCTTCTTCTTCCTCTTCTTCTTCTTCTTCGCTGGTCGTGGCGGCCTGCTCTCCCGCTGCCGCGGCGGGGGTGGTGAAGCTGTAAGGAACGCCTTGGTTGTCAAAAAGCTCGCTACCCACACCAATTTTGTAGTAGTAAGTGGTGCTGGGGGTGAGCGCGGTGAGGGTTACTCGGTGGGCCTCCGTCTTTTGCTCTTCTTGGGTAACCTTCCCCAGCCCCATGGTTTCCCCGTAGGAGATGAATCCGAAGGCGGGAGCGCTGGTTATCCAGGTAACGGTAGCGCTTTGCGGGGCAAGCTCGGTGACCCGGGCTAGTTGGGGTTCATTTTCCGGTGCGGCGGAAGACTCCAAACCGCGGAAGTACTTAAGCCCAAAAACAGTACCGACGGTTCCCAAGGTCAGGACCACCACACCAACCACGACCGAGATTTTTTTCTTATTCATTGGTTTTATCTCCTTTTCTGCTAGGGTATCGCTAGCCATAGAAATCCACCGGTAATTAGGCTTAATGCAAAGAGAGTTAGAAAAATCATAAAGTCTTCCCGGCCGGCAGTGTTTATTTCTCCCGCGTCCCCGCCAACATCGCTGCTGCTCTGGCAGTCGCTGTTGGTTGTGCACTCGTCGGACCCCGCTCCGGAAACCTCGATGCAAACCTCGCTTTGGCACTCGCGGTGGGTTTCCTCATCCTCCTCCTCGTCATCGCCCCCAACGGCGGATGCTAGGGTGTAGGTTGCGCCAGACACCCCGTTGAGAATGTCTTCCCCATCGAGGAATACCCCTGTGGTCTCTTGGGAGAGGCGGAGTTCAGCGGTCCCAGACGTTTTTTGGGGGGTGAATCTCAGCGTAGCTAGGTGGAGAGCGGTTCCCGAGAATTCCTCATCAGCGTAAACGGTGAACTCAATCAGTTTTTTGGTCTCATCTACCGAAACCGCGACAATGCTGAAATCCGCGCCAGCCGAGATGCTGGCCTTGGAGATTCCGAGTTTTTCTGGTTCCCAGGTGAGCGCAATGTCTACCGCCCCAGCCTCCTGGTCTCCAGTATTAAGCATAATTTTTACATCAAAGGCGGCACTCTGCGTCCCACTTTCTGGAGAAAGAGAGAGCGTAACCCCCGCCCCGAAAGCGGTGGTTGGGGCGAGAAACACGAGGAGAGTCAAAAGCAGGGCTAATCTTTTGACCGGTAGTTTGGTAGGCAGGTTGGGCATAACTCTATTCTACAATAGTGACCTCAAGATTTCCAACGGTTTCGAGAATGTCCTTTTCAGAGTCCCAGTGCATCACATTACTCTCGTTTGTAGCTTGGGGGGTGTAGTCTATTTTTACCGTAGCTTCTCCGGGAGAGAGAGCGGTAAAGGAAATTGTACTGAGAAGGTTTTCTTTGGCGAAGTCTTGCTTTTCCTCAGAGTAGGCAGTCAAGATGATTTTCCCCTCACTAGCTTCAACGACATTTACTGGGTATTCCATGAAGACGGCGTCTTGGCCTACCTGCGTTCCCTCTTTTTGGGGGAGGGAATCGCTAACTGCTAAGTACTGAGGGTCGTAGAGAATAATGATATCAATGGCCGAGATGGCTGTTTCGTTAGTGAGTTCCAAGCTCACTTGGGCGGTGAAGGTTTCGCCGACCTTGATGGCGCTTTCCGGTCCGGAGATTGCGAAGCTGGCTGTCTCTTTCTCCAGGGGAGCGATCTCTAGTTGCGGACTTGTGAGTACTGCGGGCCGGTTGTAGAGGTATACTCCCGCCCCTACGAGTTCAAGAATGATTAGCCCGACGAGAACTTTAACTGTCAGGTTTGGCCGTTTGTGATTAGGAGTATCACTGATCATTATTTATCTCCCTCGGTGCGGAGGCGGGTGATAATTATCGAGAGATCCGCCCCGTTAACGATCCCGTCACCGTTTATATCGGCAAGTCTATCACCTTCTTGTCGCGCTTGGTCTACCCAGATACTAACATCAGCCCCAGTAACTTCGTTATCCCCGTTCAGATCTCCTCCCGGAAGGAGACCGAAACCGCGGCTATAAAGCTCGGCACCGAGATCAAGGGTCACGTCTTGCTCGGCCTTGACCTGCAGGTGCTGCGGGCCCTTCAGGAAGAATTCGTAGGTATTGTCAGAGTAGCCGTCAAGAGTATCTAGTTCTACGGTATATGGTGTGGACAGACCGTAGACATTGGTTTCAATTTGGATCTCCTTCTTCCACGGGGCGGCATCGAAGCCCACAGTTGTACCCACTTCTCGGGCAAAGATTTTCATGGTGTCCAGGCGAGTGCTATCGGCATTCGGCAGCCGCCGACCTTTAAGCTGGAAGCTAAAGATCAGGCTAGCTCTGGTCACCGAACACTCTGTTTGGCAGGTCCCATCGGGGCACAGGGTATAGCCACTTTCGCAGTCGGTACCCTTGATGCAGGTTCCCCAGGTACGATCGGCGGCGCAAGTTTTTTCTCCCTGGAAGTGATCAGCGGTGACACAGTCCCCAGTAGCGGCCGGAACGCAGTCCCCGCAGTCGGCAAGGCAGACATCGTCTGTGCAAAGGTTATAACCCTCGTCGCAGGTGTGGGGGGTATCTTTCACACAAGTTCCCCAAACATCGCTGGCGCAGGTTTGGGTTCCGTTAAAGTTGTCGGTAGTGACACAGACGCGCGTGTCCCCGGTGGTGCAGGAGCACTCGGTACAGTCGGCTACTTGGCAAGTTTCGGGTGTTCCGTCACAGTTCTCGTCGCAGTGGTTAAGTTCGGTGGTGCACGCTTCCCAAGTTTGGTCGCTTTGGCAGGTTTGGGTTCCCGTACAGGTATTGTCGGCGGTGCAGTCCCTTTCTTCTCCGGGATCGCATGAACCAAGCTCAACACTGAAACTTCTTGTGTCCGGTGAGGAGTCTACATTTTCCGCCTCGTCTCTGGCCCGCACCTTGAAGGTGTAGTTTCCGGCAGTGAGATTGGAGAGAGCGGCCTCCGTCCCGTCCGAGAAGGTGGTCCAGGGGGTGATCGTGTCTATCTCGCTTTCGAGCTTCCAGGAGTAAACCAAGTTTGCGGCAGCGGTGACGTTGTCCGATCCGGAGAAGGTGAGGGTGGTTGAGGCCACGCTGATGGTCTCTCCCTCATCTGGGCCGGCGGTAATTTCCGTTTCGGGGCTGGTGGTATCGGCCCCTTGTATTGTGTAGCTGGCATCATGGGCGGTTCCAAGGATGAACGTATAGCTCCCGTCAACTATGCTTACGACTTCTGATACCCACCGACCCTCGGTAACAAAAGCTACTGCTGTGGCACCGGCGGGGGCCCCATCCTTAACCTTGAATCTTAGGGTTCCGAGGGTTGGGCTAGCTAGCGCGAAGCCGTTTTGTGAGGTTGGGGGGACCATCCGGTCATAGGATACCACCCCGTCGGCAACGCTATTTAGCACGGGGTAACTGAGAGGGAGATCTTCGGGGACAACCACAGTATCCTGCAGTGGTTCCAGCACATCTTCATCGTATGTTATGCCCAGCGAAAATCCGCCGATAATCTCCCCACCCAGATCAATATTAATGGCAATCTCGATCTCTTCACCGGGGCTAAGATCTCCTGATAGGGGGGATAGGGAGACCGTGGCCGGACCGCCGGCGATAAAAGCCTTTTTTCGAATTTCGAAGCTCTGGTTAATAGAAAAGACGATCAGGGGTATGGTCAGCGCCAGCGACAAGAGCCCCATAAAGGTCAGATTTTGTTTAGTGGCAGGTTTCATTCGGCTTCTCCACATTTGTCGTAATTAATAATTAGTGTTGCTATATCCGCGAGACCCACCACCCCATCAAAGTTGATATCCGCTGTGGGAGAGTTCCCATCGTATTCGATAATCAACATTGTTATATCACCCAGGCCAACAGCATCATCCCCGTCTAGGTCTCCTCCTAGTAGGGGCTTGTCGAGTGTTACGAAGTCTAACACATTGGCACCCGCTACTAGAACTACATTATCAACTTTTCGGGAGAGATGCAAGGGTGCTTTAGCGCTGACGGTATAGGTTTCTGGGGCAATACCTTCCAGGCTGATGGTGCTTTCAAAATAGCCGCTGACGCGGCGGAGAGTGGTTTCTATTTCTGAGGTACCAACCGTGACGGTGGTGTTCGGTATTGTAGTTGCGGCTTCCGAAATATTGTCGAACGCAATTCTAATGGTCAGAGTATTGCTGGGGCCTGCGGAGCCGAAGCGGATAGGGATGGGACTAGGGTCGAACATCGTGTTCGCGCTGGTGTCGGTGACGCTGTGCAGGGCGGTGTTTGTGCTGGCATTAGCGGCATCATCACTGTGCGCTCTCGTGCTGCCGGTATTACCCGCCGCCCAAATGGCCTCGAAGATGAGGTGATCCGCCGGGCCGTTAGCGTCAGTACGGTAGGCGAAGTAGTTACTGAGATCCTCCTTATATAAATTACCCAACTCGATGATCCAGGAGCCGGCCTTGACGACCTCACTCCCGTCCGTTAGCACTTGCTCGTTGGTGATGGTTGAGAGGGCTGTTGAGGTGGGCGTGCCGTCCCGTTCAACCCAAATGTAAACTAGGGCTCCCGGGAGGGGGGCTTCCGCATCGTCGTAGGCTTGTCCCCAGATAGGATAGGGCCGCCAACAAGGGGGCTTTCCGGCGGGGATCCAGTCGTCACTGCCGTCAGGGCACGGAGCAAAGGCGTCGCTTTGGGTGCTGTAGGCGCCGGGGGCGTTCGTTGGGCTGGGGTCTTGGCTGCTGTCGAAAGTCTCTGTTGGGAGAGTAACTTCGATAGCGCTCCCGCCTTCGGTGGGACTGGCGACGCTCCCTCCGTAGACCTTAGTTCCGGAGATGATTTTGAAATAAAGCCTGCGGGCGGTTGGGGCGGTTGTGGAGGAGATAGTGACATGATGGGATTCGGAATCAAATATAACGGCAGTATCTCCCTGGGGCGCGCTTTCAGTAACGGTACGGTCATCTCCCTGCGGGGTTAGGCTGCCGGCCCCCGTTCCCCAGCTAACGGAACCGGTTGTGGCTGTTCCTGGGGTGGTCCAGGAAACCGAGAAGCCTCGGCTGTGGAGGTTGGTGATTCGCACCTCCTCTGGGGTAGCGTCAGCAGCCGCCCGGCCTATGAGGGCGGTTTGCTTTCCAGCAAGTCCAATAGTGAGAGGAACAGAGATGAGGAGTGAGAGAATTACAACAAGGGCATAGGTATCTTTTTTTTTGGCTAGTGAGAAGGAAAAAGGTTTTGGCAGGCTCATGATTAACTCTTTTCGAACGCTCTGATGGGAAGTATAGGGGAGTGTTGGGGGCAGTGTCAAGGTGGGTTGTCAGGTTCACCATATGTGCTAAACTGGGCGGGTAACGATGAGATTCCGCCTGCCCGCTTTTACCAAACTCTGTTTAGTACCCCTCGTTCTTACGGTTTTATCCATACCGGTTTTTTGGTTCTCCTCCGGCGGTCGTAGCAATCCCTGGGTTCAGCACGCGGTGTTTGAGTTGCGAAAGACGCAGTTGGGGGAGCGCTTGGGTCTCCCTTCTTGGCGAGACCTCGATGGTCTTTCTGGTGCTTCCTTGGCCAGTGCCAACGCCGATTTGGAAACGGCGAGCCCATTACTACCCTCGGTACAGGGCCCGCAGAGTGATCTTTTTACCGGAGCGGGGACGTTCTCTCTGCCTTTTAAGCTGCCCGCTGGTCGGGGAGGCCTCGTGCCGGGCCTTTCTCTAAGCTACAGTAGTGGTGCAATTGACGACTCTCGTCTCGGAATTTACCACTGGTTTGAAAAATACCGTCAGCAGGGTTCCTGGGTAGGCTTTGGTTGGAACTTAGGGGGGCTAGGCTACATTATCCGTGACGAGCGTTTGCACCCGGAGGAGCTCAAGAAGGTGGCCTACTATCTGGTTTTCCCTGGCGGCTCCACGAGAATTATCAATCTCAAGGGGGACGAAGAGCACTACTGGGATCCGGAGTGGGGGACCAATCCTAATCTCTTTTTAAAGATCGAACACGTACGGGTTAATTGTCTAGCGGCGCACGACACCGATAGCTGGGTTATTTATGCCAAGGACGGGACAAAATATATTTTTGGAGATGCTCTAGGGGATGGGTGTTTTCCGAGTGGGGCACACTACCCAGATGGAGCAATTGCTGCGGGGGCGGGGACGGCGACCCCCTTTAGACTGCATAACAGTGTTAATGACGAGGGTCGGGGTAACACGAAGCTAGTCCCCAACAAGTGGTTGCTGCGTAAAATTGTCGACCCGCACGGTAACGAAATTACCGTTGAGTATGTTTCGGAGACCAAGCTTATTGATTGTCACTACGGCCAGGTGGAGTATCAGGTTCGAGCTAGCTATCCTCAGCGGGTTGTCTACAATGGGGGTCGTACGGCTGTTGAGTTTACGAGGGAGCCGCGGCCGGATTATAAAATAGGGGGGTACAACAACGACTGCATCCAGAATTACTGGGGAGAGGATCGTCTGGAGGCGATCCAAGTTAAGACGCAAGATGAGAATGATAATTGGCAGCTTGTTCGCCGTTACGAGCTTGGCTATGAGCAATCTCTGCACCGGCAGGGGTATCCCGATGAGCCGGGACATTCGTTACTGGCCTCCGTTCAGGAGTTTGGTCGGGGGGGAGCGGAGGCGTTGCCGGCCTATGTTTTCACTTACCATAAAGAGGGGGACTATCGCTTCAACAACACTCTTCTGGCGTCTGTTTCGAGCGGCTACGGAATGCGTGTTACGTACAACTACACTCCGTTGGTGAATGTCACCTTTTGTGATGCTCATAATGGTTGTAATTTGCGCCGTTGGGGGGCCGTGCGTAACCGCCTAGACAATCAGGTTATTGCGGACGGGCTGGGTAATTCTTACCAGGTGAGTTACGAGTATGGGGAGATGGCGGCTTATGTCAAAGAGCAAGGTGACCAGGCGCGGGAGGCGCGTGAGGATTGCCCCGGTTGTTACCCTTTCTCTGGTTTTGAGTTTTTGGGGCATAGTTGGGCTGAACAAACGACTTCCGCTCTTAACGATTACGCGGTTCCAGAGAGGGCGGCGATAACCTACTTTCACCAAAATATTTCTAACGATGCTCCCGGGGCGATGTGTTTCCAGGTTGATCTGCGCAAGGGGACAAGCTACCGTACCGAGGCTCTGGATCCTAGTGATGGGCGAGCGCTTTCGAGAACTGAGACCCAGACCATTCCGGTCCTTAGTAGCTGTGATCCAGAGTTTGATTACTATAAGGGTCCGGCCGCTTTTGTGCGCCAGAGTCAGGCAGATAGTCATGTTTTCGATTCCGAGACGGTACACACACGGGTTGCTTATCCCGACTACGATGAATACGGCAACCTCTGGCGCCAGGTGAGCTACGGAGATGTCTCTCGGGAGGGAGATGAGCGCTACACCGACTATGGTTATGTCTATAGTCCCGAAAAATGGATTGTCGGTAAACAGAAGCTGGTGCAGGCCTTCGTGGGTTTGCCCGGTAGTGGTGAGGAGGTCGCACGGACCGGGTTTGCTTATGACGGGTTGGGGTGGGACGAGCCGCCGATCCGCGGAGATTTAACCTTCGTTGATCAGACGGATTTTGCCAACGAAACCCATTTGGTGACCCGAACGACCTTCGATAGTTTCGGTAATCCGCTCTCGCAGACCGATCCCAACGGTAACACGGCTACCACGGAGTATGATTCCTTTTATAATCTCTACCCCGTCAAAGTGGCTAACCCCTTGGGACACACGGTGGAGACAGAGTACGATTACATTCTTGGGGTGCCGAAAAAGATTACCGATGCGAACGGGGTGGTGACGCGGGTGACCTATGATAGTTTTGGTCGTCGGAAGAAGGTTCTTAAATCGGGAGATATAGAGGCCTTCCCCTCCCTGGAGTTTGGGTATCAGGACGGTGCTCCCGCGGTGGTTGCTACGGCGACGAAGGTCGATGACACTACCAGGGCGTTCTCTTGGCAACTCTATAATGGCTGGGGACAGCTTATCCAGAGTCGGGCGCAGGCGGAGGTCGGAGGAGAATTGAAGGATTTGCTGGTGATTCCCAAATATGACAGTTTGGGTCAGAAGGTAAGTGAGACACAGCCCTACGCCCAACCTCGCTTTTTCAATGCTGGTGGGCGGTTTCCTGATTACACCGAGGAGGGATACGCCACGGCTCCAAAGAGCATTTCAGTTTACGACGTCTTGGGGCGGGCGGTGTCCTCGAGTGACGCTTTGGGAAGGACGGCGACGACAGAATATTTTGGTTGGCAGACGAGGGTGACTGATCCGAATGGGCAACAGTCTTCTGGCACGGTTGACGCCTATGGTAACCTTACTCGTGCTGTTGACACTTTGGGTAATGTAACTACCTACGAATACAACGGCCGCGATCAGTTGGTGAAGGTAACTGCGCCGTCTAGTGTGACTTCCATCTCTTATGATTTCCTCGGGCGTAAAGTGGCTATGGATGACCCGGATTTGGGCCGCCGGACTTACGATGAGTACGACAGTAATGGTAACCTGCTGGCCCAGACGGATGCTAAAGGGCAGGCGATTCGGTGGGAGTATGACGCCCTCAATCGGGTGGTGGAGAAGCTCTATCCTGACGGGTCGGTAATTAGTTATGAATACGACCAGGGCTCTCAGGCCAAGGGTAAGCGAACGAATATGACCGATCTCACCGGCACAACTGAGTATTTCTACGACGAGCGGGGTCGGCTGGTTAGGGAGCGGAAGGAGATTGCTGGGGAGGAAGCGACAACGGAATTTGGCTACGACAGTACGGATACTTTGGTACAGGTGATTTACCCGGATGGGGAGGTGGTGCGCTCAGATTACAATTCGGTAGGGCAGCTGGAGGGAGTGGTCGGTGAGGCCATTTATCTCGGCAATGCGTTCTATAATGAGTTAGGGGCGGTTACCACGCTGAGGTTAGGCGACACCTCTCAGACCTCTTACGAGTATGACATAACCGGAAGATTGAACCATATTTGGGTTCGTAGCGCTCGGGAGGATCTTCGGCGTTTAGACTACCACCAGGATAGTGTTGGGAACATTACTTCTATCGAAGATCTCCTGAACCCCGCAAAGAGTCTGTCCTTCTCTTACGATAATCTCTACCGCCTGACCGGGAGTCAGGGTTACTACGCGGCGGCCTACAGCTATGATGCGGTCGGTAATATGCTTTCTAAGGTTGAGGGAGACGAGCACCTCGAAATGCTCTATACCGATCCGGCTCATGTTCACGCTCCAAAGGTGGTTAATGGTTTTGAATACCAGTACGACGCCAATGGCAATTTGGTTGAGGATGAGGCGCGCTGTCTGGAATGGGATTTTGACAACAAGCCGGTGCGGATTATTATGAAGGGGGCCTCTGGGGAGGTTGGGTGCGCTGCTTACTTTTCTGGGGCGAAGAGTGGGCAGGTGACGGAATTTGCCTACGATGGGGATGGGGTAAGGGTGCTCAAGCG
>CAZUPF010000023.1:3198-9900 GCA_964622035.1 uncultured Candidatus Saccharibacteria bacterium | reverse complement strand
CTGTTGTAGAAGTGGATTCCTACTGTACAGATAGGAAACTCTTCACCACCGAATACTGTAGGTAGGGCTGTTGGGCCCCTATCAACATAAACATTTATCTCAGAGACATTTTTATCACGGTAGATAACCTGCCTTATTGCCTCACGCCCCCCAACCAGCAGCTCCGTCCTAGATATTTCGGTACTGTTAGCGGCGGCCCCTTGAGCTAACTGCTCTGGTGTATCTTCTGGATTCACATGGGGCCCACACACCGTTAACCAGTAACTACCAACTACCGAAAACTCCCCCGCCTTTACGGGAGCGAATACGGGTCCGCACCCCTCCCCTGCGGGTTTCTCTTCCCAACTAGGTGGGTATTTGAAAGTATATTTGTAGGAATCCGATGAAAAGGTCTTCCAATCTGCCGTTTCGTCCACCACCGCTCCAGTGAATTTGAAGGTGGGAAGGATCAGGTCGAAATGTTCTTCGATTGCGGAACCGCTCCCGTAGAGCTCCTCATAAGTTTTTAACTTTATACTGTATATGCGTCCCGCACGTTCAAAAACATAGTTTTTGGCCCCTCTACGCAGACCCGAGTAAAACTGTTTGCAGTTTTGCAGCCCTGCTACACTACACGGCCCGACGTCAACAACTTGATCGAAATAACGATCTTCATCAGGACCCAAAACCTCCTTGGTGGTGGTATGCCTCTCCAACCACGACTCCAGATCTAAACCAGCATCCTGGTAGAGACTTATACCAATGAACGGGTCCGGCGTGTTTCCTAAATACGGCTCTCGGTCGAAAATATATAGCGAGAAATCTTCAACCGTTAAACGTTCTTGATCGCGCACCTTATACCCTGCCGGGTATTTAAAAGTAATACCGTAATCAGTGTTTCTGTAAGTCTCCCACCCCGCAGTCTCGTCTGCAGGTTCTTCCGTGTCCGGTGTGCTGGTCTGGGGCACCGACTGCTCCGGTTCATCCCCCAGCTGATACTTCTGATAAACAAGGTAACCAGCAGCACTCAGAATGAGTACTCCGACAACTGTTGCCAGAACAACTGGCCACCTAGTTACCTGTGGAGACTCTTGCTCTAAATCAATAGGGGGCTGCGGTGTTTCAGAAGGTGTAGTTGGGGTAGGCTGTGTATCCTGATCTGGAGCAGTATCTATATTCTCCATCCTGGTCCAAAGATACATCTTCTACCTCTAGCTTGTCAAATCACTAACGGTACCCAGGACCCACACCCCACCAAATAGGTTCTAATCTTGTCCACAGCTCCCAACCACGACACGTTCCTCCAATTTCTTCGGATTTGATACAATGAAAGAATACTGATACTAGGACACAGATGTGGTAGACAAAAACATCCAAAAACAAAAAGTATTATGCAAAACAGCATTAATCGTATTGCGCTCGTGACAGCAGGTATACTGCTGATTCCCTTGATAGCGATGCAGGTCAGTGATGAATGGAACTGGACCCTGTCCGATTTCATAGTCATAGGAGCCCTCATAGCAGGCACCGGTCTCATGATTGAACTGGCAAGGCATAAGGTGCGCAATAACACACACCGAGCCATCCTCGTCATCGCACTCGTGTTAGCGTGTCTCTACATTTGGGCAGAGCTTGCCGTTGGCATCTTCACGACCTGGGGTAGTTAAAGGGGTATTGGGATTCGAACTTCGGCCTTAAAAGCGACATTCTTTGGCAAAAGCAGCTTGGTTTTGAATAAAACAGGTTCTAATCCCATCCACAGCTCCCAACCATTTTACCCCATAGACTTGTAATTTATCCCGTATTTTGATACAGTCTTATTAGAGTTAGACACTTTTTTGGTCTTGGGCTGCTGCAGAATAGGGCGGCTCAGAGCACAGTATGGGCGGAAGCCCCGAAAGGAGACGAGCACTATGTCGTTGTTGGCATGTGTGTGTGGGAAGTCCCAACTGCGGGAAGGGGGTCCTTCCTGTGCAGACTGTGGACACAGCTACGAGTCGATGCAGGTTTTGCACCGGGATTACGCAGCGAAAACTGCGCAGGAGGCGGCGCGGGGGCTTTGGGTGAGGTACCGGAGGATGTCCCAGATCGTGGCAACAGTTCTCGGGTTCTCGACGTGTGAGGAGATCGATCAGGAGCTTGCGGAGATGCTCCAACAGGGCGAGAGCTTCGTATCTGTGGAGGACTACCCTCCTGGGTTCATTCCCGAACGTGGGGAGATTGGTTTCATCATCCACAGTGGTCTGCTGGCGGGAAGCACGCGCTATCGAGTTGAGTAGGCCCGCTGTCCTGCCCTCGGTGCTATATTGTGCTTCAACATCCTAGATCGCCATGTCAAACCCCCTTGTGCGTTGCACACGCATCGGGGGGTGCTTTCTTTTTACCCCACCACTTCCCCACTCTCTACCAAATAGGTTTCCGCCCTTCGGGCGAGACAGGCCAACACCTCAACCACGCCCTCTAAACGCTATAACCACGCCATTATTTTCTCATACCCCAGCAAAGATTCGAACTTCTGTTAGAATAAAAGGTATGGATAAAATTTATAGATTTAGTCCCATCAAAACTAAAGAGGATTTATTAGAGGCAATTAATTATGTTGCTTCGGAAACTACCGAACTTTGTAGGAGAGTAACAGATAAAGAGTATCCGATAAGCGGGCTCACTATTTTCTCCCACTACCCCGATGAGTTTGAAGAACTAAAGAAGATTGTCCTAAGCTTAGGAGAACTAGATAGCGAGAACAATGGACCCTGTGTAAAACTGCACAAGCCAATAAAGCTTCCTAATGGCGAGTTGTTTTTATTAAGAGTAAGACAACCCGACCCCTACAGATTACATGTGGGGTGTAACGACTTTGAAGTTCCCGATTATGGGGAGTTTAAGAAGCAGTACCTAGAAGCAAAACCTAGCAATCTCCGTTTAATTGAGAGGCCAGACTTCGAAATGATCGAGTTTTTTGATCCTGATTATGATGTACTTGCTTACGTCCTAAGCGCCTGAGCAATACTGACACAGGCTCGAAGTTCTTCTAGCCTAGTTTAATGGGATTTTTTGGTTTGGTAAAACGGGCATATGAATATTTATCACATTCTGAACAGAAAGCAGTGGGGAGAAGCGGAGAAGAGGGGTTTTTACGCCCCAGACTCTCTTGAGAAGGGTGGTTTCATACATTGTTCAACGGAAAAGCAGGTTATCCCTACTGCCAATAGGCGTTTCCGGGGTAGTAAAGATCTACTATTATTAGTCGTTAATCCCAAAAAGGTTAAGGCAAAAATAGTGTACGAAGATTTAAAGGGAATAGGAGAGGATCATCCTCATGTTTATGGCAAACTACTTTTAAGTGAGATCGAATCAATAGCCGAATTCAAGCCCGAGAGTGGTGGGCATTTTAAACGATTGCCACCTCAAGTGTAGTTATAACTTCGTCCACAGCTCGCAACCACGCTTTTTATCCCGTAATAACAACACTCCCCAAACATTACTCATTCGGAATCTCGCGCTAAGGTATACTTTCACTATGGTCGAAACTCACCCTTTCGGAGACTTTGTTCCCAAAAAGACAAAATATTTGATGCTGGGGAGTTTTGTAACCAAACCCTCAAACCCGTATGACTGGTTTTATGCCAATGGCCGTAATCAATTCTGGCCGATAATGGCGGGGGTGTATGGTTTGGAATTTGATACAAAAGAGAAACAGCAGCAGTTATTTATTCAGTTAGAAATGGCCTTGACAGACATTATTTTATCTTGTGAGAGGAGGAGTAACAGTAATTTGGACATAAACTTATTTAACATTATTTACAACACAGCAATAAAAGATATTATTCCCAACCACGCTGTTCAAAAAATATTCTTCACCAGCCGGTATGTAGAAACTTTATTCAGGAGGCACTTTAAAGATGTTATTCAACTGCGCCCCGATGTGGAATTAGTTTGTTTACCCTCCCCCTCTCCAAGATACGCAATGATGAGTAAACAAGAAAAGATCGGTCGCTACAAAGAGCTGTTACCAACCCTCGAAAGCAATTAGTCGAGGAGATGCGGAGCAAAAAGCAAGCTCTTTTGTGGTGATAAAATAAGTTCCGATCTCGTCCACAGCTCGCAACCATTTTACCCCATAGACTTGATATTTACCCCTAATTTTGGTACAATCCTGACACAATTGAATACTGTCAGTGGTTGAGCTGCTGAAAAATAGGGCAGCTCAGCATATAACACAGGCGTTAAGCCTGAAAGGAGAGCGGTGTCAAAATGTTGACGATGTCTTTGACCCACAAGAAGGGGGGGTCGAGATGGCTGCTGGTGGCATTGGTAGAACTGTACCTGGTTGACCTACCACTTGCTATCATAGCTGGTGTGTGCCCGCCGTTACTGTTGGTGAGTATTTCTTGGGTAAAGTACCTACCGATGGTGCTGTTTGCCGTCTGGGTTATTCTGGGAATTGCCTACGAGGTCTCGCTACAAAAGGGAATTGAGAAACTGCTCAAGGTAGGCGGGGTCTCTTTTCTGCTATCAGCCTGGCTAGCATCTCCCCAATGGCTGTAACGCTAACACTCTGCCTATGTGTGTCAAACCCCCTTGTGCGTTGCACACGCATCGGGGGGTGCTTTTTTCTACCCCATTACCACTCCCCCACTCTCTACCAAATAGGTTCTAACTTCGTCCACAGCTCGCAACCACGCGGGCGTTGCGGCTTGAGTCTAGAGTTTGATGCAATATGTTAACATATTGCATCGTTGGCAAACTCTCTTGGGGGAGGGGCGGGTGGTGGGGCCATTTCTACCCCCCCCCCGCGATGTGTTATTCTCCAACTATGCCCAATAAAGATTGTGCGGATGTCCGTTCGGCGGCGTTTGCCGCTGTAGGGCGGTTGGGCGAGAATCGCCAGATGTTTTATGTTTATATCCTCCGTACTTCTTCTGATACTCTCTATATTGGGCAAACAAACGACCTAGATAGAAGGCTAGAAGAGCATAGAAACGATAAAGCAAGATCGGCCAAATACCTGCGCTATTTTGACTCTTTCGAACTAGTTTATTCGGAAAAACACCTTAACAGAACAGAAGCGATGCGTCGAGAAGCGCAGCTAAAGAGGTGGCCTCGGGCCAAGAAGCTTGCGCTTATTGGGGGCGGCTTGAAATCTCCCCCCCTTTAATTTGTGGTAGGATTAGCAAAACATGGCTGAAGATGTGGCGATAAATCAAAAATCACCAAAATATCTCCTGATGGGTTTGGTAGCTTTAGCCCTTTTAATTGTGGGGGTAGTAGTGTGGTCGAGCTGGGGTGGGGAGGCGGCCGAGCCGCAGCCCGTGGAAGTCTCAGAGCCGACGAACAACCCGCTCATCGGTGGTGATCGGGACGAGCATGGGTGTTTGGGGGCGGCCGGGTACCGGTTTGATGAGGAAATTGCGGCCTGTACCCGAGATTGGGAGCTAGACGAGAATCAAGGCCGGGCGGCAAAGCTAGCGGTTGCCGCCGCCGGTTTGGAAAATCCGACTGTCGTTGAGGTTCTGCCGGCCCAGTGCCTGGGTTGCTTTTCCGTTACCCTGGAATCGGGTCCGAATCGGGTTACAGTTCGGCTGGAAAACTGGCAAGTAGTGGACCGATCTTTGACGCCGGAAGAATGTATCGAGCAGGGTGGCCGAACGGTAAATGTTGTTGGCGGGGACGGCTGTGCGCCAGGCGAAGAAAAAATTGGCGAAGTCACTGGGTTTATCTCGCCAAATATATGCTGCAAAGTAAGTGATTGAGCGGCCACTTTTATAAGAACAGCCTTACAACGCACCTACTCGCCCCGAACGGGACCATTCTTCGGCCTCACGAATTATCTTAATCATTATCTCCACCGCCCCCACCGGGTGGCGGCCGATGGCTGTTTCTTCGGAGAGCATTAGCGTGCTACTCCCCTCAAGAACCGCATTGGCGACATCTGAAACCTCGGCCCTGGTCGGTGCCTCGGCGGTCACCATTGAGTGTAGCATTTCGGTGGCGACGATATCCATCTTGCCCGCTTTCCCACAGGCGGCAATGATCTCTTTTTGAGCGAAGGGGATCTTTTCAATGGGGATCGTCCGGCCAAGGTCGCCTCGGGCGACCATAATGGCATCGGTCTTTTGGAGAATCGCCGAGAAATTATCAAGAGCTTCTCGGGTTTCAATTTTGGTAACGATAGCTAGTGGTGGTTCGGCACCGCTAACCAGCTTTTTTAGCTTGGTAACCTCTCCGGCTGTTTTTACATGGGAGAGGGCAATATAGGCCGCTCTGTTACTGGTAGCCAGGTCGACGCCCCCCGGTAACTGGATATCGGGTATGTCCACCAATATTTGAACCGTTTTGCTTAGGAGCTGAGCCGCCCCTCGGGCCCTTTTTATGGTTTGGTTGTGCCACGACAGGGTGCCGTGTTTCAGATTAAATCGGAAAATAGCTACTCCGGCGCGGAGTAACTCTTTCAGAGTGGTTAAATCTTCCGAACTAGGTCCGATAGTGGTGATTACTTTTGTATTTCTAGCTTGTTGGTTCATTTGGGGGGTGTTGCTGGTAAACCTTTGCTTCGTACTCCCGCACCATTCGGTAAGCACTAAACCGCGCGCCGTTTAAGGCGGCAGCCTGCTTCATTACTTGGATAAACCCGGGGCGGTCCTCGTAGTATAGCGGTAGAATCTCATCGGCAAGTTTGCGATATAAATCGTCGTCGGCGGGTTCTTGGGAACTGATCGACCA
>CAZUPF010000023.1:1914-3098 GCA_964622035.1 uncultured Candidatus Saccharibacteria bacterium | reverse complement strand
CTCCTCATCTTGGGGGTGGGCCTCGCCGGCAAAGATAATTTGCAGCGGACCAGCGTGGTGGGCAATCTCTTCTAACCTTGAAAGGTCGGAGAGAATTAGCGTGGCGCGTTTGTACAGGGTAACCCGGCGGGCAAACCCGATGGTAAAGTTGGTAACCGAGAGCTTGGTGGAAGAGGCGCGGTTAGTATATTCAAGCAATTCTTGTTTGGCCTGGCAGTGTGCTTGCCAGATTTCCTCATCGGGAATAGTAGCCACTTTTTCTAGGGAGCTGGGGTCCTCCTGCCACGCGGGAATGTGCTTGTTATATAGCTTTTTAAGGGCGGGGTGTGTCCACTGCGGATGATAAACACCGTTGGTTATGGGAACGATGTCGTGCCCAGGGAACATCTGCTCGGCAACTTTTTCATGGGCTTGCGAGACTCCGGTTACTATTCTCGCGTAGTAAATAGCCAACTTGGTCATGTTTAGAGTATCAGCATCAAAGGCCTCCTCGGGTAGGAGGCTAACCAGGTTTGGCGGTAGGCTGCCTTCTATTTCGGTTCGAGTAAACACATCGTGCCCAGCCGGTACCGGGGTGTGGGTGGTGAACACTATTTTGGAGCGAATGAGTTCTAAATCTTTGGCTTGCGAGTGCAGGGCCAGAGCGGCAAACGAGGCGTGCCCCTCGTTGAGGTGGTAGACACGTACTTTTTCTGGTTGGAAAACCAGCTTATCGAGAAGCAGTAGCCCTCCCTGCCCCAAAAGCTGCTCTTGGCACAAGCGGTAGTGGTCATCGCCGCCGTAGAGGTAGCTGGTCAATGTGCGATCATAATCGTTGTTTTCAGGGAGGTTGGCGTCCAGAAAATACACGGAAACCTCTTGGCCCGATCGGCCGGTGATGGTGTATTGCCATACTGCGCAGGCGACTACCCGGTCTTGAAATGGTACTCCGATGGTGAAGGGAAGTTTAGCGAGGTATTGCTCTTTATCCCACGGTTCGGGCAGACTAATCTGTTTTCCGGTGGGGTCGAGCTCTTGATCTACATAGCCCTTCTCGTGTAGCAGGGTGATGCCCAAGGCATTGAACCCAAAGTCAGCGAACGTCTTGAGAGTGTCTCCCGCCAGCACACCTAGCCCACCACTGTAGGTGTGCATCCCCGCTTCAAGAGCAATTTCCATGGAAAAGTAGGCGATGTTCAGCATGT
>CAZUPF010000023.1:0-1814 GCA_964622035.1 uncultured Candidatus Saccharibacteria bacterium | reverse complement strand
CACAAACTGATTGTGGTTGGCGGGGGTCCGGCGGGGATAATGGCGGCGATTGCGGCGGCCCAAGAGGGGGCGTCGGTTACCCTTTTGGAGAAGAATGCTGATTTGGGCGAAAAGCTGCTCCTGACCGGTAAGGGGCGTTGTAATGTGACGACCAGCCGGGATAAGCGAGAGATTGTAGCCGCTTTTTCCGAGACGGGGAACGGCCGCTTTTTGTGGGATAGCTTGAACCAGTTTGATAATAACGACCTGCGAGAATTTTTTGAGCAGCGTGGGCTGATGCTCAAAGAGGAGCGAGGACACCGCCTCTTCCCTACTACTGATAGCGCCCAATCAGTTCTAAAGTTACTCAAAAGAGAACTCGCTTCCCTGGGAGTAAGGATTTGTAAGCGAACAGCAGTTCATAAAGTGACTAAGCATGGAGATTTATTTACTCTTCATGTCAGTAGTGGGAACCTAACGGCCTCGCGGCTGATTCTGGCGACTGGTGGGAAGAGTTATCCGCAAACGGGCTCCACCGGGGATGGGTTTAATTTTGCTCGGAAGTTAGGCCACCACGTAACGCCGCTTCGCGCAGCATTGGTCCCCTTGGAAAGTCGCGAAAGAAAGATTCGCCGGTTGCAAGGTTTGGGTCTTAAGAATATCACCCTGTCTTTATGGTCGGGGGGGCAACTATTGACTCGGCAATTTGGGGAGATGCTCTTCACCCATTTTGGTATCTCGGGGCCGATTGTTCTAGAAGCGAGCCGTTTTCTAGGGCGCGACTTTCCGGGAAGCATGGCCGCGCAAATTGATTTCAAGCCGGCCCGAAGCGCAGAGCAGCTCGATGCCCGACTGCTGCGGGAGAGTGTGGAGTCTCCTCACATTAACTACCGTACTCTGCTGACGCATCTGCTGCCCAAAAAAATTATCCCGTTGGCCATTCGCGAGACGGAAGTGGCGGCGGCGAAGAAGATTAGTCAGCTAGGAAGGGAGGAGCGGCAGAGGCTGATCAGTTTTTTGAAGGGGTTTCGATTTACGGTTTCGGGCCCGCGGCCGATAGAGTGGGCGATTGTCACTGCGGGAGGTGCGGATCTGGCGGAGATCGAGCCAAAAACAATGCAGTCGCGGGTTTGCTCGGGGCTCTTCATTGTCGGTGAGCTTTTGGACCTAGATGGGCCTACGGGAGGATTTAATTTGCAAATGTGTTTTACAACCGGCTATGTAGCCGGTCGCGCTGCCGCAGGTGGTTAGAGCGTATCTGCTTGGGTGGCTACTCTTCTGTGGGGAGGAACTCTTCGCCGGTGTTGACCTGGGTACTGTGGGCCGCGTACTCGTCGGGTTTGAGCCAGTAGGTGTAAGGGCAGCCGGTGACTTCCTTGTTTTCCCTATCCCAACCCTGGGTGGAGCATTTTTTTAACTTTTTGCCTTTGTTGGTGGTGAAAATGACAAGCGGCTCGCCGCACTCAGGACATTTTTCGTCAAGCGGCTCAGTCGTGCCGTTAATCCACTCCACATAGTCGCAGCCGGTAGGTTTCTTCTCCTCGGCATCCCAACCGCCCTTGCTGCATTTTTTCATTTTCTTACCGAAGCGAGTAGTTTTGAGGACCAGGGGCGCACCACACTGGGGGCACTTCTCGTCGAGGGTTTTGTCTTCGACCTCAAGCCAGAGGACATAGTCACAACCCTCGTTTTTGTGTGTCTCGGGGTTCCAGGAACCCTTAGAGCAGCGCCGTAGCTTTTTGCCGGTTTTAGTTTCAACGACTTCCCCCAGGGGCGCATTGCACTGGGGACATGTTTCCTGATCTTTTTCACTCATCGGAAATCAGCGTAGCACG
>CAZUPF010000022.1:0-10182 GCA_964622035.1 uncultured Candidatus Saccharibacteria bacterium | reverse complement strand
GTGAAAAAGCTTGCCCTGCTTCTCGCCACAGCTGCTACACTGGCAGTAATCCTGCCAAAGCCAAACGGCCTTCGAGCTCAAAGTCTCAAGGTCTCTCCCCCTGAAACAACCACTCTCGAGGAAGATTCCTACGTCGCGGGGGAGATTCTAGTTAAGTTCAAGGAAGACCCCCAAATGCGGCCAGCGAACTGGCTCGAGCGGAACCTCCTTGGCCGTCCCAAAATCAAAACTAATCAGCCCTCACTTAACGAAGTAAACAAGGTGCTTGGTGTTCAAGAGGTGGAAAGGGTCTCCCTCGAAGACGCACCACTCTACAAAATAGAGGTCGGCGAAGGCACAAGTATTCAAAACGCTGTGGAGGAGTTTGAAGAAGACACCGCCGTCGAATACGCCGAGCCGAATTATATTTACCGCACGCTTAGCTTCCCCAACAGCCCACCCAATGATCCTTATTACCAGTACCAGTGGAACTTAAGAACAATAAAGGCTCAGGAAGCTTGGCGCATCACCCAGGGAGACCCCAGTGTGGTGGTAGCGGTTCTCGACACCGGAGTAGCCTATGAAAACCACACCAATGAGGGAGCCACCTACGCCAAGTCTCCCGGATTCTCCACTACCCAATTTGCACCCGGATACGACTTTATTAATGACGATAGCCACCCTAACGACGATCATGGCCACGGAACCCATGTTGCCGCCATCATCGCTGAAGACACCAACGACAACCGAGCCGCTGCCGGCATTGCCCCCCAAGTGAGTATTATGCCCATCAAGGTGCTAGATGCCTCCGGATCCGGCTCCCTTGCCGCAATCGTTAAGGGCATCCGGTTTGCCACGGCGAACGGGGCCCGAGTCATTAATATGAGCCTCGGTGGCCCCAGCGAGTCCCAAACAATGCGCGAAGCCTGCGCCGCGGCCTTCGAGGCCGGGGTGGCCATCTTCGCCGCCGCAGGGAACGAAGCCAACGAAATTGGCTGGTCTCCCAGAGGGCGAGGGGTCATTTATCCAGCAAGGTTCCCCGAAGTTATTGCCGTCGGCGCCACACGAACCGATAACCGACGGGCGACCTACTCCAGCTACGGACCCAATCTCGATTTGGTCGCCCCTGGGGGGCAGGTTTACGGCGACAGCGCCGTCGGTTTCCTAGACCAGAACGGTGATCAGCTCCCCGATGGAATCCTACAAACAACTATTAATTCCGTTAACCCAAACCGATTCACATCTGTCGGTGGGATCCACCCCACGACCGGCCTACGCTGCACCACACAGCACCAGGTTACCCAAGAAAGTTGCGGCCTCTTCCAGGGAACTTCGATGGCCGCACCGCACGCCGCGGCCGGCGGTGCTCTATTACTATCAAGGGACCCCAGCCTCTCCCCAACCCAAATTCGCCGCACCCTCCAAAAGACGGCGCAGGACCTCGGTCCCGCCGGTCGAGACGACCAGTACGGCTACGGCCTCATTAACCTGAAAGCGGCTTTACAATCCCTAGAACCAGTGGAGCCGACTATTACCCAAGCCCAAGTTGCGCGGGCTATTCAAGAGCAGCAGCTAGACTGGACAACTAAAACATACAGCCAGCCACGCACCATGGGAGCCCAGCTTCCCAACCTAACCCAAATGGGTGCCCGGTCAGCACCCAAAGCTACCCCAGCCAACCTCCCCCCAGCCATTGATTGGCGTGATCACAGCGGCAACTATGTCTCACCAGTTAAGAACCAGGGCTACTGCGGCTCTTGCTGGGCCTTTGCCAGCGTGGGAGCCCTTGAGTCCCAATACGCCGTGGCAAATAGTAGCCCCGGCTCGTTTGCTGACTTCTCTGAGCAAATTCCTGTTTCCTGCTGCGATGAAAGCTACTCGGTTACCTATATTGACGGGAATGACTACCACAATCTAGGCTGCGATGGCGGGTATATGTTCGTTACTGCCCAGTTTCTCAAGGAGTTGGGAGACGATGTGGATACTTGCTTTCCCTACACAGAAAGTGACGAAGATCCGTGCGCGGATGCCTGCACTAACTGGCAAACGGCGGCAATAAAGGTAACCGATTACGAGGCGGTGGCCGGAGTACACGCTTACCCCACGGTGGAAGAACTCAAAACCGGCCTCCAGCACGGTCCGCTAGCAACAATATTCAGGATCTTCGAAGATTTCTATGAAAGCTACGGTGGGGGCGTCTACGAATACGCTACCGGACCGGAGGTTAGCCCCCACGCTGTTTTGCTAGTAGGCTATGTTGATACCCCTGACCAGCACGGGGGTGGTCACTTCGTTGTCAAGAACAGCTGGGGAACCACTTGGGGCGAGGCGGGCTTCTTCCGCATCGGCTACAGCCAAGTAACCAATAATGTCGAGTTCGGCCTACAAACGTTCCGCTACATTATGGAACCAAGCGCCACAGACGCAACCCTTATCATCAAAACCCCCACTGGAAGTATCGCTACCGATGTCGCCACAATTGCAGGGGTCGCCGTTACCGCCGGCAACCTGGAAACAACCGTTACTCTTACTCGTTCAGGAAATACTTTTGAAGGCACCATATCTCTAGAAGGTATTTCCCCAGGAGACCTCGAAGTTACCGTCAAGGTACCCCTCCATATCTCCATAGAGGGCAGCGTGGTGATTGCGCCGGGTGCCAACACACTAGATCTAACCAGCTCGCCGCTGCTAGGAGGAGACCTAGACGGAGATGATGCTGTTGGCCTGGGTGATATAACAATGTTGATTATCGAATACGATGGGAACTCTCCCACAGCGGATATCAACTTTGATGGGGTGGTGGGTCTCGCGGATATAGCAACACTAATTATTAATTATGATAGCGCAAGATGAACAAGGTCGAAGCCAAAAAAGGATTTAAAACATTTCTCCTCCTCACCGGAGCGCTTGGTCTATCTTTTGGGGCGGTCCGCGGGTTCTCTCAAGGGGGATACCTTCCCATCAAAGCAGGATCCGCGCCCCAAGTGAAGAACCTTCAAATATCCAATCTTACTGCCCAAACGGTAACCATTTCCTGGGAAACAGAGGAGGAGGACCAGGGGCTCGTGACCTACGGAACAGATCCCAATAACCTCAACCGTACGGCCCCCGAGGCCGCAGCGATTTACCGACACCAAATAACTATCGAAAACCTAGCTCCCCAAACAACCTATTACTACAAGGTAGGTTTGGATGGGGAATCCACCAAAGGCGCGCCGTACCAATTCACCACACTTCCTGAGGAGTAACTAAGCGGGCAGATACCAAAAGGCGACGCGACCGCGTTCCCGGGGGGAAGCAAGTCATGAGAACCAAACGAGACGCACCCCCCACAACATAATCAGCAACCGCCACCTCCTCCGGCTTCAGAATCTCCGACCCCTCAACCTCGTATTCCCAACGCCTACCAGGGTAGGAAATAATTAATCGGTCCCCCTCCTCAAGACTGTGAATGGTAGAAAAAATAGTCAAATAGTCCTCGGGGTCAAACAATAGGGGGAAAGTCGAATGGCCGTAGATAAAAACCACCCCCTCCTGCCCTGGCAGGGCTGATCCCAGAAAGTGGCCTAGAAACTCCTGCGGGTCAGCCTCGAGAGTGTCCTTCTTCACCCGCGCCCCCTCAATACCCAACTGGGGAATAGAAAGAAAGAACATCGGTGGAACATTCTCCTCCTGCTCGATCGTTCGCGGAACGCCAAATACTTCCGTTTGGACGCGCGCTCTCCCCAAAACTGAACGCTCCTTACCAAAGTCTCCCCCCACGGGTTGGGCTAGGGGTGCCTGTGTGGAAAAAGAGAAGAAAGGAAGGACAATCTGCGTCGAGAGAATCAAAGACCCAAGAAAAACAAGCCCTAATGGGAAGAGCTCGTCAAAGGGGGGTTTTTTTGCCTTTTTATCACCTGGGAGGCCTTTGACATACCGGTAAGGTTTAAAGTCCATCGTACTACAAGGGATCCCCCAGGCCGCACACAAAGTAGAGCAGCCCATCTAGAACCAGTTTCGGATCCGAGCCGGTTTTCATTGCCACATCCGCCTCAACAAGCTGGTCGAAAATCCCCACTAGCTCCTCCTCGGAAAAGTTCTTGCTCTGGGACGCAGCCCTTCTATAAACAAAGGGGTTGAGTTTCTCTCCACACCCGGTTTTAACCTGCAACAGCCCCCGAACTTTCCAAGCGATCATCTGCAGCAAGTAGAGCTCGGCCCGCCCCTTCGCAGAAAGCTTACCTAGCTCCCGGTAGGTCCCCACCAAATCCTTGTCTGCCAGCGCATCAAGAAAAGGGAAAGGTTTCTCCTCAGAAGCGGGAAAGTGTTGCACCTCCCCAGCGTCCCTCACCAATTTGAAGAGGGCGTGGTTCTTACGCAGGTTTCCCCCAACCCAAAAGGCGACGCTCGTCTTCTCTGGAATGGTCCTCAAGTACTCCAAAAACCGTTTATCCTTGGGAAGGCGGCGCTGATCCGGCACCTCCAAAACCACTAAACGCTGGGGAGAAAAAAGCGATCTAGCTTCGCAGGCCTCAACGAACTCGGGAAACGAGAACTCCGAGAAGGTGGTCAGCGCGGACGGCTCATATTCACCCCTGAAAGTCGTAAGTGCTTGACGGCTAAGAACCTGGTTTTTACCGTGAAAAAGATAGAGCACAGCTACTCCCCAAACAGCAACTCGTCCACATACGCCCGCACCTCTGAAAAGTCACCCTGTCGCGGGACTAAGACCCAAGAATTACCGAACCGCTCCCTGTTTTCCGGAGCAACAAGAAGGCCCTTGTCTCCATTGATCACTTCGGTTCTAACCTCTCCAATTCCCTGAGCAACCTGGAGGAGGCGCTCTGCGCCGGCGAGACCAAGATCGGTCACAATAGACTCGCCAAAAGTTTGATAGAGCTCCCGCACCCTATTAAAATCAGAAAATAAGGAGAGGGACAGTGCTGTATCTTTGACTGCCAAAATAATCTTCTGCTGCCTAACGGAACGGGCAAAATCGCTCCCCTCGGGACCAACGGCCCGCCGCGAGCGGACATACTTCAACGCCCGCTCACCACCCATTGTTTGAAGCCCTGCGTCAAAATGAACATGCTCCCAACGCAATTCCTCCGGCTCAGCACACTCCTCCCCAGGGATGGGGTATTTATAGTCGTCAAACGGCCTCTCCACATCCACCTCCACACCGCCCAAGACATCAATCGCCTTTTTAAACCCCGCAAAATCCACCACAGCAGAATAGTGAACAGGAATCCCTAAAACACCCTCCACTACTCGCGAGGTAAACTCAGAACCCCCACTATCCTTCTCACCAGCAGCATACGCAGAGTTTATCTTCCCGGAAAAATAACCTGTTTCGACCCACAGATCCCGAGGGATAGAAATAAGAGTGGCAGCCCCGCCCAACTCCGGCGAAGATAAATCAAGGGAAGCGAGAATAATAGTGTCCGTAAGGAGGCTCCCTCCCCCACCACCACAGTCAGGATCCACCGTCTCCCGCCTATCAACCGCCAAGAGAAGAATATTGGTTCGGCCATCGGTCGACTGCACCTCTTTGGGATGAAGTATACGAGAAAAGGCCGAAATCGGGTGGAGGAGGTTACTCAGACTGAGAGTGTGGCGGAGGAAAAAAACGGAAACAGCTCCACAGACCGCCCCCACCACTAAAAACTGCAACCACCTCCGACGCGGCCGGGGTACCACCCTTCTAGTTTTCACCTTTCCCAAATCAATATAGCGCATGATAAATGCATCCCCTAACCATCACTACTCGCACCTAAATCTCCAACACTTTCTCTATACAACTCCAACATACCCGCGAATCGTTCGCGCTCCAGATACCCCGCCCCCGCCGTAGTCTCAAAAGCCCGCTCGGGAATGTGAATGTTGTCCCAAGAGAAGCCCAATCTGTCTTTAATCTCCCAGCCCAGATTATAAACACTATTCGACAAGCTTTCTAGCTCCTGGTGAGACCACGGCAGCTCTAGACTCTCCAAGCAAGAGAAAAGTGTTGGCAGCTCATAGGATTTCTGAGCCAAATGACAGACAGCAAAACAGGAAAGAAATAAGGCCTTCTTCTCCTCCCAAATTAGTTTATCCACCCACTCCCCAACCGAAAGCGCCTCAACTGGGTGGGCAAAATCCAAAAGGGCCGCATTAGCAAGTACACCCTCCCACCCTGGCGCGACAACCTGCGCCAGAAGAGAGAGGTACCCCCCGAAATACGGCGCGGCCTCCAGGCCAGAAAGAACAAGGGCAAAATCCCTCTTCTTGCCCCTGGCCGCCCGCAAAAGACCTAAGGAAAGAGCTTTCGCCCAATCCTCCTCCCTATCCTTTAAAGCCTGAGTTAGGGACTGATAGCTTTGCGGGTCCCCAAATTCCCAACCCTCACTCTCCGTTAGCCAGGCCAGTGCTGCCCCCAGCGAAACCGGATCCATACCCAACTCGTAAGCCTCGCTAAGAAGAGCCGAAACATCCTCCGGCCGCTCTAAACCCAAGAGCGGGCCCAGGCTAACTACTTCGGGGTAGGAAACCGCGCAGCACTCAACTGGGCAGTCAGCACAACTACGGCACCCCTGCTCGCGGAAAAAGTAACTACCGAAGAGTTTATTCACAACACCAGTCTTTTTGTAGTTCAGCGCGGGAAGCCCTCCCGCCCGCTCAGCCAGTGCCAGGAAGTCCTCCCCCCGCCTCTGTATCTTGAAACGCAACCCCTCAGGGGTGGGGTCAGAGAGCTCCTTCTCCAAACCCTCCCGCAAAGCAACGAATCTATCGGAAGAGGGGCAGCTAATTTCGCCCGTACCGTAAATCACCATCCCTTTGAGCTTTTTCTTGGCCCAAAGCCGCCCCAACCCCAGCCGACTAAACCGCCATCCCCCATTGGTAAAAACATCCGCGAAACGCACTCCCGCCTCGGCCGCAGGACCAATCGTGAGAACACTTACCATACCTGCGGCCTCCTGCGGCGAAAGTGCTGCTAGGACCGCCGAGGTGTTCTTTCCCCATAAATCGTCAGCAGGAGGAAACTGCACCCCCCCATCCTTAATCTCCACCACCACGGGCACTCGCGCTTTACCCCAAACAAAAACGGCGTCCAGTCCTGCCCGCCGTAAGTTTACCCCCAACGCTCCCCCCGCTATACTCTCCCCCAAACTGCCCGTAAGGGGAGAAACGAATGTAGCAACTGCTTTTGAGCTGGCGGGAAAGAGCCCGCACAAGGGACCAACAGAGAGAATGAAGGGGTCGTCATCAAGATGCTCCGCGAGCAAAGCCCGCCCCAACCCTACCCCTCCCAACCACAAGGAGAGATCGGGATGAACTTTCACCTCGAAGGACCGGCTAGAAAGATTAATATATAAAACGCGAATCGGTCGTTCGGTCATAGTTATCAGTTAGATAGTTTAGCAGTTTCCCGACAAGGTAAGTTTTTCGCGAAGGACAAGACGCAGTAAACTCTCAATCGGCGGGTGCCCCAAATTACTTCAGGGCCTCAAGACCGGGCAGGGGCTCTCCAGCTAAGAAGGCGAGCATTGCCCCGCCCCCAGTGGAAACGAAGCCCATCTTATCACGAAATCCGAAGGCCGCCAGAGCCGCCAGAGTATCTCCTCCCCCCACGATAACGCTAGCTTCGCTAGCCACCAAGTACTGCGCTACTTGCCGCGTCCCCCCAGCATATTGCTCCTCCTCCCATTTACCTAGGGGGCCATTCCACACCACTAGCCCCGCTCCCGAAAGCGCTCGCTTAAAAATCTCAGCAGATTTGGGGCCGATATCGCCGGTATCCTTCGCGTCAACCGGAAAAACAATATTGGAAACACTTTCCAAGGAGGTCTCAAACATCAGCCTTCCTCCCAAGAGAACTTTGTCCGCATAGGCAGCCAGCTTCCTAACTAGCGGAGCTTTGGTTTCTGCCTTCGCCCCGCCAATGATAAAGACTAATGGCCGCCGGGGATCATCACGAACGGCAGTCAGCTTTTCCACCTCCTCCTGAAGCCTAAGCCCCGCATAGGTCGGAAGGTGCTGGGGAACCCCGACAACCGAGGCGTGCTCGCGATGACAAACGGCAAAAGCCTCATTAATATAGAGATCGGCTAAAGACGACAGCTCTTCGGCGAACTGCGGATCGTTACTCTCCTCTCCGGGGTGAAACCGAAGGTTCTCCAACAGCAATATATCTCCCCCCGCCATATTGCCCGCTACATCACTAACAACGGAGCCAACTACCTCATCCGCTTTATAAACTGCTCCCAAACGCGCCGACAAAATCTCCGCCACTGGATCCAGCCGCAATTCGGCCACCGCCTCCCCACCCGGCCGGCCCAAATGGCCACAGATAATTACTTTAGCACCGCCGTTAACCAGGTATTCCAAAGTCGGCAGGCACGCCCGCAATCGAAAATCGTCGGCCACCGCCCCACCACTAAGGGGGGCATCCAGATCGCAACGCACGAGAACTTTCTTACCGCGAACAGCCGCCTCACATACTGATTTCATTGTGGAAATAAGTTTAACATATAAGCAAGTTCCCTTGATTTAATCCTATAATTATGATGTACTCTAATCAGCATTTAAACTAAAATCAGCAGAGGAAGAGAAAGGAGGTAGAGATGCCGAAGGTTATCTCGCAAGTACGAGTAGGGACTCAGAGTCTATGGAGTTTCGCACTACATCTCCCTCAAAGTGCAGGGAAGCTCCGGTTCACCCTCCGCTTCAACAACGGGAGGATGGAAGCCCCCTACTACCAGGGAGAAGGGGTGGTGCGCTGGAACTTCCTGACGGTTGGTCCCAGTGAGCGCTTTCGCATCGTTGTCACGGCCGGGCTGGGGACCAGGCCGGAGGATGTGCCGGCAATTCTTCAAGCACTCGGACTCGGAGGCGAGTTCGGGGCTGAAGATCACCGCCGCATCAGCCAGACGCCACACCACGAGACTGGCGCCGACGAACTCGGCGAATTATGGAGAACACAAGGATTCTGGTATGTGGGTATTGATCCCGAGTATCTCGGCCCAATGGCCGAAGGGGGAAGAAAGTCCATCGCTGCAGGAGTTTCCTGGAAGCATGAGTGGTAACCCCAACTGCAACACAAAAGGTGCTTGCCGCGTTCACCGCGACGAGCACCCCTCTTTTTTACCCACCGAGCTACTCGCTAATCTTCGCGGCCAATTTCTCCAACTCCCCGGAGTCCGCCTCCGGACCAATCTTGGTAGTAACAAATCCGGGATATTTGTCAAAATAAACCCGCTCGGGGACCTCGCCGAACTCGCGAGCCTCGATTCCATGCAACGGGTAAAGTTTGAGGTGAGCATGATCAACCCCCATCCCCTCCGCCACTAATACCGTTCGCCGAACTCCTAGTTTTTCATCGAGCCGCCGAGCTACTTCTTTGGCTGCCCGCATCAGTCGCGCATAAACATCTTCGGAAAGTTCGAAGGTATAAGAAGAGTAGTGCTTCTTCGTCACCAAAACCGTTTGCCCACGAGTATTGGGGTTAATATCGAGAAAAGCCAAGTGGTTCTCGTCCTCGTAAACCTTAAAAGAGGGAATCTCACCGGCAACAATTTTGCAGAAAATGCAGTCAGTCATCAATCCTGAACCTATTCTATCAAACCTAAGGCGTCAACCTTTTAACACCACGGTAAAGATAGGTCACCTCCCGCACATTATCAATGTTAAAGATTTTCATCAGCATCCTCGTAGGACCGGGAGCACAGCCTCCATGGGGCGGACAGCCGTACTTGAAAAAGTTAAGGTAGTGCTTAATTGATTCCAAGCTAATGCCCGCCCCCTCAGCCTGTTTAGCCAAAACCCCGGGACGGTGCTCCCGCTGCGCCCCGGTGATTATCTCCAGTCCATCCCAGAGAAGGTCGAAACCCTTAGTTAGCGTCGGTTCTTTCTCATAGCGCATGTGGTAAAAAGGACGCGCATTCGCTGGCCATTCCGTTACAAACACAAACTCATGACCCTCTTTTCCCCCGATAAACTCACATAAAGCCCGCTCCTCTGCCGGACTCAAATCCTCCCCACGATCACTAGCAACACCGTGCCCGGAAAGCATATCCTTGGCCTCCCCCATTGTTAATCTGGGGAAGGGTGTTTTTGGAACAACCAAATCCCGCCCGTAAAGTTCCTTGATTTGGGCACCAAACCGCCCTTTGACCGCCCGCAGCATCGCCACAATCAGCTCCTCCGCCTCGCTCATCACATCCTCGTGCGATTCGATGAAAG
>CAZUPF010000021.1:0-10416 GCA_964622035.1 uncultured Candidatus Saccharibacteria bacterium | reverse complement strand
GAGCCCTCCTGCCCTAGCTTTCAGCTGGTTTTTCCGCTATAATACTTACAAGATGACCCAGAAGATTATTCGGACGGGTAACAGTGCTGCGGTGACTATCCCGGCGGAGTTTGTGGCGGCACTGAGTTTGCGGATCGGTGATCAGGTTGAAGCAAAAATGGATTATAAAAGGGGAACAATAACTTTTAAATTTTTGAATGGTCGTCAACTCGTGCTGGGGGAGAGTGCTCGTCCGCCCAAGAAGGTGAAACCAGGCGCATGACCAAGGAAAAAACACGGCGGACCCTCTGGGGGATAATCCTGCTGACTGCGGTCTGCCTGCGGCTGAACCTTCCCGAAATACCAATTCATATTGATAAAGGACCGCTAAAGTTTTCCGGTTCCCTGGGGGGCCCAGTCTCTCTGTTTGGCAAATTCCGCCGTAACCTGGAAATTAAGCAGGGTTTGGATATCCAGGGTGGTCTGCGGGTGGTGCTCCGGGCCGAGATGGACGAGGTGGCCGAGGAGCGCCAAGATGAGGCGCTGGATTCGGCTCGAGAGGTGGTCGAGCGGCGGGTTAATTTTTTTGGGGTGGCCGAGCCCAATATCCAAACTTCAAAGTCGGGCGGAGACTTTCGGGTGATTGTGGAGCTTCCAGGTATGACCGACACCGAGCAGGCTTTGGCGCTGATTGGGGAGACGGCACAGCTTGACTTCCGTGCGCCTGCTTACAGCGAGGGGTCAGAGGAGGAACTACTTGGCTTTGCTAAAACGGAGCTCTCGGGCCGGAACCTGGCTCGGGCGCAGGTGGACTTCAATCAGCAGACGGGGGAGCCGGTGGTGGCCATTGAGTTTGACAAAGAGGGCGCAGAGAAATTCGCTGAGTTGACCACCAGGTTGGTAGGGAAACCGCTAGCAATTTACCTAGATGAGGTTCCGATTAGTGCTCCCCAAGTGCAGGAGGCGATTTCCGAGGGCCAGGCCATTATCTCTGGTGGGTTTACCCTGGAGCAGGCCAAGAAGTTGGCGATTCAGCTCAACGCCGGGGCGCTGCCTGTTCCCTTAGAAATTATTGAGCAGCGCCAGATTGGGGCGACCCTGGGGGCCGAATCGGTGCAGAAGAGCGTTGTCGCGGGGCTAATTGGCTTGGTTCTGGTTGGGGTTTTCATGGCTGCTTATTACGGTAAGTTGGGTCTTTTGGCCGATTTGGCGCTCCTCGAATACGGGCTGGTCACACTGGCTCTCTATAAACTAATTCCGGTGACCCTGACGATGGCTGGCCTGACCGGATTTATCATCTCGGTGGGGATGGCCGTCGATTCCAACATTTTGATTTTTGAGCGGATTCGGGAGGAGATGCGGCGCGGCGTTTCCCGGCAGTCGGCAATGGAGGGGGGTTTTGTTAAGGCTTGGGAAGCTATTAAGGATGCCAATGTTTGTACTCTCATCACCTGCTTTCTGTTGTTCAATCCCTTGGGATGGAGTTTTCTTAACACCTCCGGAGTGGTGCGGGGGTTTGCGCTCACTCTAGCTCTCGGGGTTTTGGTATCGCTCTTTACGGGGGTGGTGGTTACCCGCACGCTAGTTCGTGCTTTCTACCGGTGATTAATTTTCTCGCCCGGCGCAAAATCTACTTCGCTATCTCGCTGGCTTTGCTGGTTCCCAGCATTGCTTCGTTGGCTCTTTGGCGCTTCCGTCCCAGCATCGACTTTACTGGGGGGAGCTTGTTAGAGGTGCGGTCGGCGTCTATTAGCTGTCAGCAAGCAGTTATTAGTGATGCTTTGGGGGAGGGCGCCCCAGAACTGGCTGCGGCGCAGTCTGCGGGGGAGAACTGTCTGCTGCGTCTGGCGCCGATTAGTGAGGAGCAGAGGGTGCAGATTGTTGGGTCCCTGCGGGAGAAGTTTGGCGAGGTTGTGGTGGTGCGCTTTGAGACCGTTGGGCCAACTTTGGGCCGAGAACTCTTAACCAAGACGCTCGTTGCCGTCATTTTGGCGATTGGCTTCATCCTTGGTTATGTGGCTTGGCAGTTCAAGAATAAGATGTACGGAGTTTGTGCCATTTTGGCGATGCTCCATGATACGGTGATTCTGCTCGGCTCCTTTTCTCTTTTGGGCCGCTTTTTTGGGGTGGAGGTTGATACCCTTTTCGTAACGGCGGTGCTGACAACCCTTTCTCTTTCTGCCCATGATACGGTGGTCGTTTTTAATAGCATCCGCGAGCAGGTTGGTGGGCGACGGATGGGTGCTGGGGATTTTTCGGTGGTGGTTAATCAGGCGCTAAATGCTACGGTGGTTCGCTCGCTCAATAACTCTTTCACTATTATCTTTATGCTTCTTTGTTTGGTGCTTTTGGGGGGAGAAACAATTCGTTGGTTTGCAGTGGCCCTCTTGGTCGGTACCGTTCTCGGAACCTATTCTTCCACCTTTATCGCTGCCCCGCTGCTTACTGTTTGGCAGAAACTCGCTGCGCGACGGAGCTGACCTCCCCCTTTCGGTGCGTGTTAGAATGAGTTTGTGGTGGAGAAAAAATGGGTGGCCAGAGGTAGGACAAAGGGCAAAGTCCAAGAGGTAGCGTCTGTTTCTGATGTTGTCAAGCTGCTTTTGGAGAACCGGGGACTGACTGGCAACGAGGATAAAGCGGCTTTTTTTAACCCCCCCAACCCCCAGAAATTTCTCGAGTCTCCGGAGCTAGTGGGCATAGACCCCCAGGACCTTAAGCAGGCGGTTGGGCTTGTTCACCAAGCAATTGCGGCGGGTCGGCCGATTATCATCTACGGTGATTACGATGTTGACGGTATTTGTGCGACGGCAATTCTTTGGGAGGCAATATACCGCGGCTTGAACTACGAAAATTGCCGCCCTTTTATCCCCGACCGGTTTAAGCATGGCTACGGACTCACGGAAGCCTCCGTTGACGCTATTGTTCATGACTCTAAATTCAATATTTCCGATTCTGCTTCTCCCTTACTGCTAACTGTTGACTGTGGTATTACCGCTCACGAAGCGGTTCGCTACGCCCAAGGGCGGGGGTTTGAGGTTCTGATCACGGACCATCACCAGAAAGAGGCAGAACAGAGCTTGTCCTCGGCAGAGTTATGGACGGACAAAATCTGTGGGGCGGGGATTGCCTGGGTACTGGCGCAGCAGCTCCACCCCCTGCCCAGTCTCGACCTGGTTGCTTTGGCGACGATCGCAGATATCCAGTCCCTGCTTGGCCCTAACCGTGCTTTTGTTAAACACGGTCTAGAAGAGTTGAACCGGACTTCTCGGGGCGGTCTCCGAGAGCTGGCTCACCTAGCCGGTCTGGCGGGGAAAAGCCTTGGAACTTATGAGGTCGGTTGGGTATTGGCGCCGCGGCTCAACGCGCCGGGCAGGTTGGGTTCGGCACTAGACTCCCTCCGGCTTCTTTTAACTAACAACCAGGCGCAGGCCCGGGAGTTGGCGGAGACGCTCGAGCGAATTAATCGGGAGCGGCGGGAGAAAACAGAGGCAATGGTCGAGCATGCTTTGGAAGGGGTGGCGGCCCAAGTTTCCGGCGAGGCAAAAGTAATTATTGCCCACCACGCATCTTACCATGAGGGGGTGATTGGTCTTTTAGCTGGGAGGTTAGTGAAGGAGTTTCACCGTCCCGCGATTGCTATTGCTGAGGGGAAGGAACTCTCTAAGGGTTCGGCGCGATCAATTTCCGGCCTCAACATTATCAAGGTCTTGCGGGAGATTGGGGATCTTTTGGAAAGTGTGGGGGGGCACCCAATGGCGGCCGGTTTTACAATTCGCACGGAGAATATTGCTGCTTTTGAGGAGCGGGTGGCAGTGGCGGCAGAGCCCAAGATTGGTGAGGGTGGTTTCCGGCCGCACCTCACGGTTGATTGCGAAATCCCATTGGCGCTCGTTTCTTGGGATATGTGGGAGGAGCTTCAGCGATTTGAGCCTTTCGGTGCGGCTAACCCCCGGCCAGTTTTTGTTTCTCGGGGGGTGGGGGTAGTTGATATCTCGACTGTTGGTAGTGCTAGCCAGCACCTCAAGTTACGGGTTCGGAGTGTGGGCGATGACGGGCCTGAGGGCCTGGACCTAACGGCGGTCGGGTTTGGTCTGGGAAATCGCGCTGACGATTTGCAGCTGGGCGATGTTCTCGGGGTAGTCTATTCTTTGGGGGAGAATTGCTGGAACGGTCGGCGCTCCTTAGAATTGTACTCTAAGGATTTCCGGCCTCTCGGAGAAGCTCGATCGCTCTCTGGTCTAGCTCCGGGTTAAGGGGTTTCATCTGTTCTTCAAGGAGAGGCGTAACCGTGGGGGTGTTCCACACGCGGTAAATTTCAAAACCAACCCAGGACAGGACAGTTATCAGTGAGCAGATTAAAATTAGGATCCAGTCTTTGGTTATTTTAATCATCGGTAAAGTAGACGAGCATTTGCAGACTAAAATACTCGATTCCGCCGTCTCGTCTGCTGATGAGTACATTTTCGGCATTTAGCTGGCGAAGGGTGCTCTCCGCCTCGGTGAGGAATCCTAGAAAGTTAGGGAAGCTTCCCTCAAGTTGTAGAGAAACCGGTAAAGCCTTGACTACCAGTGTTTGGTTAGGCAGGGTTATTGGGGTATCGTTAGCGGTCCCAGATCCCAGGTGTCTCAGGCGGAGGGAATTTCTTTCTGTTATCTGCTGGAGGGTTTCCAAGAGAGTAGGCAGGTCCTTTTCTTTGGGGAGGGCTTTTTCGGCTAGAGTGATATCGGCCTTCATCCTCGTAAGCTGGATTTGGGCTTTCGAGAGATCCTTGATTTTTTTGTCTAGCTGATCACGAGCGGCTCTCTGATCCTTAATTTTCCTATTAAGCTCAGCAACGGTGGCCAGGGTGGGTCTGATGGCGAAGGCTCCGAAGATAGAGAGGGCGAAGAGGCTTAGGCCCAGCACGGTATAGACCCGTCTTTGCTTGGGGCCGAGAAGTCTTTTTTTGTATCTCCAGCGGGGGACTACTTGCATAGCTATCTTTCTGCCCATTGAAACGAATCGGGTCGGACTTCGAGGGCCAAGGAAAGATCGATCCCACCCTTTTTAGGCAAAAAGGTGGCTCGGGTTAGGGCGACTTGTGAAAGGTCTTTCCAGGAGAGGAGTTGAAGAAGGAGTTTGGTGAATTCCTCACCACTTGGCGTTCTCGCCGAGATCACTAGTTCAGTTCCCCGGAGATCGAGCCCAACGAGGGAGGTCGCTTCGGGGATTCGTTGGCTAAGCTCGTCTAGAGTTACAGAATACTGATTCTGTTCGGTTTTCAGGTATTTTATTGCGATGAGGCGGTCCTGTGTTTTTCTAAACCGGGTCTCTAGCTGGCCGGTGGTTTTGATGATTGTTTGCTTGGTCTTAGTCTCCTCGGAGAGGTCCGTGATTTGTCGGTCGAGAAAAAACCGAGAAAAGAAAACGCTGAGGACGATTAGCTCTGTTCCAATGATGATGGCGCGCCCAATTGTTAGCGACCAACTAAATGCTTGTTGCCAAAAGGGACCTTCATCGAGGGATTTTTTGGGCAGTAGGTTGATGGGCATGAGCGGAGGCGTTTAGGCTTCTAGGACCCTCTTGGTCCAGCGCGATTTGAGCCTCGCCGCTTTGTTTTTATGGATTATACCTTTTTGAGCGGCCTTATCGACAACCTTCTTCGCCCGGAGCAGAAATTCCTCTGGCGCCTCGTTCAGCTTCTTTCCCCGCTCCAACCCCCGCACCTCTTTAGCTAGGGCCACAATTTGGTCCTTCCAATAGAGGTTTTTGGTGGTTCGCTTTTTTGTCTGCCGCCACCTTTTTTTGCTTCCTGGCAAGTTAGCCATAATACCAGTTGATTTTAGCACCTCCTTGTTGCCGCCGCAACAGGGTGATAGCATAAACCTGCCGTGGTGACAGACCTTTTTAAAAACGGGAGAAAACTTCTTTCTCGTCGGGAGACCAGTATCCTATCGGCAGCCCTTTTCATTATGGTAACGGTGGGGGCCTCCCGGGTTCTGGGCTTGGTTCGTGATCGGCTGCTGGCTGGGTTTTTCGGTGCCGGTTCCCAGCTGGGTGTTTTCTGGGCCGCGGTGGAGATTCCCGATACTCTCTTCTACATTTTAGGCTCAGCGGTTTTTTCGGCCTCGTTTATTCCCGTTTTCACTGGTTATCTGAACCGTGACGATGGTGACCAGGGTGGGGAGGGGTGGCAGATGGCCGGCTCGGTTCTGAGCCTCTCGCTACTATTATTTTTCCTTCTCGCGGGGGTGCTTTTTGTCTTTTCCCGTCCGCTTGCCCAGCTGGTGGCTCCCGGCTTCGGTCCGGAGGAGCTCTCTTTGATGAGTGGGCTGGTGCGGGTGATGCTCATCTCGCAGCTCTTTTTCGTCGTTAGCTATTTTCTTACTGGGGTTCTGCACTCCTTCCAGCGTTTTTTGGTTCCGGCTCTGGCCTCGGTTCTTTACAACTTGGGGGTCGTTTTGGGGATTGTCGTTTTGGCGCCGCGCTTTGGGGTTTGGGGTCCGGCTTGGGGGATGGTCTTCGGCTCGTTCCTCCACCTTTTGGCTCAGCTTCCCCTAGCCTGTTCTTTGGGGCTTTCTCCGCGCGTACTCTTTCGGAGAATCTACCACCCTGGGGTTAAGCGGGTAGTGCGGATGATGCTTCCCCGAGCGGCGGCGCTGTTGGGGAGTAAATTGAGTTTGCTGCTTCAGGTGAGCCTATCGTCGCTGATTGCGCCACTAGATAGTGTTTCTAATATTGCGGTACTCACTTTCGCGCGGCACCTCGAGCTTCTGCCGGTGGGGCTTTTTGGGATGAGCATTTCGCAGGCGGCTCTACCGGCTTTGGTAATGAGCCGCGATGGGAATCGGGAGGAGGAGTTTAAGCACACTTTCATTTCCTCCCTCCACAAGACCCTTTTTTTAACTGCCCCGGCGGCGGTGATTCTTTTGGTTTTGCGAATTCCCGCAGTCCGTCTGGCCTTTGGGGCCCGCCGGTTTAGCTGGAAGGCGACGATTCTGACCGGCTACACCGTGGCTTTTTTCTCTTTGGGGGTAGTGGCGCAGGCGGTGCTGCACCTACTGAACCGCACCTTCTATGCTTTGGAGAAGGCGAGAACTCCGGTGAAGACCAGTCTGTTTTCTTCCGGTTTGGGGATTCTTCTCAGCTGGTTTTTGACCCGGATCTTGGGTTTTGGTGTTTGGGCTATTCCTCTGGCGCTCTCGGTGGCGGTTGTTTTCCAAGCGCTAGCGCTGTTTCTTCTTTTGGAGAGAAGTTTGGGGCGGTTTGAGCGCACGACCCTTCTGGGCCCGGTGGCGAAGATTGGCTGGTCGGCTTTTCTGGCGGGGGGCGCGCTCTACCTACCCTTGAAACTCTTAGACGAGTTGGTTTTTGATACCACCCGAACTTGGGGCTTGGTGGTTCTGACCGGGATTGCGGGCGTGTTTGGCCTCGCGGCTTATCTATTTTTCAGCTGGGTTCTGGGGGTCCGCGAAACGAAGGTTTTTCTCCGCTTTGCTCTCGCGAAGTTGGGGGTGCATCCGCTTCCGCCATCTGCCTCATAGTTTGACGATCTGGGTTCTTCTGTGGTATACTCCCGAATGTCTTTTGCCGGCCCTATTTGGCCGGCTCGTTTTGCTCTTTAAAAACTGAAGATTATTAAGAAACCTCCTTCTGGGGCGAATTCGGCCGACAAAGAGGCTGCCACTAAGGGCGCAACTTTAGGTTGCTCCTTTGGGGGCGGTTTTTTTGTAGCCAAAGTGGTAGCGCCTTGGGCGTTACATAATCCTTGAAGGAGGGAAGATATGGGTAGGAGACGTACTTTTGCGTCGGCAGTGCTGGTGGTTGTGGCCCTGTTGGTCTTGATGGTCCCTGGCGCCGGAGTAGTTTGGGCGGAGGGTTGCACGGGTGTGGTGGTGCAGAACGATAGTAGCTCGTCCATTGACGAGGCAGCGATCTGTACGGCCGCTCAGGTGTGGGTCGAGGCGGGGTTTAAGGTCTATATTTTTGTGACTGATGAATCCCCGCCGACCGAGGATGATTGGTATGCGGTTAGGGATACCTTTGAGGTGCCCTTGGGGATTTACGATCCGGATGCCGGCACCTTCAGTAAGGGGGCGGTCGCTATCGAGATCACCACAGATACCTCATACCCTTGGGGACAAGACGTCGCCTTCGGCGAATACCTTTTCGGTACTCCCTTGGACAACGACGCAGCTGTTGGGAGGCTTGAGGGGCGGTTGAAGAATATGGTTGCCGAGGGTAATCTGACGAGGGCGATCGTTGAGACTTTCGGTGCTGCCTACAGCACCGCGTATCCCCCACCGACGGCGACCCCTAAGCTGATGCCAGCGGTGGTGCAGACAGGGCCTACTACTGAGGTCAATGTGGACTTCGTCCCAGTTATACGAGGTATTGGGCTCCTTGTGTTCGCCCTGGTTGTGTTGTTCGGTGGTGGCCTCTTGTTCAAGAGGCTACTGATCCCGGCGGGCAAGGAGTGGGCACACCAGCGCAAGCTCAAGAAGCAGATAGCTACTCTTCGGGCGCGTGCAGCACACCTGCTTACTACCTGCGACGGGTTGCTGAAGGGGGATGCTCCCGAGGAAACTCTCCTATATGCCTTATGGGGGTCGAATGGTGGTGGCAGATATCCCGAGCGTGACGGGGAAATTCGTCAACTCCTCCTGCGCTGTCAGGCAGCTCTGGCCAAGGCTTCTGAGGTTTGGTTAGGGCTGGTCCATGCCGATAGCCCTCGTGGTGGCAAGGTGCTGCGTGATCGCGTGCGGAATTGGGAAGTTCTTTACGTTACGGTGGTAGGTACTACCGAGCGCATTCTTTCCATGACTGGCGATGAGCAGGAGGCTTTGCTTGACCCAATGCGGGTTGTTCGGCGGGACGAGACCGATGCTCAGCTGGTGGCGCAGCTGGATGAGATTCTCCGTGAGCAGCATGGTGCGGGAGATCTGCGGGTTGAGCTACTGGTTCTTTCACCTGATGAAGTCGATGCCGAAGGTATTCTGGGCTACGTTGACCAGGTGAAACGAGCTCTGTTCGAGTTGCAGCAAGCTCGCGAGAATGCGCCGGCCCGTGTTGCTGAGGCGCAGGGCCTTCGAGAGCAGCTTGGAGGGAGTGTACAGCCCCCTTTTGAGGTTAGTGAGGGGGGGATCTTTGCTCATCCGGATGGGTTGGTCGCCCAGGCTGAGGCGGCACTTGAGCAGGAGCTCTGGTTGGAGGCTGAGGAGGCTGCTCGGCGGGCTTTGGAGGCGCTAGCCCGGATTCCTGAAACTGCCCAGGCACTCGTTGATGCTTTTCACGAGATCGGGCGGGTGGAGATGCCCAGGCGGGATGAGGTTCCTGGTACCGAGGAGGTATGCAAACCTTTACGGGAATCGTTCCAGGGGGCTTGCGAGCTGACTCAGGCGGGGCAGTACGGCGAAGCGGTCTACGCCGCTACGGCTGTAAAGGCGGATTGCCGGAGACTTGCGGAGGTTGTGGCTAGCTTTGTCGAAGCACTAGTCTGCAACCAGCGGGTGCAGGATCGGATTTGCGAGATCGGCGCACGCGGCTTTCGGCTGGAACCTGTCCAGACGGATTTAGAGGAAGTGACTCAGGATGTGCGGGTGGTTGGTGAGGTTCTCAAGGCTGGGAACTACGCCCGTGCCGAGGAGTTCGTTGGGGAGCTGATCGAGGATGGTGCTCGCGCCCTTCAGAAAATGGAGGTGCTCGCCGCTCTCCATGATCAAAACGAGCAGAAGCTAGACCAGCTTGCTCGCGAGGTGGCCCGAGTTGAGGGTTACCGAACTGCGGTGGCGGAGCCGGCCTGGGAGTTGTTGCGGGACTACCCTGGTAGTAACTGGGCGGGAGTTGCGAGTAACTTCGCTGCGGCAACTGATACTTTGCGGCGGTTGTTCGATGATCCGGCCAATGAGCAAGACTTGACTAGCGAGGTTGCGCGGGCGAATTCTATGCGAGAGCAGGATTTTGCACGTGCCGAGCAGGTGTTGGTTGAGGGTTTTGCGGACCTAACTCGAGTTGAGCGAGAGCTCAAGGGTGTTGTTCAGCAACTGGAGCAGGTGCAAGGGCTTGAGGTGTCTCTACCACCGGCACTACCTGTTGTGGGGGCCGACATCTGCAGGGCTCGCGAGCGACGAGATCGGGACGACGAAAAGATTGACGCGTCCGTGGATGCGATGATTGCGGGGTCGGAAGTTAAGCTTACTGACGCTGGCGCTGCCGTTGAGCGGCGAGAGTTTACTCTTGCTGATGAGCTTCTCTCTGAAGCCAAGCGCTTGGCCAACGGGGCTTATGCCTCAGCAGCCGAGCAGGCTGCGGAGATTGACTCTCTGATGTCCGACTTGGTCTCTGCTCGTGCTCGAGCTGCAGCGGTGGTGGGTAGGGCCCAGGCGGATTTTGCGCACTTGGTTTCGGCAGCGCAGAAGGCTTCTACCGAGGGGGCAGCGAACTCTGCTGGCGCGGGT
>CAZUPF010000020.1:0-11097 GCA_964622035.1 uncultured Candidatus Saccharibacteria bacterium | reverse complement strand
TCCGATCTATTCTTCGCACGGGCGGACGAAGCGGACGGAGGTGATGTTTGGTCCAGCCGGCCACGCCTATGTCTATCTGATTTACGGGATGTATCATTGCCTCAACGTCGTTACCGAGAAACCCGGCGCAGCGGTTTTGATCCGGGCTTTAGAGCCTCTTTCCGCCGCCGATTCCCCAAAGCCAAGCTTTGAAAACTTCCCAAAAGCTTGGCTTTTTTCCTCGGCGGCGGGAAAAGGAGTAGCCTCTGGGCCGGGGAAGCTTTGTCGGTGGCTGGAGATTACTCGGGAGCTAGATGGGTGGGATTTGACGCGGGGGAAGAGTTTGTGGGTTGAAAGCGGGGCCGGGGGGAAGTTTGAGATAGTTGCCACTCCTAGAGTCGGCGTTGCTTACGCTGGCGAGTGGGCCCAAAAACCCTGGCGGTTCTACATAGAAGATAACGACAACGTTTCTAGACCCTAAGGGTCTAGAAGTCTATGTGCTTCAATGATACATATCATTGAAGCAGCAAGCCTACATTAGTTACACCACACTTACTCGGGTGTTCGTGATAGGATATCTGTGCTAAACTGAACCGATAATGCAGGGGGAAAGAGAAAAGACAGAGAAAAACCTAGTCGACGAGTTCTTCAATTTTCTCAGAGAGTACGGGGTGATTGGTTTGGCAGTGGCAGTGGTTATTGGTGGGGCGGTCAACAAGCTGTCCAAATCTCTGGCGGAGGATATTATTATGCCGGTGGTTGAGGTTTTGATTCCCGGTGGGGCGTGGCGGGCGCTAGTCTTGCGCTGGGGTCCGGTAGAGCTGGCCATTGGTAATTTCCTGGGGTCGCTGATTGACTTCCTAATAATTGCCCTTATCATCTTTGCTTTTTATAAGTTTGTCCTCGGGCGGGAACATGTTAGGAAATCTAGATAGTTTATGAAACGGGGTTGTGCTAGGATGGACAGACTAATGAGGGGTACCTCTAAGCGAGTTTTTCATTTTTTCCTTCTGTTGCTGCTGATCTCCTTTGGTGGGTGGGCTTGTTACCGGGCGGCTCTCAGCCGGCCCTCCCTGCCTAAGGAGACTACCGAGATTACAATCCCCTCAGGGATGGGGGTGGCGGAGATTGGTAAGCTCCTTTTTGAGAAGAGGCTTATTCGCTCTGAGGTGCTGTTCAAGTTTTACCTCCGGCTTAACGACTTGGGGACAACCCTTGAGGCCGGCGAGTATCGCGTTCCACCACGGCTCAGCTTGCCGGAGACGGTAGCACTTCTACAACATGGGACCTTTGATCTCAAAGTTACCTTTCCTGAGGGCTGGCGGCGAGAGGAGATGGCGGAGTACTTGGATGGGGTTGAGGGGCTGCGCTTTAGTGGTGCGGAGTTCTTGCAGGGGTCGGGGGGGATGGAGGGCTATCTTTTCCCCGAGACCTACTTTTTCTCGCGTGAGGCCACAGTTACAGAGGTGGTGGCGTTGATGCGGGAAATGTTTGATGAAAAGTTTGGTGACGAGTGGCGAAGGAGGGCGGGGGTGCGCGGGTTGTCGGTGGAGGAGGTGGTGATTATGGCCTCCATTGTTGAGCGGGAGGTGATGCTGGCCAAGGACCGGGCCAAGGTAGCGGGGATTCTTATTAAGCGGTGGAAAAACGGTTGGCCGTTGGAGGCCGATGCTACTATTCAATACGCTCTGGCAACTATCAACTATCAACTATCAACTATTGACGACGAGTTCGCCTGGTGGCCGGAGCAGCTGACTAAAGCCAGTTTGGCAATCGACTCACCGTACAACACGCGAAAATATCGGGGGTTGCCACCGGCCCCGATCTGTAGTCCGGGTTTGGCAGCGCTTACGGCCGTGGTTGACTACGAAGAAACCCCCTATTGGTTTTATGTTTCCGATAAAGAGGGGGGGATTCATTTCTCGAAAACCCTTGACGAACATAACCAACAAGTATTAGAATATGTACGCTAGAGGTTAGGTGGGTGACGGGGTTTTCCCTTACCACCTAGTGGCCAGTTTAATACTTTAGGATAAAGCGGCTTTTATTCGTCAGGCGCCAAGGTTTTTTGTGCGCCCGTTCTGTATTAATGCGGTATTATTTCAACCAGGAAAAGGAAATCCTTCCTCTTCCCGACCTTACCTCCTTCCAGAAAGAATCTTTTGGTTGGTTGCGGGTGGGGGGAATTAAAGAAGTTTTGGAAGAAGTCAGCCCTATTGAGGACCAAACTGGCCGGGGCTGGAAGCTTTATTTTGAGAAGCTTCGGTTTGACTCTTCCGATATTACTCCCCAAGAGGCCCTAACCAGGGGCCTTACTTATTCTTCCCCTTGGTATCTCACCGCTCGTCTAACCGAGGAGAAAAGCGGAAAGGAAAGAGAGCAAGAGCTTTTTATGGGTGATTTTCCCGAGATGACGAACCGGGGGACTTTCATTATCAACGGGGTGGAGAGGGTCGTTGTGGGGCAGCTCACCCGGTCCGAGGGGGTCTATTTTTCTGGTGAGCTGGATCCCCGGACGGGCAACCGCCTTACCACCTCAAAAGTTATTCCCAAGAGTGGGGCGTGGCTCGAGTTATCCACTACTAAGAGCGGTAGCCTACGGGTCTCCATCAATCGTAGTCGGAAGTTGCCGGTGACGACGCTCTTGCGGATCTTCGGCCTAACTGACGACAAGAAGATTATGGCCCTTTTTGCCGATGTGGACAACGACCCCGATCGCTGTTTTATTGCCAACACGCTGGCGGAGGACGAGAGCCAGGATCGGGAGAGTGCTGTCCTGGCAATTTTCGAGCGGGTACGGCCGGGCGACCGGGTGATTCTTAAAAATGCGGAAGAGGTTGTTCAGAGTATCTTCTTCAACCCCAAGCGTTTTGACCTCGGGAAAGTAGGCCGTTTCAAGATTAACCAAGTTCTCGGTTTCAAGCAACCTTCGGGTAAGGCGCAGCGGCTGCTGCAGCAGGATGATTTGGTCGCGATCCTCCGGAAGATGATTACTCTCAACAACGGAGAAGGTGAGTACAGCGACATTGATCACCTGGCCAATCGGCGGGTTCGTGGGGTGGGCGAGATGACGCAGCACTACTTGCGGGTTGGTTTTTTGCAGATGTCGCGAAATATTAGGGGGCGGATGAGCGTGCAGCCGCGGGGGAAGCTTCCCTCTCCGCGGGAGATTATCTCCACCCGACCAGTTGGAGCTAGGCTTTTGAGCTTCTTTGCTTCGGGGCAGCTGTCGCAGTACCATGACCAGAATAATCCGCTATCTTTCCTTTCTCACTTGCGTCGGATGACGGTTAAGGGTCCGGGCGGCCTGACCGAAAAAAGAGCGTCTTTCTCGGTTCGTGATGCGCACTATACTCACTATGGACGGATTTGTCCGGTGGAGACTCCCGAAGGGCAAAACATCGGGCTGACAACCCACATGGCTCTTTTTAGTCGGGTCAACGAGCTGGGGTTCCTTGAGGCTCCTTATCGAAAGGTCGTAACCGAAAAAGGTAAAACTCGCGCGACTGATGAGGTGGTTTATATGCCCGCTTGGGAGGGGGAAGAGTGCGTCATTACCAACGCCGGGGTGTCGGTTGACGAGGACGGGGTTATCCTCGATGAGCGGGTCCCCTTGCGGCGAGGGGGCGTTTTCTTCTCTGGGCCGCGGGAACAGGTGGAGTATATGGATGTGACTCCCACGCAGTTGCTGGGGGCCTCGGCGGCAACGATCCCCTTCTTGGCCAACGATGACGCTAACCGGGTTTTGATGGGTTCCAACATGGCTCGTCAGGCCGTGCCGGTAATCTGTCCGGAGGCCCCGCTGGTGGGGACGGGGTTAGAGGAGGCACTGGCCAGTAACTCTGGGGCGATAGTCTTGGCGGAGGAGGCGGGGAAGGTAACCTATGTGGATGCCGAGATGGTCAAGGTGCGGGGTCGGAAGAAGAAGGTGCGGGAATATCCCCTTTCCAAGTTTGTAAAATCTAACGACAACACTTGTCTAAACCAGGTACCTCGGGTGGCGGTGGGCGATAAGGTCAAAGTGGGAAGCCTTTTGGCTGACGGTCCGGCTACCGAAGGCGGGGAGTTGGCCTTGGGGGCAAATTTGACTATTGCCTACATGTCCTGGGAAGGCCTGAATTATGAGGATGCCTTTATTCTATCTAGCCGCGTGGTTGAGGAGGATGTTCTCACCTCGATTCATATTTCTGATTATGTAGTCTCGGTTTTGGAGACGAAGCTTGGTCCGGAGGAGATTACGCGAGACATTCCTAATGTTTCTGAGGAGGCGTTGCGGAGTTTGGACGAGGGTGGGGTTGTTGCGGTGGGGTCCGAAGTGAAGGCGGGAGATATCTTGGTGGGCAAGATTGCTCCCAAGGGCGAAAGTGAGCTGTCGGCAGAGGAGCGGCTCCTGCGGGCAATTTTTGGCGAGAAGGCGCGAGATGTTCGGGATAATTCCTTGCGGGTGCCGCATGGGGAGCACGGGACGGTTGTCGCGGTTAGGGTTTTGACGGAGGAGAGCTCCGATCTCGCGGCTGGGGTGATTGAGGAAATTCATGTGATGGTCGCTCAGCGGCGGAAAGTGATGGTGGGGGACAAACTGGCTGGGAGGCACGGTAACAAGGGGGTAATTTCGGAAATTTTGCCCAAGGAAGATATGCCATTTTTGACGGATGGAACGCCAGTTGATATTATTATGAGCCCAACGTCGATTGTCTCCCGGATGAACCTTGGGCAGTTACTCGAGGCCCATTTGGGGGCGGCGGGCAAGGCGCTGTCTAAAAGTTACGCCGTTCCTCCGTTCTCTAAGTTCTCGGCGGACGATTTGGAGGCCGAGCTTAAGAAGGCCGGACTCCCTGTCGATGGGAAGCGGGTTCTTATCAATGGCCGGACGGGGGAGCCCTTCTCCCAACGGGTAGTGGTTGGAGAGTCTTATATTCTCAAGCTGGAGCATTTGGTTGCAGAGAAGGTCCACGCCCGCTCGACGGGTCCTTACACCCTGATAACTCAGCAGCCTTTGGGGGGTAAATCGCAGTTCGGTGGGCAGCGCTTTGGGGAGATGGAGGTTTGGGCTTTGGAGGCCCACGGGGCGGTGGAGAATCTGCAGGAGATGCTAACGATTAAGTCGGATGATGTTGTCGGCCGGAGTCGAGCTTACAAGGCCTTGATTCAGGGTGAGGAGATCCCCGAGGCTACCCTTCCGGAGTCATTTAAGTTGCTGGTTCGGGAACTAAACGGCTTGTGCTTGGAGGTTGATCCCGAGTAAAACTATTTTCATTATGGCTGACTTTTCGGAGTTCAAAGAATTTGATGGTCTGAGGTTGCGCCTGGCGAGTTCGGCGGTTATGCGCTCCTGGTCTCGGGGGGAGGTTCGCGAGCCGGAGACAATTAACTACCGCACTTTCCGACCGGAGAAAGATGGGCTTTTCTGCGAGAAAATCTTTGGTCCCACGCGGGACTATGAGTGCTACTGTGGTAAATACCGCAAGGTGCGGTTTAAAGGGGTGATTTGTGATAAATGTGGTGTAGAGGTGACGCGGAAGATTGTCCGCCGTGAGCGGATGGGACACATTGAGCTCTCTTCTCCTTGCGCTCATGTTTGGTTTTTTGGAACGGTCCCCTCAAAAATGGCGCGCCTTTTGGGAGTACGTTTGGGCGACCTCAAGGCGGTTATCTACTACTCTCGCTATTTAATCTCGGAGATTTCCCCTAAGGATAAGGAGAAAGTGATTGCTGGCTTGGCCAAGGAGTCAGAGGTGGCGCAGAAGGAGCTCGCCACTACGGCGGAGGAGGGGGTACAGGAAGCCCTTAAGCTATCGGAGAAAGAGGCCAAGAAGCTTGATGCGGGGAAGAAGCGGGAGAAGACCCTTTTGGTTGGGAGAAAAGAGGCCGCGCGGTTGAGAGATACTCTGGTGGTAGACCAGTCTAATTTAGAGAGGAAGTATGAGATTTTGGAAAAGCATATCACTGCTGCTGAACCCCTGAGTATTGTTGGTGAGCTCGAGTATTCCCGCCTCCAGCCCTATTTTGAAAAATTTGCCAAGGTTGGGACGGGAGCGGAGACCGTTAAGGCGGTGCTGGAGGGTTTGGATATTGAGGCCCTTTCTCAACAGTTGCGGGAGGAGCTTTCGCAGACAAAGTCTAAGGGGAAGAAGCTCCAACTTGTCTCTCGGCTGAAAGTAGTCGATCAGTTTTGTCGCTCTGGAGTTAAGCCAGAGTGGATGATTTTGGATGTTCTGCCCGTGATTCCTCCGGAGCTCCGGCCGATGGTACAGCTTGAGGGTGGCCGGTTTGCTACCTCGGATCTCAACGATCTTTACCGGGTCATCATCAATCGTAATAACCGGTTGAAAAATCTGTTGGAGCTTGGCGCCCCAGAAGTTATCTTGCGTAACGAGAAGCGGATGCTTCAGGAGGCTGTTGATGCCTTGATTGATAGCCGTCGGGCGGAGCACCGCCGGAGGGGGCAGAAGACGCTGCGGTCTCTATCGGACTTGATTAGGGGCAAACAAGGAAGGTTTCGGAGGAATCTTTTGGGTAAGCGGGTAGACTATTCTGGGAGGTCGGTGATTGTGGTTGGTCCAGAACTTAAACTTTACGAGTGCGGCCTTCCTAAAGAGATGGCTTTGGAGCTCTTTAAGCCGATGGTTATTCGGGAGATCCTTCTTGAGGGTTTGGCGTCCAATGTTAGGACGGCCAAGGATTTTCTGGAGATGCGCTCGGCGGAGGTTTGGGACCTTTTGGAGCGAGTAGTTGCGAATCACCCGGTACTGTTGAACCGGGCTCCAACCCTACATCGCCTGGGAATTCTGGCCTTTTACCCCAAGCTTTCTGAAGGCAGTGCGATTAAACTCCACCCTTGTGTCTGTGCGGGGTACAATGCTGATTTCGACGGGGACCAGATGGCCGTTCATGTTCCTCTTTCCAAGAAGGCAATTGCGGAGGCCAGCGAGTTAATGCTCTCTTCCAAGAACCTGCTTAAGCCCTCCTCTGGGGCTCCGGTTGTTTCTCCTTCCAAGGATATGGTCTTGGGTCTCTACTGGCTTACCAAGGAGGAACACGAGGGGAGTGGGCCTGCTAACGGCGGTCCCTTCGACTTGGTAGAGGCTACTCTAGCTTGGGACCAGGGTGCCTTGGGGTTGAGGAAGATGACCACAATCGAGGTTGGCGGGAAGTTGCGAGAGACAACTCTCGGGCGGGTATTTTTCAACGAAGTGCTTCCCGAAAGTTTGCGGTTCGTTAATCAGTCCGTGGGGAGCCGTGAGGTTAGGGTTCTGGTGGAGCGGTGTTTGGAGGATGCGGGGGAGGAGAGGACCGTACAGCTCGTTGACGACTTGAAGGATTTGGGTTTTCGCTTCGCGACCATATCGGGGATTTCCGCAGGGATTTTTGATGTCCGCTCGGTTTCGGGGAAGGATGCAGAGGTGGCGAAAGCTGAGGCCAGTGTTGCGGATGTTGAGCAGAATTTCGCTCGGGGGTTGATTACTGATGGCGAGCGCAAGCGACTTTCTCAGGAAATTTGGCTTGATGCTACTAACACCTTAGCCGCTAGGGCGTGGGAGGAGATGGACAGTGAGAACCCGATGCGCATGATGGTCGAGTCGGGCTCCCGTGGTTCCCAGGACCAGGTAAAGCAGATGGTCGGGATGAAGGGTCTGGTGGTTGATCCTACGGGAACGGTGGTGGAGCTACCCACAAAATCTAACTATTTTGAGGGATTGTCTGAGTTTGAGTATTTTGTGGGGACTCGGGGATCGCGGAAGGGTCTTACTGACACCGCTTTGCGGACGGCCGACGCGGGCTACCTTACTCGGCGTTTGGTTGATGTGGCTCAGGAGGTTCTGGTGCGGGAGGAGAACTGCGGAACTGCTTCGGGCTGGGAAATTAGGGGGGACGAGGGGGAGGAGTTCGCCTCGCTTTCCGAAAGAATCTTTGGGCGAGCGGTGGCGAAGACGGTCAAGGACGCCGAGGGCAAAATACTAGCGCGAAGAAATGAAATTATAACCAAGGGTAAGGCGCAGGATATTGAGGCGGCGGGAGTGGGGTCGGTGTGGGTGCGCTCACCATTAACTTGCCAGTCCCGTTGGGGGATCTGTCAGAAGTGCTACGGGGTAGATATCGGTGGGCGGGGTTTGGTGAAGATTGGGACTCCGGTCGGGGTTATCGCGGCGGAGTCGATTGGTGAGCCGGGAACGCAGCTTACTTTGCGAACTTTTCACACGGGAGGAATTGTGGGGCAGGATATTACTCAGGGGTTGCCGCGGGTTGAGCAGCTTGTTGAGGCTCGGGTTCCAAAGGTTTTGGCAGGGATGACGGGGATAAGTGGTAAGGTCTCTCTCAAGGAGACTTCCGAGGGGACAACGGTAACCATCACCGGTGCTGAGGGGGAGACGGAGGAGCACCTGCTTCCGAAAACAGTGGAGGTGTTGCTGACGCCGGGGCAGCTTGTTCCTGCGGGTTACCCACTATCTTCCGGTTATCTCGATCCGAAGGAGATTCTGGAGGCCTTTGGGGTTCAGAGTGCGCAGCGGTATGTCCTTTCCGAGATTCAAAAAGTGTACTCTTCGCAGGGGGTAAACCTCAACGATAAGCATATTGAGGTTGTTTTGCGGCAGATGTGTTCTAAGCTGAGAGTCAAATCCTCGGGGGACACGAGCTTCCTGCCGGGTGAGATCGTGAGTAAGGATAAGTTTTTAGCGGCGAACGAGGCGGTGGTGGAGCAGGGTGGGGCGAAGGCCAAGGCTAAACCGCTTATCTTGGGGGTGACCAGGGCTTCGCTAAATGCTGACTCTTGGCTGGCGGCGGCCTCGTTCCAGGAGACGACTCGTATTTTGACCGATGCGGCGGTAGAAAACGCCTACGACCCCTTGCGGGGTTTGAAGGAGAATGTTATAGTTGGTCGACGGGTGCCGGTGGGGGCTATTATGGACAGCCCACCACCCGCTGTCGAGACTGGCGCTAAACAGTAAGTATTTTTAATTATGCCAACTATTCAGCAACTTATTCGTCACGGCCGTAAGAGCCCAGTAAGGAAAAAGAGTACCCCGGCTTTGGGCGAGATTTACTCGTCCATTTCGCGCCGCCGCGGGAAAGTGATCTCTCCTTTTAAGCGGGGGGTGGTTCTGGCGGTGCGCACCATGGCGCCCAAGAAGCCCAACTCCGCTCTCCGCAAGGTGGCCCGAGTTCGCCTGTCGAATGGTCAGGAGATGACCGCCTACATTCCCGGGGAGGGGCATAACGTTACTGAGCACGCGGTTGTTCTAGTTCGCGGAGGAAGGGTGCAAGATTTGCCAGGGATTAAGTACACCATTGTGCGGGGGCATTACGATGTGGCGGGGGTTGAGGGTCGGGTATCCTCACGCTCCAAGTACGGGACTAAGGCTAGTGGGGAAGTTGGTGGGGCGGAAGTAGTGGGCGAAAGCCCCGTTGAAGGGTAAGTTGCTCTGGCGGTCTAACTGATAATCATGCGTGGAAAACAAGCTAAGAAAAGAAAAGCTGAAAAGGATATTCTTTACGACTCTCCCCTGGTGACCCGACTGGTTAATCAGGTTATGATGGGTGGTAAGAAGAGCATTGCTGAGCGGGCTGTTTATGGGGCGCTGGGGCGCCTGGATGATGATCGGGTTGCCGCTCTCAAGGCTTTGGAGGGGGCCATGAGGAACATCTCTCCGGAGCAGGAAGTGCGCTCGCGGCGGGTCGGTGGGGCTACTTACCAAGTGCCGACGCCGGTGACTCGGAGCCGTGCGACGACTCTCGCTGTTCGTTGGCTCGTGCGTGCCGCTCGCAAGCGTAAAGGAGTGCCGATGGAGAAGAAACTTTTTGCTGAGCTGAGCGCCGCTGCGAAAGGTGAGGGTGAGGCCGTGGCCAAAAAGCAAGATGTCCACCGTATGGCTGATGCCAACCGCGCCTTTGCCCACTTCCGCTGGTGACCCCCCCCCACCGTCGCTGGATGAGATTCTCTGACCTATAATTTGAATTTGGCCCCCGGTTCTGGTACACTCCAGTTGCTAGAGAGGCTCTGTGTTTTCAGTTAGATACTTGCAAAGGAGGAAAGAGACGTGAGCGACGAGTTCTATTTCGAGTATCCCCCCAGAGGGGGCCCGATATACGCCGTATCGGTGAGGGCGTTGGAGTACGAGGCTGATGCTACCCGCCTGAAGGACGGTCAGTTGGTTTCCTTGATTCGCGCTAAGGGTGCGCCCGTCGTTCCTGTACCTATCGAGGATGTTCCTACGATAGCCGACCAGCCGGGGAGGGTCTGGGATGCGCGGCTGATAGTCGATCACCACTCGCCTGCCGATATCGTATTCGGCCTTGACGGGTGGGATGATCTGATTGAGCCGATGCTTGCGGTGGCGAGTGTAAACGCGCCGTGGATCATCCCGCTGGCGCCCGCCGAATTTCGGCGCCTTGATGCTGGCGGTCTTGACGAGCTCAAGGCCATGGTTCCTAACGTGGTGGCCGTACGCCTGTCGCTCCAGCCCGGCTGGCCAGTTGGGGAGGAGGAGATGTCGATTCTGCTGGTTGCCCACCGCGGCCGCTGTCACAGTGGTGCTTATTAAACAGGATGCCCTTCCAAACGCCCCGGTTTCTCCGGAAACCTGGGGCGCTCTTTTTCCCACCCGACGGGTGGGGGAGAACTAACCCATAAGGTTGTGTAGTCGGTCTGATTTTGCTACAATGCGGGTAGCAAAAGAGAGCTAGCTACCGAAACTGCATAGTTTGAAGGGAGGAGCGATGCAAGTCGAGAGGAGGCACGTTTTTACCTTGGCGGCGGCTATTATGGCGCTGTCTTGGGTGGTGCTGACAGAGGCCTACGGGAAGTGGTCGCTGTCGCACAATTGGATCGGGGTGCCAGTTTGGGTCTGGGCCGGAGCGGCCTTTCTGGCAACCTTGGGTTTCGGTTTCACCGCCGAATGGATCAGCACACCACGGTCTGAGACTCGGTACAAGTTGTTGGCGATCGTCGCTATCGGTTTTATCCACTGCGCCCTTCTGGGCGTAGAATTTACCGAGCCGCGTGAGCGATTTGGGTCCTATGACTACCGCCGGACGCCATCGGGGGGTTGGTACTACTGCTACATTGACCCCTTCTTGGGCTGACGTAGCTCCAACGCGGATGCCGATCTTGACGCACCT
>CAZUPF010000019.1:0-12079 GCA_964622035.1 uncultured Candidatus Saccharibacteria bacterium | reverse complement strand
AATATCCTTTTTGATAATTTCCTTTTTGATAATTTCTGACATGGGTCAATCCTACGGGGTCGGGGGTCAACAGAATCAATAGTCTCTAGGAAACAAATTTCCTGGACGCCACTGACACCATTGGCACCGCAACCCTATTTGCCAATCTTTAATTTCTCAGCGAGCTGATTATACCGTACTTCGTCTTTTTTTGCAAGGTATTTCAAAAGCTTCCGCCGGCGCTCAACCATTCCCAACAGGCCCCGCCGCGAGTGCTTATCCTTCTTGTGCTCACCAAGGTGGTCCGAAAGCTCCTTTATCCGCTCGGTAAGGATAGCAACTTGGACCTCGGGAGAACCCGTATCCCCCTTGTGAGTCGCATACGCCCCAATTAACTTTTCCTTCTTCTTGCCAAACAGAACCATCGCCGGGGGCATTCTATCACCAAAATCCTGCCACCGCAACCCTTGCAGGTGCTGCGTGTAAACTATAGAATCTAACCACCTGCTCATGAAGAAAGCGGATCTCAAAAAAATCAGCACCACTGGGGCCGCCCTGCTCGTTTTGCTAAGTACCCTTCTCCCCACACCCGTCTGGGCCACCACCCCCGAAACCACTACTCACTATTTTAACCAGTACTACGAGCAGGAAATTACCACTGGGGAAGATGGGACAGAGGAGCTAACCGAGACTAAGCACTACCACGCTGGTTCTCGAATTGCTGAAAAAACAAATGAGGACCTCATCTTCCTCCACCAAGACCATCTAGCTAGTACCCGCTTAGTCACTAGTGCCCGAGGAGAACCATTAGCTACCCTTGATTACTATCCTTACGGAGCAATACACCAATATAATAGTGTAGCCCTAGGTACAGTCGGGGTGGCCGAGGCACCCACTGACAGACAATACACCTCTCAGATCTACGATCCCTCCGCTGACCTCTACTTCTATAATGCCCGCTACTACAACCCCACTACCGCGTCCTTTATCTCCGCGGATACCGCGGAGGGACCTAACCGCTACGCCTATGTGGCCGGGAACCCGATTAATGCTAATGACCCAAGTGGTCACCAGTCCCACAGTACCCAATGGGGAGATAGTGGTGTTTGGAAGGAGTACCAGAGTAGTCCCCTCTATAGCCAAGGTTTCAGTGCCGCCTCATTCCGGGAAGCGGAACCTGGGGATATTCTTGCTGCTGGAGGGATTATGGCCGCGGTAGCCCTAGATCCCCTTTTCGCCGGGTCGGCTCTCTTCGCCACGGCCAAGAATTGGGAAGGGGAAGGAGATGCTGGTAAAGCGGTTGTAGGCTTTACTGCCAGATACCTGAGTGGAAGGGCCACCGCAAAAATTATGGCCGCGGTGTGGAATAGGGTGTTGGGTCCAATAGTCGCCAAGGGGGCGAAGGCTCTTGCTGGGCGGCGCGTTCTTACAGCAACTAACAGTCCCAATTATGGTCAGATTGTGCACGAAACCGCCACGAAAGTAGCCGATCTCGCGGACGACCAGGCCGAGGCAGTGATTAGACGCGCTATATCGGTTGCCAAAGACCGCCCAGGCAGCCTAACAGTGCAGAATTGTTGGGATACAGCTAAATTTGCCACAGATGTGATGAATACCACGGGAAGACACTTTGTAGACACCTCGTTAGGCGTACATAATTATTCTGTTGATCTACTGTCAGGGCACACCATCGATCCAATTCTTACCGGGTACAATGGTAGCTCGTCCGGCCTAAGATTCTTCACAACAGAGGGTGGTCTAGCGCGCTTTATTCACAGCGTCACCACCTTAAGCACCACTCTCAACGGTATGGGAGATTAAAGGCCTCAATAACCAAGTCGGGCCCGGTGTTATTGTCTCCGCCCCCGTTTTGTGCTAATCTTCCTCCCAGAAAGGGAATTTATTATGGTTCAAACAGAATTTTCAGCCGCATTACGCCAAGTTTGTAGCGAGCGGGGTTTGGAACCGGAGACGGTTCTGGCTGCCGTTGAGGAAGCTCTTCTAGCCGCCTATCGTAAAGACTGCCCCGGCGAGGATTTAGAGGAGGTGGAGGTCGAAGTGAATCTCGAAACGGGTGCCGCCAAGGTACTGCGGGGGGAAGAGGATGTCACCCCTTCCGGCTTCGGAAGGATTGCGGCCCAGACGGCAAAACAGGTCATCCTTCAACGCATAAAGGAGGCGGAGAAGGAGGCACTGACCGAGGAATACGAGCAGAAGGTTGGCGGCCTCACCCAGGGTCACATCTTCCGCATCGAAAATGGGGTGGTAATCCTTGATTTGGGAAAGACCCAGGCGATTATGCCTCCCCAGGAGCAGACCCCAGGCGAGCACTACCAGCTTAACCAGCAAATTCAGGTCTTGATCGCGGAAATTAGGGAGGGGGGTCGGGGACCGGAGATCATTGTTTCTCGACAAAGTCCCGAATTTGTCCGAGAGCTTTTTTCCCTGGAAGTGCCAGAGATCGACTCGGGAACGGTCACTATCGAAAAGGTGGCTCGGGAGGCCGGTAGGAGAACGAAGGTTGCCGCCTCCTCTTCCAGCGAAAACGTTGACCCGGTGGGCTCTCTGGTCGGGCAGAAGGGAATTAGAGTCCAGACGGTCATTCGGGAGCTGGGAGAAGAAAAAATTGACATTGTCGAGTTTAGCGAAGACACGACTAAGTTCATTGCCAACGCTCTCTCCCCAGCCAAAGTTCTCAAGGTGAGTCTCGACGAGGAAAGAAAGACGGCAATTGTTGAGGTCCCCGAAGACCAGCTCTCCTTGGCCATCGGCAAAGAGGGGCAAAATGTCCGTCTCGCGGCCAAGCTCACCGGCTGGCGCATCGATATTCGCGGACCAGAGGGCGAAAAGGTAAGCGGGGCCGACGCTAAGAAGGTCAGCGAGTTAGAGAAGTTAGGAATTGGCAAGAGGGCAGCTAACGCTCTATCCAAAGCGGGAATCACCACCAAAGAAAAGCTCGCGGCCCTTTCCACAGAAGAGCTGACCGAGATACCGGGAATAGGACCGAAGGCGATAGAAAGTATCAAAGAAGCGTTGGGGAAAGAATAGCTAAACTCCCATGAGTTGTGAGTGTGTCTCAGAACTACCATGCCGAAACAAACTAACACCAGCAAAAACGCAGCCTGCCGCCCCCCAATCGTTACTCTCCTAGGCCATGTGGACCATGGTAAAACTACCCTACTCTCGGCAATCAAGGGGGAGGACTTAACCCGCAAAGAATTCGGCGGCATCTCCCAACACACCCGGGCCTACCAAGTTGAGGGGGAGTTTGAGGGAGAAAAGAAAACCATCACCTTCATCGATACCCCCGGCCACAAGGCGTTCTCCAAAATGCGCTCCCGCGGAGGGAAGGTGGCGGATCTCGTCATCTTGGTCATCGCCGCAGACGACGGGGTCCAGCCCCAGACCAAAGAAGCGGTCGCCTACGCCCGCGAGGCCAATGTTCCAATCATTGTCGCCTTGAATAAGATGGACCTGGTAACCGCCCAACCCGATCAAGTAAAAAGGGGGCTAGCCGAGCTAGATTTGGCCTCCGAAGATTGGGGCGGGCAGACAACCGTCATCCCCGTATCGGCAACTAAAAAAGAAGGCATCGCTGAGCTTCTGGAAATGATCCTCCTGTGGGCAGAAACCTCGGAACTTAAGAGTGACCCCGAAGGAGAATTCTCCGGGGTGGTAGTTGAGGCACACCTGGACCCCCGGCGCGGCCCTATCGCCACCGTCCTTATCAAGGAAGGAAGCTTGAAGGTCGGTGAGGAGATCTCTATCGTCGGCGCCCTCGAAGGCTCTACCACAACCACGGGAAGCGGGAAGGTCAAGGCACTATTTCTAGAGGGCAAGGCGATCAAAACTGCCGGACCATCGACTCCCACCGAGATTCTCGGCTTTTCCCAAGTTCCCGAAGTGGGCGCGCTGGTCGCCAAGGGCCCAGCTACCGCCGCGGCCGCCGCACCCACCACTCCAAAGCGGAAAGTGGTCGCCCCCCAAGACAAAACAACCCTAAATGTTATCCTCAAAGCCGACGCTGTGGGCACCGCCCAGGCAGTGGAGGCGGCGGTAGAAACAATCGAGCTGGAGGGCTTCAAGACAAAGATTATCGCCTCCGGAATTGGGGCAGTCACCGACTCTGATCTGCGCCTAGCCAACGACACGCAATCCCAAATCTTTGCGTTTAATGTGGGCTTCTCCCTAGGAACGGAGTTCCTCGCTAGAGATTTAGGCATCAAAGTCCAACAACACCAAATAATTTACCAACTAATAAAGGGGGTCACAGAAGCCCTGGAGGAGAGATACCGTCTGGCGGAGAATAAAATATCGGGAGTAGGCGAGGTTATTGAAGTCTTCACCCTACCCCGCTCCGGGGATAAAGTTGCGGGAACGAGGGTCTTTGCTGGGGAGCTCAAACTTGGCAATCGGGTGCGGATCATCCGCGATGCAGATGTAGCCCACCGGGGAAAAATAAAATCAATTCAACATAAACGAAACGAGGTTAAACAGGCTAAAAAAGGTCTCGAGGTTGGCCTCTACATCAGGCCGCAATACGAACCAAAGGTGGGAGATATAATTGAGGTGATCTAAAGTACTAAGATTTAGTACTTCTTAACTCCTCCAACACCTTCCGCTCTTTCCGCGACAACCTCTTCGGTACCGGTACCCAAACTTGAATATAAGCGTCTCCCCGCCCCCGACCGTGCAGGGTAGGCATCCCCTTGCCCCGTAAGCGGAAAGTCTCCCCGGGCTGAGTCCCCGCGGGAACTTTTAGTTTCTCCGTCCCCACTCCCGAGGGGTCCGTCGGGGATACCGCCGGAACAGCAACCGTTCCCCCCAAGGCCGCCTCCACAAACGAAACTTCGGCCTCTGCGTAGACGTCACTCCCCCGTAAACTAAATTCTTTGGGCGGCCTAATCCGAATAGATAGGTACAAATCACCAGGCGGAAGGGACTTGCCCTGTGGGCCGGTCGCTCTCTCCCCTTCTCCAGCGAAACGCAGCTCCATTCCATCACGCACTCCTTGGGGAACTTTTACCTTAATCTTTCTCCCCGCAAAGCTAATCTCGTGCTCGGCCCCGTGGACGGCATCGGCAAAGTCCACGGTCACCCCAAAGCGCAGATCACGGCCGCGGCGGGGTTGGCGGCTAAAACCGGGGCGTTGTCCAAACAGAGCTGAAAACGCGCCCCCAAAAAGATCTTCAAAATCAACCCCCTCACCACCACCAAAAGAGGTGTAACCGTAGGTAAAAGGCCCCTGCCGGCCTGTCTGGGTAAATCCTCCACCAAAGCCCTGACCAAACCCCCCAGTTTGGGAAAAAGCCGCATCGCCAAATTGATCGTAGGTCTGCTTCTTCTTGGAATCAGAAAGAACCTGGTAGGCTTCGTTAATTTTCTTAAAGCGCTCCTCGTCTTTGGCACCAGACTTAGAATCCGGGTGGTATTTCTTGGCCAAACCGCGGTAGGCCTTTTTGATTTCCTCAGGGGCGGCATCTCGACCAATCCCCAAAACGCTGTAGTAGTCAGCCATAATGAACCTAATCTTACCAAAAAAAGGAGCGTCTTCCTAGGTGTTTGTTGGTTGCAGGTTGCCAAAACCCAACAAATCCCTAGAGAAGACGCCACTGCCTTCGCCCCGTCTCAGCCGCTGACGATACTACCGAGCGGAACAACGAGTTCGAAGTACACCAGATAAGCGACGCCGACCAATATCGCCACCACTATCAGCAAATACGGGATCAGCGGTAGCAGCCAACCCCACTTTCCCTGAATCTTTCTCATGCTCTTTCCCTCCTACTAGGATAACAGCTCCAAAGTGAAAAGAACTCCCAACGCCACAGGGAGAATGATCATGATAATCGGCCCCCCGGCGTCCGCCCAACTGCCCCTACTCACCCAAACCTTCCGAAGCTCCCGGACGCCAAACCCCGCGATGAGCGCCACAAACACCCAAACGGGTACGAGGATGACCGCCGCCCCGAAGCGCGGCACTGCAAACACCAAGGCAGCAAGGGCCAAAGCCCCCAAAATCCCCCCCAGCAATATAGTGCGCAACAGGGGAAGATCTGCTCCCACCGGCCTCTCGTCTCTACCCACAGCTCACCTCCTTTTCTCCTCAATACCTAAGTACTTACCCGATCCTGTTAAGTGCTGACCCAATTCTACCGCAAGTCCGCAGACAAATCAAACCTATGGGACAACAGGAGCCAGGAGCTATCGTGGTAGAATTTGCTCATGGTCGAGAAAGTAAGCGCCGCGCAAGTTAAGCGCGAATTAAAAGCTTTGGCCGACTCCCCCCAAGGCAAAACGCTGTCTCGCTTTTTTAAAACCGGTCCTGGCGAATACGGCGAGGGCGATATTTTCCTGGGGGTGAAAGTTCCCGACGAACGACGAGTGGCCCGAAAATACCGCAACCTTCCGCTCGGCGAGGTTCTTAAACTCCTCCAAAGCAAGATTCACGACCACCGCCAGACGGCGCTATTCATCCTCGTTGATCAATTTCATCGGGCCGAACCGCTCGGCCAGCAGAAAATCTACCAACTTTACCTCGATAATACCCAATTCGTAAATAATTGGGATTTGGTGGACTGTTCGGCCCCGAAAATCATCGGCGCCTACCTCCTGAACAAATCCGCCGAGCGGAAGATTCTTTATAAACTAGCCAAATCGAAAAATCTCTGGGAACGACGCATTGCCATTCTGGCCACCTACGCCTTTATAAAGAAGGGGCAGTTTGCGAACACACTGAAAATTACCGAAATGCTCCTTGCCGACGAGCACGACCTCATCCACAAAGCCGTCGGCTGGATGCTCCGGGAAGTTGGGAAGGCGGACCAGAAGGAGGAAGAGAAATTCTTAAAAAAGTATTACCGGCAGATGCCCCGCACCATGCTCCGCTACGCAATTGAGAAATTCCCAGAACCGAAGCGGCAACATTACCTCAAGAAATAGGGCGGCGAGAGGTTAGGGGAAGTTTACTCGAAGCGGAAGCTATCGGCCATCTCGTCATCGTAACTCTCACCGGCCGTCATATCTTTCCAGAAAGTATAGGATTGGCCCAGAGCCCAAGTTGCCGCCCGACCCTTACCCGGAGAATATTTAGCTGCTAATGCATAGTTGAGGAAACAGGTACTCTCCGGAGGAGTCTTGCCATCACCCAAAACAGCTACATCATAAACCCCACTCTGCGCCGTAGCCGTTTTTGCGCCCAGAGCGCACCCAGACCCGTACTCCTCCTGCAAAAAGGCCTCTAGCTCCGCATCACTAGCCACCTCCTGCGAGGTGAGCTTCCATATCACTCCCCAGTATCTATTATCTGGATCCTTCAGTAGGGTCAGGGAGTTGGTTACCCTCGGACAGCTGCTGTAGTACGAGCGATTGCCCTCCCGAGTCTCCCCCGTAAGCTGGTAAAAATACTCAGTAGAAATGTAAACATCGTGCCCGTCTTCAAATATTTTCACCGGAATCATAGTAGCGTTTCCCGGTCGGTAGGAGTGGTCACCATCCTTTTCGCTCCAATCACAGGGGCCGGAACCACTGACTTCTTTGGGAACTTTAATGGAAAAACCGAGGCGGCGGTTGATATAGCGGTTCCATTCGGAGTCCACAGAAACAGTTTCAGATGCGGAGTTGATCTCCGGCTCCTCGACCGGAGGTGACGGGATCATTTGCGAAAACGGCGAAGCGGTTGTAGAACTTGGGGTGGCCTCTTCCTCCGCAACCGACTCCTCCACTTGCTCAGACCCCTTGATGAAATACCAGTAGCCAGCGAAGATCCCACCACCAACGAGGGCCAGACCTAAGAGGGCCAGAAAGAGAGTCTTCCAAGGGTTCTTCTGCGGCGGGGGTGGGATAACCACCACATCAGGTTGAGAACTTTCTGGCTGAGATAGCGGCTGAGAGGTGGTAGGAATTTCTTCAACCATAACGGCTTGAGAATAACAAAAAACTAATCCCCCTTCAAGAGAGGGAGGAGCCAATCAAACTGAGCAGAAGAACTAACACACTGGCGACGGTAATAATCAGTAGCCAAAAGAGCGGATTTAGCAAGCGCTGCGGCCAGCTGGCCTGGCGCCACTTTTTCCGGGCTTGCGGCCAGCCAAAGCCCCATTTTTTCCAAACGAAAGGAAGATAAAGACTGTACAGGAAATATTCAAGGAGGAAAAAGGTTACAGCTCCGACCACACTACTTACGAAAAGTTCTGCCCAATCTCGAGTACCGGTAAAGAGGTTGTAGCCCACCGCGAGGAAAAAGAAGATGACCAAAAGTCTAAATTGGGGCTTAGGAATATTCATCTTTTTTAGCATAGCACAAAAAATAAAGAGCGAATTCCGGCCAGGCACAACCACTATCCCTACCGTAGGTCGTCAACGAAAATCTCGTAATAAGAAACTGTTGAGGCGGCATAAAACATCATCCAGAAGAAAAATTCCTCAAAGGGGAAAGTGCGCCCGAAGATGGTAACCCAACCAATGTAATTATCCCCAGTATAAATCCACCAATCGTAGCTAACCGCAAAAAGTTCGATAATGAAGTACATCACAAAGAAATAGGCAGCCGTCGCAACCATCTTGCGGATCAGCTTCGGCCTCTCTTTTGCCAAAATAATCGGCGGGGTAATCGCCGCTAAACCTAAACACAAATAGGGATAGCGCTGGTGGAGTAACTCTGGGCAGACAAAATAAATCACCAGCAGCAGACCCACAGCAACCAACCCCGGTACAACTCCGAAAATTAAATTTGAGGAAATCCGCGGATCCCGCTCATCATCAAGAAAGTGCTCATAGAAAACCACAGTAGCGAGGGTCATCACCATGTAACCCAAAATATTGTCGACGGGCACCACCCCGAAGATTTTGGCCTCAAAAACCCGTACCACCGTGGACCAAGTTAGGGTAAATTCGGCAATGAAATCCAGAAAGAAGGGAAAGATGACCCCAAAGAGGACGACCGCCATAGTGATCTTGCGCCAATTTTTCGGCTCCCGCCACCCGAGGTAAAGGGTAATGAATCCCGAGTAGAACGCCCCCAGGAGGAGCGGCTTACCAAGCGGCGTTCCTTGGGTGAGCAGGGAATAGAGAGCCACCAACCCCCACACCCCAATCATTACCAACAAATCCAACTTTTTCCTCTTCACAGAACTATTGTAACAGAGTGGGGAAACGCCAAACCACCGCCTCCCTAAAAAAGAACCGCCTGGTTCCAGTGAAGAAACCAGGCGGGAATTGTCCCCCTTCCTACTCCGAAAGCTACTCCGGCTGATAGGTGGGTAGCTCGTGTTCCTCGGTGAGGGCGGCGAACCAGGGGCTGGACAAAAGCTCCGGAAGATTGCCGTCCGATCCGATATCCAAAAAGCTCCTTGGTAGGAGCTGCCCCGCCCTGAGGCGCAAATCTTGGAGCATGAGCCCCATCCCAATATGCCGAGGACAACACAACCATACCAGGTGCCGCCCCCCATCACACCCCGACCGTGCGCTCTTATCTAGCCGCTCAAATTCCCTGTGATCGGCAATGAGCTGCCGTGCCCGTACCTTCTTACGTTCGTCCATCCGTCTTGCTCCTTTCTACTCTATATACGATCCACAATGAAGAGAAGCCCAAAGCCCCCTAGATAACAAAGCAGAGCAGCGGCCAGAGTCCCTTCGTACTCAGGAACACCTCCTGGGTTGATGTAGCGAGCGATGAGCATGGCATCCGCGGTCCTACTAAAGCCCATCCCCAGAAGGAGTAGCAACATACTCAAGCTCAAAAGGACAAGGCTGAGTGTGCCGCGACGATCCCTTAGCGACCGGACTCGCCGACGCTCTCCCACTCCCTCTCGCCGATCAAGCTCGCATAGGAAATCCTCCGCCTCCAAGTGATCGACACCTGGGAGCTGATCCATCCGGAGGTCAAATACCCCCTCCGCAATCTGGTGCAGCCCCAGTCCGGTCCGTTCCGCCACTTTCTGGCACAGCCGGTAACGCCGAAGATCACGAACACCCAACTGAGCCGCCAGAACGGCTAAAAACACCACAAATACCGTCCAAAACGGCAGGCCGATGTGGTTAGCCAAGACAGCTATCCCAACGCTGGTCACCAGGCGCCGGAGCCCGCTAAACAGAACCCTGTCCCCTATCGTCATACCTCGCCTCCCTTTCTGATTCCTGCTTGGATTCCTATCCCAGAATAACTTCTAGCCTTCTCGTAAAAGAAGTATAGATCAAAAGTAACCAAATTACAAGTTATAGGGCATATAACCAAACGGACCAGGCGGGGCAGAGCGTGAGATTTGGGGAAAAAGAAAAGGTCCTTGCGCGCAAGCGTGCAAGGACCTGCTGTAATCAACGAGAAGCGCTAACCGCGATCCAGATTGAAGAACGGCAACAGTAGTACCAGCGTAAGGGCGGACGAAGCCGCCCCAACCGTGATCATCGCGTAGGCATCAGGGATGGGCGTGAGCGCTACCACTACAGCCCACAGACCGGCGAGGATCGCCATAATCACCACACGATCGCGGAGATACGGCTTACTCCCGAGCCATTTTACCCGAAGGCGCCTCCCGTCCAGGTAGGACTCGGAAAGGACACCCAAAGCCGCCTTCCGCAGGGGGGGCCAATCGAATGCCTTACGCTTGATAAGCGTAAGCTGGTACTTAGAAATGATCACCTTGACCAGCCCCAACCACTCGCATTCCGCGAACAACGCCCTCACAAACTTTGCAGCGTGCTCCCCAATACGCCCCTTGTCGATATTCGCTATGTCATTAACGTGCACCTCCTCAGGTGGTTTCGCGTTGTTCGCGATAGCGATGCGGGTGTACACATAGACAACGCCGGGTCCGCCCCGTTCTAACCGAACCTCCCCCGCCCAACCTGTTGTATGGGTTCCCATCTTTCTCTCCTTTCCTTTTTTTTCTTTCTTAGAACCCCTGGGCCCATTGCCCAATGATTACTGCAATACTAGCAAAACCCGCACCCCCCCGTCAACCTTATGGGATGTGGTGTGGTGAGACTACCGCAGGAAGGTTGACAACGAGCGAGGTCAACCCTATAATCTACATACAGGACTACCAACGGGGGTCTTAGAAAACTGGAAGGAGGGAAACCCAATGAGCGCCATTGAAATGGCGACTTTGTTGCTCGTCTACGCTGTGATAGCGGCCGTTTGTTTCTGGGAAGGTCACGCGGCAACGGCGATTCAGTTATTTATCATCGCGATCACCACACTCGGAGTGATCGACAACTTCGGGAAAGACCTATACCGCTGGGCAAAGAAGAAAACTGCTCAACTGCGGAAGGGGCTCGCCCCAAGGAGAGAAGGTAGCTAGGCAAGAGGCAACGAGTAGTAAAGTTGAATCAGAAAGTATGAAGGAGGCTAGGAGATGGAAACCGGAGAAGGAGTTCGACACCTTGTTCTTGTACAACCAATGAGCGGTAGCCCAGGAGTTACTCTTCGCCCGGAAGGAGGGGAGAAGGGGTTTACCCTGCTAATCGGCGAGCAACACATAGCCACCGCCGTTCAAAAGGGTAGCGATCTCTGCGTCATGTACGGAGCGCACGCTGAAACCACCATTATCGATTCCAAGGGCTTTGAGGTGGTTCGCGGCAGCTACGCGATCATCCCCCCTGGAGGAGGGGTTACTGTCGAAGGATCGCCGCACATAATCTTCATCGTACGCATCCTGAAGCAGGTCCCCCGCCCAAGAGTGCCAGCGAAGGCCCCAGTCAATGCCAAGGGGGAGCCGGGGAGCTTGCGGTGCGGAGAATGCGAGACCCCTGCACCAGAAGGCGGGGTAACCGTGGAACCGCACTACAGCGGCGGGATGCACAATGTGCCGGAAGGACTGGTGGGCCGGGTGCGCCGACCACCACAGCAGCACGTCGGCGATTGGCATAGGTTCCATTGCCCGGAGTGCGGAGCGCGGAACCTTCACCTAAATCAGTGGAAATGGATTGACTAGGCGAAGCCAGTCTGCACCGAGCTCCGAACCACCACTGGTGGATCGGAGCTCTCTTTTTCCCACCAAGCATTAGAAGCAGGGGGGAGGGATTTGGAAAAAGAGAAGAAACACTATTCAAAACTTGGTATACTAAGCTCGCTATGAATGGTGAGGAACAAAAACTTCAAGAA
>CAZUPF010000018.1:0-12304 GCA_964622035.1 uncultured Candidatus Saccharibacteria bacterium | reverse complement strand
GGCCATGCCGGAACGCTGGATCCCTTCGCTACTGGGGTTCTGGTCCTCTTAGTCGGCGGGGCCACCAAACGGTTCGAGGAATTTAAAATATTTGATAAAGAGTACGAGCTGGTCGTCGAATTCGGTTGGGCGACCGACACCGGCGATCCGGAGGGCAAAACAACCGCCCAACTTTCCCCGGAGGAAATCGATCGAGCAGGGATCGCGGAAGAGCGGGTCCGGCAGGCCCTGGAAAGTTTCCGCGGGTCATACGAACAAACTGTCCCCGCCTACAGCGCGGTCAAGTACAAGGGCCAACCCCTTTATAAATACGCCCGCCGCGGAGAGAAAGTCGCGCTGCCAAAAAGAGTAGTAGAAATAAAGGAAATTGCACTATTAGAATTCAACACCACCGGCGATTACCCCCGCACCAAAATCCGCGTTGTCTGCTCCTCTGGTACTTACATGCGCCAGCTAGCCGTTGACCTGGGAGAAAAACTGGGAGTTCCAGCGGTGGCGGTGGAGTTAAGAAGAACGCGGATCGGAAAATACCAGCTCACTCGCAAGCCAGTAACTGCGGGCTAGAGCACTGCACCTGGTAAGTCTCTCCTGCCCTCAAAACCCTAAGCGGAGAGTAGCCTGGCGTCACACTTCGCCAACCATCAGCTACCACCACACAATCCGGAGCTGGGCAGTCCGTGACCGGAGACACCTTATTCCACCCCGCCTGCAAACGAAGATAGCTGGCGGGGATCGATCCGCTGTGCACAAACAGGCGGACCGCAACTGTCCGGTGGTACGGGTAGGAGGCATCTTGCGAATGGATCCCCACATGAGCTTGGTAGGGAATCAGCTCTCCGGTTTCCTGTCCGCCCTCTTTATCACGGTAGGAGGGCGAAGGAGCCAGCCCGGCGGGATCAACCGTAATCGTTAGCCGGTCGGAAGCACTCGGCGAGGTACTCCCCGAGGCCTTGCTCACACTCAGCCACGGCGTCTCGGCCACCGCCCGCCAGCCCAAACCACCAGAGCGTAGACTACGAATTTCCACCCCCGCCGACCCCAAGCGCGTAAAGCACCCCCCTTGCCAACAATCAAATTCCACCACCTCTCCGCTTAGGTCCAAACCACTAGTAGCCTTGACCATGTGGATAATCTCGTCCCCGTCATCCCCAGCATTGAGGCGAAAATCAATCCCCAACTGCCCGCCGCCAACCTTGTCCTGCTGCAACCGCTCACCAAACTTCGCATCCGCCAAGTAAAACTCGGCGGTCTTCCACACCTGCGAGTTCCCCTTGGTAATCTTGGTACTCCGCCGCAGGGCACCGCCCGAATCGGTGTAATCAATCCAAAATTGATCAGTCCCGCGGTCAAAATAACGCACCGAAACCTGCCAACCGACCCAACCGTTTTTCTTCGGGGGGTAGTCGCCATTGACAATAAAAGACATAAAGTTATCCCCGTGGGCTTGGTCCGTCCGCCGAGTTACCAAAGACTCGGCCGGCCCATCCCAAAAATTGTACTCACCAAAATAGACCTGGCGTGATTCAAAAGGAGTATCACCAATGACCACCGTCTCGTTCCCCTCCAAATCAATGTTGTAGGTATTCCCCCCGTCAGTATAATCCCGAGTGTTGCTATCGTTTACCCCCGGATAGGTGCGCGTATCCTCTACCCGGTAGAGCCAGTATTCCCAATCGCCATACTTCCCCGAGACGTCCCAATCTTTTCGCCCAGTCGTATCTCGCAGGGCCACCCACACATCTGGAGTATTCTCCACAGTCTTTCCCAAGTGATCATTCAAAAAACCGCTCTTAACCACATTAGTGTTTTCAAACCACTCCTTGTAAGTATCCATCCACCCCGGGTGTGAGGTCAGGCCGGCCAGGTAGGCAAAGGTTTGATTACTCAAATCAAATACCGGACCGGATTCCAGCGCAGTCGGAGCCAAACCGTTGTGGCCAAGAATCGTTTTCCACCAACCGCCAAGATAGGGGAGTTCGTTACGACCTCCGGGAGGAAATGGCTGATGGGACCAGCCGAAGTGGCTACCACCATCCGGCGTCATCGCGTTGATCTTGTAACCCACTGGCGGGGTGTAATAGTCGCTTTCGCTCTCCCCCGGCGCCCAACCGCGCGGGTGGAGAGAGTAGGCAATCAACCCGGTATCCCCACCATCCCGCCAGGAACCTTGAATATAAATCGGTTTCGAGGGGAAGGCTTCGCGAAACCACTTCACCATTAGCCGAGTGTACTCTTTATAACCCCCCGCACTGACCTTCGCCGTAAAATCCTTCTGATAGGGCTTTCCCCCGTCGCCCGCTTTGATCGGAAAAACCTCCCCGTCCATCCCTAGGGGAATCATTACTGCACCCAAGCGTTCATCCGAGTCGTAGCGGTCACCAATCTCGTGAAGGCTCGCCCCCATCTTCGCCCGCCAACACTCGTTCTCATAAGCCGGGCAAGGCATACAGTCCCCAGGCTCAGTACAAGCTCCCGTGTGGCCCTCCTTATGCAAAATATGCCCCACCAAGCGCCCGTGAAAATTCTCACCAATCCCGCATTCCCGATAAACCCACTGCGGGGTCAAATCACACCAACCGTGGTCCCAATTCTGACACCACTCAATCAAAACCAGATTAGGAGAAAGGATAACCGGCTTGGGAATCACTCGCCCATCACGCAAGTAAACCGAATGCTCGGCCGCGGCACTCAAAAACCGCTCAAATACTTCCTTGCTACCCCCCTCCCAGGAATTGCGCCCATCGTAGATACGCCAACCAAACCCGTTAGAAACTCCCACCGGACCCCACTCCGGATGGCCGGTATAGGTTTTGTCGGTTTGGGTATTTAGATAATGAGGATTTGCCCAGTCCCCATTACGCCAATCAGATTGGGCGTAAGGGATCGGCGCGGGCTCGGGGTAGCCCTCGGGAATTCCCGGGAAGGCCAAAACCGGCCTCGGCCACAGTAAGGTCAATGCACAGAAAGTTGCTAAGAGGATGTTCTTCGCCAACATGCCCCGCAATTTTAGCATAGCTAGCGCTCTCTTCGGGGGCGGTAATTAAGCGCCTCACTGACATGCTCCGAGCAGATTTCCTCCACACCCGCCAGGTCAGCTACCGTACGGGACAGCTTAAGCACCTTGTGGTAACTTCTGGCTGAAAGGCGCATTTGCGAAACCGCTTGGCGCAAAAATTTCTCAGCCTCCACCCCCAAAGAACAGTATTTATCAACTGCTTTAGCGGTGATCCCGGCATTAGCTTTCAGTTTCGTTCCCGAGAATCGCGCTAGCTGCCGAAGCCGGGCCTCCTGAACCCTTCCCCGCACCACAACCGAATCCTCGGCCCCCGCGAAACTGCGGTCGAAAAGTTTCTCTGTTTTCACCCGCGGCACTTCGACATGTAGGTCAATACGATCCAAAAGAGGGCCCGATATCTTCTTACGGTAACGGGTAATTTCCGCGTGAGAGCAGGTACAAGCCTGGTCCGGCGAACCAAGAAAACCGCAGGGGCAGGGATTTTGGGCCGCAACCAGCAAGAAGTTAGCCGGAAAAGTCGAGGTCGCTTTCGCTCGAGCAATAGTCACTACCCCATCTTCCAATGGCTGACGCAAACTCTCAATCACATGCCGCGGGAACTCGGGCAGCTCATCCAAAAACAGCACCCCACGGTGGGCTAGAGAAATCTCCCCCGGAAGAGGGGTCGTCCCTCCACCAATCAACCCAATCCGGGAGATGGTGTGGTGGGGTGAGCGGAATGGGCGCCTTTTCAGCAAAGCCTCCCCACGGGGGAGCTTTCCGGAAACCGAGTAGATTTTGGTCACCTCCAACGCCTCCTCCTCAGTTAGCTGGGGCAAAATTGAGGGCAGGGCTCTCGCCAGCAGGGTCTTTCCCGCACCCGGCGGCCCCTTCAGAAGCACATTGTGCGCCCCTGCCGCGGCAATTTCCAAAGACCTTTTGGCACTCTCCTGCCCACGGATGAAGGCAAAGTCGTAATCAAAGTCTTTCTTCTCTTTTAGGAGTTCGGCCACGGAGCTTGTTTTCCGAGGAGTAATCTTCTCAATCCCGCGAAAGTGATAAAAAAGCTGCGCCAGAGATTTAACGGGGAGTACCGCAATCCGCGAGACAATCGCGGCCTCGGCGGCATTCGCCCCCGGGAGGAAAACACTCTTGAACCCCTGCTCCCTAGCCATCAGTACCAACGGCAAAACACCGAGAGTGTGCCGCACCGAACCGTCTAGGGAAAGCTCGCCCAAAAACAATGACCGACCTATATCGGAGGTGGCGGAGAGTTGTCCGGTAGCCAGCAGGATTCCTAAAGCTAAGGGGAGATCGTAGGCCGGACCTCTTTTGGGCAGGTCCGCAGGAGCTAAATTAACAGTAATTTTGTAGTCCGGAAAGTCGGCCCCGGAGTTTTTGAGAGCGGAGCGGACGCGCTCCTTCGCCTCCTCCACCGCTTTATCTGGCAAGCCGACGATTTTAAAAGCGGGCAGGCCCCTCTTTTGCACATCCACCTCCACCTCAACAACCACGCTCTCCAACCCCACCGTTGCCCCGGAAGCTACCTTGGCGAGCATCGCTATTTTATCCTAGCACAAAAAGAAGGCCGGCGGACCTCAAAAGAGGCCAACCGGCACCCGGCTACCGTTGCTGCGTAGTAAATTCCCCCTCTACGGGAGGAACTGCGGGGTTAGAAACCTCCGCCCTCAGAGCCTCTACCCAACCCTCATCCATATAGGGCACGGTCGCTAGCTGGGCCTTACTACCAGGAAGGAGGATGATTGCGTAGACCTCGGCCTCCTCCCCAGCTAGGGTCGCCCCATCGGGATACTCATAGAGTATACCCCGGTAGATGGCAGACTTCCCAATGGGCAAGACATCCTCCTCCCACCAGACCACCAAAACACCCGGACCATCGTAGGGAAGGATTTGGACAATATCCTTCCCGGCAATCTCTGCCGCAGGGTTCCCATCTCCTCCAGTAATTTTGGTGTGGGGACCGACGGTGAGGGGCTCATCAAGGCGCACACACCAACAGCCCGGGGGGCACGGTGGGGGCTCTTCTTCCCACACAACCTCCTCCCTCCCTGCCGCCTCAGGCAATCCTGCCGAGCAACTACAAAGAGCAACAACGACAGCCAAAATAAGAAGAACACAGATCTTTCCCGACACCGTCACGCGCACTCTCCTTTCCACTCTTCCCACCACAGGGAACAATCAGCCCTCCTCAGCAGCGCTAAAGATAGCACAACACCGACCATAAGACTAGAGGATACTCAGCTGGTTTTCCGCAAGGCGCTATGCTATAATACCACCGCCCAGGAAGATGCGCGGTCGCTCCCGACTTGTCGGGAGAGGAAAGTCCAGACTGCACAGGGCAAGGGGACGGAGTGTAAGCTCCGACTGGAAACAGCTGGTGTCCCACAGCGAAAGCTGTCGGGAACAGGTGGCGAATTGACGCCACTTGAGAGCAACAGAAACGATCTTCTAGCTAAACCGTTGATGGTGGCTTTTTGACACCGGAGGCATGCTGGAAGCTGAAACGGGCAATCCCACCCGCAGCAATCCACGAAGTACCCCAAAGGCGGCCCGCCATAATGGGTACCAAGATGGAGCGTAGATAGATGACCGCATAAACAGAATCTGGCTTACTTTCTTCCTGGGCACTAAAGAGGGCTAGTTACGAAGAAGGTGTTTGGCAAGGATCGATACCACAAGCGTTAGAGGAATCGAGATTAGGACTCCAAACAGGCCGAAGAGTTTGCCCCCCACTAAAATGATAATCATCGTCGCCAGGGGACTAAACCCCAATGCCCGCCCCATCACCCTCGGCACGAGCAAGTTATTTTCCAACTGCTGAACTATAATAAAAAGGGCAATCACGGCCAAGCCCATCGCTGGCGAAATGTAAAAACCGACAATCGCCGCCGGAATAGTCGCCACAATCGGGCCAACCGTGGGAACAATCTCCAACAGACCAGCAATCACCGATAGGGCCACAGCATACTCTACCCGCAAAAGAGCTAAACCAACAAAAGTCAGCCCACCAACGCAGAGCATCAGAACAAACTGTGCGCGCAGCCACCCCCCAAGCCGCTCCTCCACCTCCGCGACGATGTCTTTCGCCACCCGCCGATCCGCCTTCGGTAAAAGAGATAGCAATCGCCGCTTGTGCTCTTGTAAATCCAAGAGAATATAGAAGGTGAAAAGCAGAATGGAAGTAACTGTCAAAGCCCCAGAGAAGGCGCCCCAGGTAGCCTTAAGGATGCTACCCGAAAGGGTACTCAGCTGCTCCACCAAAGTCTGGTTAAAACTCTGCAAAAATTCCGGAGCATACGGCGAGTGAGACAGGGAGTCCAAAAGCTGTGGTAAGCTCTGGGCCAGACGCTGCACCTGATCAAGCAATGAGGAAATTCCGATCGCGCCTGAGCCAATAAAGAGAAATCCTAGAAGTAATGTCGACAAAAAGGCTGCCACCCCGCGGGGCAGGCGACGCTTCGAAAGAGCCGCCACCACAGGGGCAAGTCCCAAAGCCAGAAAAAGAGCCGCGCACAACAGCAGAAGAACAGGCCGTAACTGGGTTGCCAGCCAGAAGCCACCGCCCAAAAGCGCGGCAATGAGGACCGACCTGCTTGTGACCTTAATCCTGATATCCATAACCTCAATACTCCTTCAAGTACGATTCTACCAGCCCCGACACCTCTTGGTCAAAGTCAGCCTCGGTAATATCAAACCACTGAATTCCTTTGTTCCTCCGAAACCAAGTTAGCTGGCGGCGCGCATAGGCGTGGGAGTTGAACTTGGCCCGCTGAGAACACTCCTCAAGTGTCGCCTCACCATCAATATATGGCTTGAACTCGGAATAGCCGATCGAATTTAGCGCCGGTGCCCCCCAACCGTACTTCTCGACCAATTGCTGAATCTCGCCAAGAAGACCTGCCGCAACCATTCGGTCGATCCGCTGGTCAATTGTCGCGTAAAGAATCTCCCGTGGCGCGTTGAGCCCAACCCACAAAGGATCAAGTCCGGGGGGTAAAACTTCGACAATTCCCGGGTCAGGGGAACACCCCTCCCGCCCCAAAGCAATCTCAATAGCGCGCACCAGGCGGTGGGGACTTTTTTTATCAATAGTCGCGGCCCGCTCGGAGTCGACCTCGCGAAGCCGGGACAGGAGCCCCTCGTTAGGAAGACCGGCCAGCTCCTCACGCAACTGCGGGTTCTGCGGCACCTTGGCTACCCCCACCTTTCCCAAAAGCACCTCTAAATAGAGTCCCGAACCGCCAACCAAAATAGGCAGCTTCCCGCGCGCCCAAACGCGCTCGATCACCGGCCCCGCAATCTGGGCAAACTGCACTACATTCAACCCCTCACTCGGCACCAAAACATCGTAGAGATGGATTTTTATCCCATCCACAACCCAGTACCCCTCACGCCTCTCAACTTTGGAATCAGAAATAGGCTCCTTCCCCGTCCCGATGCCCATCCCCTTATAAACCTGACGGGAATCAACGGAGACAAGCTCCCCATTAAATGTTCTACCGAGGCCTAGAGCTAAGGATGTTTTTCCGGCTGCGGTCGGTCCGCAGACAACAACGAGGGGGTTCTGGCTCATGTTTAGGTGTAACGGTCGGCTACCGAAGAGGCACCGTAAGACTCCGGCTTAGTTCTAACATTAAATCCACTACCGCGAATCATACCCACCACCTCAGCAATCATCTCCTTGGTTTCCCCCTCCTTGCCCATATCAACATGAATTTCAAAATCGTACGCCAAAAACTCCTCGCCGTGAAGAGTAACCAAAAGCTCCTGGGCAAACTCCAGGGATAGTGCTGCTTCGTGGTAAATCCTCTCCCGCAGACTGTGGATCTCAGCGTATTTCTTCTTCCAAAAATAGATCCCTCCCCCGCCCAGTCGGTGGACCACCAAAGCCGTAACGAAATCTACTCCAGAGTGATTCCTCCCCGCCGAGTCTGTCCCAATAATGAGACAGTACTTATACTCCGGCTCGGACTCCATGTACTCCTTAATCCGCCCAACCACCGCAGGGAGCCCCAGCTCGCCCAAAGTAGGACTATAAAATTTTTCACTACCATCTTTATTCTTACTCATCGCTCAGTTAGGCAGTTTCATGCTTCCACTTAAGATAAGTCCATCTTCGCTAGGGATGGAGGAAAAGCCACACCAAAAATCTTCAAGACCTATTCTAGCAAAAAACAGGGGGAAATTCAGCGCGGGAAGGGGATTTAGCGCAGCTCCTCGATCAGAACCTCTAACCTTCTCTGATACCGCCCCAAATCTTCGGCCAACTCCTCGCGGTAGTACTCCTGTAATTCACTATCTTTAAGCCCCAAAACAGCGCGCTGCGTTGCTTGGGCTGCATCGGCAAAGTGCTCATACCCACGAGGCGAGCCCTCCTCTTCCAACAGCGTCCTCGCCTCCTGATAGCGGCGGTCCAAAACCGCCAAGCGGAGTTCCATCTCCGTCGGCTCATGAACCTGAGAAACAAAAACAGCCATGTTTTCCAAACTAAGTTTCAGCGGGTAGGTAGTTTGGCCGGGAAGGGCGTTAGCGGAAATGAGCACTCCCACAGTAATCGGCGCCAAAACCCCCATCAACAAGACGCTAGCTACATCGAAAACCTTGCGGAGAACTTTGCCAAATTTCACCCTATAAATCTAACACTAAAGAGGGGGGACCTGCAATAGCCCCCAAACTGTGATAAACTCTACCCTATAAAGTAAGGAGAACTCGCAGGCATATTTGGAAAGGAGAAGAGTGTAGTGCTCTCAATACTGAAGGTTTATCTCGTAGTGGGCGTAGTTTTCGGATTGGTTCTGGCCTGGTACCGAGAGTCGTGGAAGTACGATCCCCGAGGGAAAGAGCTCCGCTTCCTCCTGAAGATCGTCACTCTCGCCCCCGCCGGCGCAACCCTTGTCATTGCCGCCATCCTGGTGATAGCTGTCATCAGCCTCGTCGCCTGGGTGATCGGAACCATATTCCTCCTTATCTGTATAGTCTTCCCGCAGATAGGTAGAAGGTGGGAGGGGTGTCAGGTAGTCACCTGCAGTAAATGTGACCGAAAGACCCTGAAGGCCTGGGTATACGGAGGCTACTGTGACCTGTGCCGCCCGAGCTACTACCCTTAAGAGTGATCGGAGATGCCCCCAAACAAAGGAGGAAACACATGCTCTTTCTACAGCTGTATCTCGCGCTCGGTATCGCTTGTGCGCTATCGGTGGCCTGGGTGCGGTGGCGGCGGAAAATCACGCGCACTAGCGTACTCACCGCCCTCACCGTTGGGCCGTTGCTGGCCGTTGCCTGGCTAGTGGTGGCGACCGGAGTAATTACCTTGGATGCCGTTGCCGTGTACTGGGCATCGGCGAGGAAGCACATCTTTACCACTTGCCCGCAGTGCAACCGGCAGGTACTCCGCTGGCGCGTCGGCGAAAAGGGCTGGTGCCAACACTGTATGCGATCGTTTGACCTGCGGCACGAGCTTAGCGACTACTAGCCCAATGTCAGCATCACCTGCACCCCAGGTTCCTTGCGGAACTTGGGGTCTCTTTTTTTTGCGCCCCAGCTTGACAAATCACCCCTATACCCGGTAACCTAGGGGGGCACCACTGCGGCACATGCTTGCATACGATGTTCCCCGTGGGGGAGAAAGGAGGGAAGAAGCCAGATGAGCCACGATCGCCTCTGGCGCTGGATCTAGCGGGGCTGGTCAGGGGAAGGCCCCTTGATCGGCCTAGGAGAACATCACCAGAGTAGGGGGTGCGTTCGCCCCACCCCAAAAGGTTTGGTGGGCGCAGGATAGTCCCATGCACACAGGGACACGGAGGAGGAGACGGTGAGGAGAATCCTCAAATATGTCTGAGTAAGGACGAGCCCCACCGGGGCCCGGCTCGTCCGAAATTGGGGCGCCCCGAGGACCGGAGCTGAACTACCCTTGCCGCCCGCCGGTCCCAGAAATATCGGGACCTGCGGCAAGGTTTAGCATCCACTGCGGCTGTAAAGAAAGGGGAAAACAACAGCCATGAGTGTCAATAGGAGGTTCGACCGTTAGATCGTAGTTGGCACGGGCGTGTGTGCGTTAAGACAGCCCCCTGGCCGAGCGCCAGGCAGGTAATTAGGGAGGTTGTACCGTCGCGGCTAACATCACCAACCCGGGGAAGCGCAAAGTTATATCTCTCTCCAGCGCCCTCCCCGGGCCTTTCTTTTCCTATTTCTCCCGACCCTCGGCAACTATCTTCGTCAGCACCGCGTGTCGACGGCGCTTCTCCACCAACGGCACATCGTCCTCATAAAGTTTATCCGCCGCCGTTCCCTCCCGAGGCGAGTAGAGGGCAATAAAGGCCCCCGCAAAACCGATCTCGCGGACCAAAGCAACTGTATTTTGAAACTGCTCCTCCGTCTCCCCCGGGAAACCAACAATGATATCGGTCCCCAGCTTAATTTCCGGCACCCGCGCCAGGATCCGGCGCACCAAATCTTTGTACTCCCCCACAGTGTACGGACGATTCATCTTCTTTAGAATCTCATCATCTCCCGACTGCACCGGCAGATGGAGATGCTTTCTAATCTTCGGTAGCGCCAAAGCGTCAATTAGATCGTCGCTAAAATCCCAAGGGTTGGAAGTTAAAAACCAAATTTCTTCCAATCCCGCAATCTCGTGCAGCCGCCGCAGTAGCTGAGCAAACGGGTGCGCCTCCCCACCTCTATCGCCACCATCGCTTCCGCAACCCCTCCCATAAGAATTAACATTCTGACCGAGAAGAGTAATCTTCGCAACACCTGCCCTAACCAAATCCGTAACCTCGGCAATTATTTCCTCCGCCGGGCGCGAACGCTCCGGCCCCCGCCCATAAGGCACAGCACAGTAGGAACAAAAGTGATCGCAACCGCGCATCACGGGAACAAAAGCTTCCTCGCGACTAACAAGTACCGCCCCCGCCCGACCCCGGAGGCGCTCTATTCGAGAGCAGGCCCCACTATCGGCAGAAATAATCTTAGGGAGAGCAACGAAAATCTCCGCTGGAGGAATAAAGTGGTCCACCCACGGCAAGCGCCTCTTCAAATCAATCAGCCTAATCCGCCGCCGCTCACCGGTCGCCGAGCCAACCATGCAGCCAGTCAAGATAACCTGCAAATTGTCGTTCGTGAGTCGTAAATCGTAAACCTTGCCCGCCAAGCCGTAAACTTTGTCCTCCGCCGCCTGACGAACCGAGCAGGAATTAATTAGAAAGATGTCAGCTTCCACTAGAGATGTGGCACCCTCAAGACCCAACTCCTCAAAAATTCCTCTGAGCCACAAGGAGTCCGCCTCGTTCATCTGACAACCATAGGTTTTGATGAAATATTTCATAGTCCACAAATTACCCCCGCACCTCAAAGGCGGGGGGTAATTCACTTAGTTCAAAAACTAAGAACGGGCTCACCGCACAACATCCTTGAGCGCCTTTCCTGCTCGGAAAGCAGGATAGTCGGTCTCTGGAATGTGTAGGGGCGCACCAGTCTGTGGGTTGCGTCCCATGCGGGCCTTGCGATGCCGAACTTCAAAAGTCCCAAACCCGGTAAGAGTTACTTTCTCACCCCGAGCTAGGGCATCAGCGACAGCACCGAAAACGCCGTCAACTGCCCGTTTAGCGTCAGCCTTGGTCAGGCCAACTCGGGAAGCGAGGGCTTCAATGATTTCTGTTTTGGTCACAATCTATCACCTCCTCTCCGTAAAATACGGTCGATCCGGTTAATACTCTGTGCTAGACCGTCCTCACCAACCTCAACCAAAACTGAATTAAAAACTGCCGGTCCTTTTTTAACCCACTCAAATCGTTGCCGGTATGGGTATTTAAACCGCTCAATAATGATCTCTTTCTTAACCCCCAAAACGGAATTCTGGGCACCGCACATCCCAACATCTGTCACGTATGCCGTTCCTCGGGGTAAAATCTGAGCATCCGCCGAGGGCACGTGCGTGTGGGTTCCAAAAACGGCCGTAACCCGCCCATCAAGATAAAAGCCCAAAGCCCGGCGCTCGGAAGTGTTATCTGCGTGAAAGTCGACGATCGTCGCATCAACCCCCGGACCCCACTCGGCGAGAATTCGATCGATTGCTCTAAAAGGGCACGCAACATTCTCCCCCCCCACACTAGTTCCCAAAAGATTCACCAGAAGTACCTTCTCCCGTCCCAAATCTAAAATCTCAAACCCCTTACCAGGTAAATCTTCGGGATAATTCGCCGGACGTAAAACTGGAAGGTGCTCAATCTCGTCCCGAAACTTAGGCAGAAAGAAAATATGGTCTCCCGAAGTGCAAAAATCGACCCC
>CAZUPF010000017.1:8038-12578 GCA_964622035.1 uncultured Candidatus Saccharibacteria bacterium | reverse complement strand
CCCCTCCAAAAAGGAAAGCCCAGGGTTCTTGCGAACCTTGGGCTTCTTCTATCCGTCAATCCTTGTACATGCAGAAGGGGCATTGCCATTGTTCTTGTATCCATACCATCTCTGCCTGGCACTCACCACAAGGCGGCGGCGGCTTCCTTAAAGAGCACAGCCCCGATTGGTAGGGGCAGTAGGTGCAGTGTGGCCCCTCCCTCGGTGGGAAGAGTTGTCGTGTGCGCTTGGCGAGGTCCGTTGACGAGGCATCGGCAATTCTGGTGTAGGCTACGAGGAGGTCATAAATCATTTGGAGGGTTTCCCGAGGGTCGTCCTCGCTAAAGCTGACCTCGGCAATGCGGTGAGCCTGTTCCTCGATGAATATCAGTTGCAGAGTGATATTCTCCAGCGGTACCTCGAAGGCCCACGCGGCCCAAAGTCCGTAGACTCTTAGCTGCAGGCTTCGGCGGTAGTTTTCGAGCTCCTCTTCTGCCGGGAGGAACGACTTGTAGTCGGTGATGACGACCCGTAGTCCCTTCGGCGATTGATGGACTCTAATGAAATCCACTTGGCCTCGCAGAACGCAGTTTAGAGGTGGTTTTCCTCGGCCGTTATGCTCGAGCAGTGTTTCGAGGGTGACTCGAAAGGGAACCTCTGTTTGGGCGAAAATGATGCTAGGATCCAAAAGCCACCCCGTCTTGGTGTTTTTGACGAGCTGGCTCCTAACTGCGTAACGGATGATCCTCACGGCCCGGTCGAAGGCCGGTTCGGCTTCCGCTTTCGCATCGTGCGTTAACCCCCTGGGTAATCCTGCTTGTTTTGGACGGTTAAGCGCCGTTCCCCAGAATCCGCCCAACCCGTAACCTCCGAGAAGGTTTTCGAAAGAGCGGTAGGCAGTTGTGGTCCAGAGGCTGAGCCCCCGATGAACCATGAGTCCGACAAAGTTATCAAAACTGGTCGGTGTTTGGTTCCGAAACTTGCGGGGTCCGCCTTGGCGCAGTGCCTTCTCTGGGCAGGACTCGCCGAATGTGGCTAGCGCGGTTGGGGAGATAGATGCTAAGTTCTTTCCCACCACCCTCCTTCGGGGGTCGCTTTGGCAGTTGGGGCACACCGGCCGCTTCTTCCGAGACCGTTTTCCGTCGGCCATAGTTACGTACTGTTTTACACACTCCCGATGGAATCGGGCGCAGACAGCGCAAAGGCCAGCCGCAAACTTGCTGCGCTTCCGCTTCTTTTGTGCCCGTTTAGACTTAAGGGCACCTTCCAGCGTCAGCTGCACTGCTCCTCCGGCCATACTCCCTCCTCCTTTCCGGCTCTTAGCCGAATATTAAAACTATGAAGTACTTTTGTCTCTTCCGAGTTCCTATTTTATCATATATTCTTATAGGCTGCTAGGGGTATTTATGCGTTGTGGTAGAATAAGCCTTAGCGATGCTTGGTTTTCTAGGAAATTTTTTCGATACCAATAAGAAACAGCTGGCAGAGATGGAGCCACTAGTGGCCCAGATTAATGGGTTGGAGGAGGAGGTTCGGGCCTTAGCCGATGAAGCCCTGCGGGCCAAAACTGAGGAATTTCGCAGTCGGTTAGCTGGTGGCGAATCCTTGGATGAGCTATTGCCGGAGGCTTTTGCGGTGGTGCGGGAGGCTATTCGCCGCACTATTGGTGAGCGGGCCTACGATGTGCAGCTGCTAGCGGCGATCGCTCTGCATCAGGGTAAGGCCGCAGAGCAGCGGACGGGGGAAGGGAAGACGCTGGGGGCGGCGCTGGCTTTGTATCTCAATGCGTTGGGGGGGAAGGGGTGCCACTCGGTAACGGTTAACGATTACTTGGCCCGTCGTGATACTGGGTGGTACGGTCAAGCCCTCGCTTTTCTGGGCCTTCGGGTGGGGTGTATTGCCCATGAATCTGCTCTCCTTCTTGACCCCTCCTACACTGATGAAAGTCAACACGACCCCCGCCTGGCCCATCTGCGTCCGGTCGCGCGGGTGGAGGCCTACCGGGCAGATATCACCTACGGGACCAATAACGAGTTTGGCTTTGACTACTTGCGTGACAACATGGTGCGGGAGCTTTCCCAGGTGGTACAGACCAACCCGGCTGGGGACTGGGGAGCGCACCACTTTGCCGTTGTGGACGAGGTCGATTTTATCTTAATTGACGAGGCCCGGACCCCGTTGATTATCTCTTCTCCGCGCGAAGAGGCTACCGAGAAGTATTATGACTTCGCCCAGTTGGCCAAAACGCTGGTGGCCAAGACCGATTTCGAGGTTGACGAAAAGGCTAAGGCGGCTAGCCTGACGGAGCTGGGCTTGAGGAAGGTTGAAAAGAGGCTGGGGGTGGAGAATCTTTATGAGAAGGACTTCGAGACGGTTCGCCACCTTGAACAGTCCCTCAAGGCGCAGACTATTTTTCAACGGGATGTGGACTATATTGTTCAAGAGGGGCAGGTAGTTATTGTTGATGAGTTTACGGGGAGATTGATGCCAGGGCGGCGTTACTCTGAGGGTTTGCACCAGGCAATTGAGGCTAAGGAGGGTGTTGCGATTCGGCAGGAGTCGCAGACTTTAGCGACAATTTCGCTACAGAATTACTTTCGGATGTATGAAAAGTTGGCCGGAATGAGCGGGACGATCATGACCGAGGCCGAGGAGTTTGCCAAGATTTACGGTCTGGAGTCGGTGGCCATTCCCACTAACCGGCCGGTTGTTCGTCAGGATAGGTCAGATGTTGTGTACAAGACGGAATCGGCCAAGTGGCGAGCTGTTGCTCGGCAGATTGAAGAATGCCACCAGCGTGGGCAGCCGGTTCTAGTGGGCACCACCTCGGTTGAGAAGAACGAGCTTTTACACTCGCTTCTTGCTCGCAAAAAAGTTCCTCACGAGGTTTTGAACGCCAAAAACCACCAGCGGGAGGCGGAGATTATTTCCCAGGCTGGTCGAGTTGGTGCGGTGACTGTGGCTACAAACATGGCCGGGCGGGGAGTGGACATTAAGCTTGGGGGCGATGTCTCCGCGGCTACGGGAGGGGTGGAAGGTCGTGAGGCAGAGCGCCAGAAGATCCTCGAACTTGGGGGTCTGCATGTGACTGGGACCGAAAGACACGAGTCGCGGCGAATTGATAACCAGCTTCGGGGGCGCGCGGGCCGTCAGGGCGATTTGGGCTCGAGCCACTTTTTCGTTTCCCTGGAAGACGACTTGATGCGGGTTTTTGGGGGAGATCAGGTGCGGGCTTTGATGGATCGCTTCGGGATGGAGGAAGATACTCCTTTGGAACACACCATGGTTTCGCGGTCAATCGCCCAGGCTCAGAAGAGGGTAGAGGGTTTCAATTTTGATATCCGCAAGCGTTTAGTTGAGTATGACGATGTGGCCAACGCTCAGAGGGAAATTATCTACGGTTTGCGAAGGCAAATATTAGAGGGGGCCGAGGAGCTAGCTTTCTTATTGGAGAAGCTTGTTTCCTATGAACCCGAGATTGCGGGGGTGTGGCATAAGCGTCAGGGGGAGTTGGGTGAGGTGTGGCCGCGAGTTGTGCGCGATGTCTCTCTGGGGGTTGTTGATGTGCTGTGGATGGAACATATCGACACCTTAACGGATCTTCGGGAGGGGATTGGTCTTCGGGGACACGCCCAGCGGGATCCGTTAATAGAGTATAAAAAGGAGGCCTACGAGTTGTTTGAGCGTTTGGTGGCGGAAATCTATGGGGGGACTGCTGAGCGTTTGTTGCGAATTGAAGTGCGGGGGCCTGGCGAGCTGCCTCGGGAGAGTGTGCCCCGACGCTTGGTGCTGCGCCATGAAAGTCCCGAGTTGGGAGTGGCGGACGAGGCCCAACAGGTCGCCGAGCCCATCACTCGGGGGCGGAAAGTGGGGCGCAACGATCCCTGCCCGTGCGGTAGTGGGAAGAAGTATAAGCGCTGTTGTGGTAGATAGTTGGTTATTGTTGCTTTGGTTTGTTTCTTGTGCTAGGTTGAAATAGTTACCTGCCTATGAAAAACTCAGCAGTCCCCGCAGTATCGGACATAGCCCCTCGCAGGAAGCGTGTTGTTCCTGTTCTTAGTGTTCTCCTAACCCTCCTTTTAGGTATCTCTGCTGGTTCCCTCGCGTGGCGTTTACGCGATACGGAAGAACCCATTACTACTTCCCGAGACGCCGCCGCCAGCGGCTGTGATTTGAGAACTAGCCACTCTGATCATTGTGGTGAGGAGGGTACCTGGAATCCCGCCGGTTGTAATATAAGGAATGAGGGTGATGAGCCTTGCGGTGGTCCGTTTTGGGGCCATGTTTTTTACTGCATGGGAGAGCACGAGGCGTGCAGCGATAGCTACGGGCGCTTCTACGCCGCAGGTAGACAAAAGCACGAGGAAACTTTATCCCCCGATGAGCGGTTAGACATGCGGGCGGTCAAGCCCCTACCAATTTGCACGACAATGCAGGCAGATGTGAGTGGCGGTGGCAAGAGCGACGCCAAGGTCTGCGCCACGCCGCCGGAGTCGGGGGACTGGATAGATTGCACTACTTGTGAAAATTTGGCAGTAACTTGGGATCCAGACAATAACCA
>CAZUPF010000017.1:0-7938 GCA_964622035.1 uncultured Candidatus Saccharibacteria bacterium | reverse complement strand
GATCCGCAGTACGGGGAGGAAGGTTGGCGTACCGCCTCGATCTGCTCTTCCACCTATGCCTATACTACTCCACAGCCGCCTGTTTGTGAGAACCTAACTGCGCTTCCCACCTCCCTTCCCTACATTGGTGGTACGACCACGCTGTCGGCGGTGGCCAATCCCGGTGATGGTGGCGACTTGGGCTATGAATGGGGCTCTAGTGGTGGATCCGTTTCTGGCCATGGTGACGGGACTGCCGCCTGGGAAGTTCCGCAGAATACCAGTCTGGCCCCGGTTACTCATAATGCTTGGGTGACGGCGAGTAACGAGCTGGGCAGCTCGGGTGGCGAGGACTCCATCTGCTCTGTGGCGCTGACGGTGTCTGCCTATCCCGAAAATGATTTGACCTGCGACCAGCTAACCGTGTTTCCTCCCAGCCCGGCCATGGGCGATGTTTTAAACTTTACTTGTGTGGGCACTAGTCAGTTGCAGGACGAGAGCGGTAGCCCCTACCCCATTACCCGGATTGACTTTCGCGTTTACCTCGACGCTAACAGCGATGGCGTGTTTCAAGTGACGGAGATAGTCCGCGAGGGTGGGGTTGTACCCAGCGGGACGGCAGTTTCCTGGTCGGCGACCTACGAGCCCGACCCGCCTTTGGAGGTTGCGCAAGCGGGGTACTACGGAGCGGCGAGCCGGGTTTGTATTGACTACGAAGGGTCTGAGCAGTGTACGTCTTACGCGGTGCCGGAGGAGTGACGAGCAGCTAAGTCATTAAGATGAAGCCCAAAAAGATAACTTTTCTTCTGATAAGTCTAATAACGTTTGTTCTTGGTGGGGCGGCTATCTTCACCGCTTGGAAGCTGTCTCGGCCCGAAACAACTACTACTCCGGAACCTTCAGAGGCGGCCGTGGGGGGTGGGGAGGGTTGTACCCTGACCTTCACGGTAACGGAATCAGACCTGCGGATTAAGAAGTATGTGAAGATCAGAGGTACCGAGCTTTGGTACTCGGATACGGCTAGCAGCGTGCCAGGGGTTACAGTTGGGTCTTTGGAGGCGGATCCTGGGAGTACAGTTGTTTGGAAAGTAGTGGTGTGGAACACGGGGGATGCAGAGATAAGCGCCTCCTCAACGGACAGCTACACCAACACTCTTTTATATGCTTCTTTCGTAGGAGAAGTGCCCAGCGGGGTCGGGCCCGGTTTTGATTGGGGGGTGATCCCGGTTGGTGGTTCCGAAGTCGCCTCTTTTGCTGATACAAACTACTATCGTGAGTTTGAGGCGGTGGTTGGTGGGGAGGAGGCGCTGCTGAGCGGTTTGGGGGCAGGAACGCACACCTCCAAGAACACCTTCAGTATTGCGGATGCGGGGCTCACTGCCAGTGCGACTATTACGGCTACGGTTGCTTCTCCTGGAGAGCCGAGCCTGCGAATTAAGAAATATGTTCGGTTAGCGGGATCGTTGGTCTGGCATGATGTTGAGATTACCGTAGATTCCGGTGCGGGGGTGGAGTGGAAAGTAGTGGTATGGAACACGGGGGATGTGGCTGCTGAGAATGTGGAGGTGGCGGATGGCTACACTCAGGAAAGCTTGTACCGTAGCTTTGAGGGCGACGCTAATTTGGATGGGGAGATGGACAGCTATCTTGGTTTTGGTACCGTGGCGGCGGGAACCACTGAGGCTACGGGGGTGGTGCGGACATTTGCGGCAGCGGCGAAGTCGGATTTAGCGGTTGGAGATTACCGGTCGGTGAATACGGCGACAATTGTCGGAACAGACAAGTCGGACGATGCGGCTATTGCCATTACAGTTAGTGAGGAAGAGGAGGAAGAGGAAGAGGAAGAGGAAGAAGAAGAAGAAGAGTCGGTTGTGCCCGCGCCGCCGAAGCCAACCCCGCCCGCGTCCTACCCCACTGGTAGCCAAGAGGGTTTGCTTGTTATTCTCGTCTCTCTAGCCCTCATTACTTTAGGTGCTTTGGCAGTACTGTGACCGCGGTTTCCTCTTTCTGCTCTTTCGTTAGAGTGTTACAATAAATTCAGGATGAAGGTTCTTTTTTGCTCTTCGGAATGCGCTCCTTTGGTAAAGCTTGGGGGGTTGGGTGATGTCTCCGCAGCCCTTCCCCGAGCTCTCAAAAAATTGGGGGTGGATGTTCGGGTAGCCCTCCCTCTTTACGATACGATTGACCGTAAGAAGTATGCGCTGGAGAAGAAGTTTGAGTTTACTATTCCCTACGATGAGGAGGACAAACCGGTTTCTGTTTATGAAACTTTCCTTCCCGAAAGCGAGGTTCTGGTCCTTTTGTTTGAGAACGAGGAGTATCTTTCGGGGGGTGGGGAGGAGGCCTTTACGGGTTTGGAGGGGGAGTTGCGACGGTTTGGTTTTTTTGGATGCGCCGTGGTCGGCTGGCTAGCCGGGCAGGACTTTTGGAAGCCGGACCTTTTACATTTGAACGATTGGCATACTGGCATTATTCCTCAGCTGATCAAAGAGTTACCAAGCCCGCCGGCAACTTTGCTTACTGTTCACAACCTTTCTTACCAGGGGATCGCCAGTTTGGATTTGTTTTCTGAGGTGGGCTTGTCGGTTGCGGGATCGAAGGTTCTGGCTTGGGATGCGGTGGACGAGAATATTGACTTTCTGCTTCAGGGGATTGCGGGGGCCGATGTAATTACCACGGTTTCTCCAACTTACGCTCGGGAGATACTAACGACCGAGCTTGGGGAAGGTCTTCATGAAATTCTTCGAGCACGCTCCGCGCGGATCTTCGGCATTCTTAATGGGATTGATGCCCGCTCGTTCGATCCCGAGACTGATGAGCATATTTTCGAAAACTACACCAGCTCCGGTTGGCGGGAGGGGAAGCGGGAGAATAAGAAGAGGTTGCAGGAGAAGTTGGGACTTCCGCAAGCGCCGGAGGTTCCTCTCCTAGCGTTCATCGGTCGGTTGGAGCCGAAGCAGAAGGGCCTGGATCTGATAGAAAGGGCGTGGGGGAAGCTCAAAAATAAGGATTTGCAGTTTGCGCTCTTGGGTACCGGGGATCCCGAGTGGGAAAAGAAGTTTGCCCTGCTAGCTAAGAAGTATCCGGAGAAGTTTGCTGCGGAGATCAAATTCGACACCGCTTTGGCTCGGCAGATATTAGCCGGGGCCGATATTTTGCTGGTGCCTTCCAAGTTCGAACCTTGCGGGCTGTTACAAATGATGGCCATGCGCTACGGGACAGTACCTCTTGTTCGCCGCGTCGGTGGTCTGGCGGACAGCGTTACGGAGGAAAATGGGTTTTTATTTGAAAAGTATGAGGCCAAGGCGCTGGTGCGGGCGACCAAGAGGGCCCTCGATTCCTTCTCCCGCCCTGAAGAGTTTGCGGCGCTGGTGGAAAAAGGTATGCGGGCCGATTTTTCTTGGGCAGTTTCGGCTCAGAAATATCTGGAGCTCTATCGTAAGGCACTAGGGTACCGTTTTGGGGTGGCCTCGCCGCGAGTTGGTGAGTATCGCCAAGATGCGATTAGTGGGGAATGGGTGATCGTGGCGTCCGAGAGGAAAAAGCGGGCGGTGGAGGAATCTACTGGTTGCTCTTTTGGTGAGGGTAGTGAGCGGCACACTCCCCTAGAGGTTTTGCGGATCGGTCGCGGGGCGCCCAATGGCCCCGGTTGGGAAGTGCGCGTTATCCCTAATAAATTTCCCATCCTGGCGGCGCACGAAGTGATTATTCACAGTCCGAGTCACGAGAAAGATATTGCCGAGCTGCCGCTTACGCAGGTGGAGAAGATCGTTCAGGCCTATGTCTTTCGCTCCCGTTATTATGACGCTACTGGTCTGCCCTACATTTATAATAATTACGGTCCGGAGTCTGGTGCCTCGCTGACCCACCCCCATTCCCAGCTAATTACTTTTGAAAAAATTCCCGAGGCATTGGCGGAGGAGCTGGCGGGGGCGGAGCAATATTATCAGCAGCACCGAAGCTGTCCCTACTGTGACTTGCTCCGGCGGGAGTCCGGGGGAGCGCGGGCGGTTTTTGAAAACGAGGGTTTTCTGGTTACCTCTCCTTACGCGGCCCAGCGGCCTCTCGAGCTTTTAATGATTCCCAAAAAACACCGGTCGAATTTTTCCGACATTGACGAAGGCGAAGTTGTGGCCTTGGCGGAAGCGTTACAGAAGATTACCGCGGTTTTTAGGGAGGGGTATGACGATCCTTCTTATAATTTTTGGATCAGTTCGCTGTCACGGAAATTTGCTGTTGGCGATAGCCCTGTTTTTTATCACTGGCATTTGGAATTTGTGCCGCGGTTGAAGAAGTTGGGGGGGATTGAGCTGGGGGCTCAGGTGATGGTTTACGATCGGGAGACACCGGAGCAGGCGGCTGCTAACCTGCGAAAGCTTCTGCAATAGGACGAGCGGCAATCAGGGCTTGGGCGGGGGTTGTGGTAGAATCGGGAGGGATGGAAGATCTTAAAGAGCGCCTGGCGGCGGTCAAGGAAAAACTAGATATTGCCGGTAAGGAGGCCCGGTTGGCGGAGTTAGAAAAGGAGTCCAAGAGCCCCGAGCTGTGGCAGGATTGGAAAAAGGGCCAAGCGGTGATGAAAGAGATCGCCGAACTTGAAGATATTATCTTGGGTGTGGTGGGGTTGGAGGAAGAGTTGGCGAAATCGGCGGGTGCTGGTGGCGAAGAGGGAGGAAAGTTTGCGGCGGAGCTGCGCCAGTTAGAGCTGGCCACTTTCCTTTCGGGGAAGTACGACCGCAGCGCTGCTTTCTTATCTATTCACGCTGGTCAGGGAGGGACTGAGGCGATGGACTGGTCGGCAATGCTGGCGCGGATGTATGAGGGCTACGCGGCGCGGCGCGGCTGGTCGGTGACGAAGGTAGCAGAATCGCGGGGGGAAGAGGCCGGGATCAAATCAGCGACTTACCGTATTGATGGTCCGTATGCTTATGGCTATCTCAAAGGTGAGGCAGGAACGCACCGTCTGGTACGCCAGTCTCCTTTTAATGCCGATAAGCTGCGGCAAACTTCTTTCGCTGGTGTGGAGGTTTTGCCGGTTACTTCCGAGGCGGTGGAGGTGGAACTTAGCGCCGATGATGTTGTTTTTGAGGCTTTTCGTTCGGGTGGTCCGGGGGGGCAGAATGTGAACAAGGTTTCTACGGCAGTGCGGCTGACGCACAAACCGAGTGGGCTTGTGGTTGAGTGTCAGATGGAGCGGACCCAGCAACGCAATCGGGAGTTGGCGATGGATTTTTTGCGTTCGAAGCTGCTGCGGATTGAATTGGAGAAGAGGCGGGCCGAGGAGAGTAAGCTGAAGGGGAAATATACGGTCCCCGGTTGGGGCCACCAAATCCGTTCCTATGTTTTGCATCCCTACAAATTGGTCAAGGATCTTCGGACGGGGGTGGAAGTGAAAAACCCGACGGCGGTGTTGGGTGGGGAATTGGAGCTTTTTGTTGAGTCCCAATTGCGCGCGGGGGTTGGGGTGGTGTAAGATAGGAACTAGCAATGAACCTGTCCATACCTCGAAAATATCTGTTTGTTTTTTCCGTCTTGGCTGTAGCTGGTTTCTATTTGGCTTTTAGGTCTCTTGGCCGCGGCGCCCCTCCCAGCGAGGCTCCGGCTTCACTCTCCGAGACGGCGAACACTTCTGAAGAGGGCACTGCTGCGGGTGGGGAGGAAGGTTCCCAAGAGCCCCTGCCACCTGATTGGGAGAGCCATACGGGAATTATCTACCCCCTCGGAGTTTCAATTTATATGCAGGGAACCCATAAATTAGTGACTTCGGAAGGGGAGCTGCTGCTCCTTTTGGAAGCTAGTGATGAGAAGTTGCTGGTTTCGGAGAGCATGTCTGCGGAAGTTCAGGGTTCGGTGAGAAGAACTACAGAGGGCGACCAGAAGATAATGAGGGTGGAGAAGATTATTTTCCGTTGATTAAATTTGATGCGGTAACACAGGAGTATCCCGATGGGACACGGGCTTTGGACGGCGTCTCTTTCGCTGTTGCTGAGGGGGAGTTTGTATTTGTGGTTGGACCATCCGGGGCGGGCAAGACCACCCTGGTTAAGCTGCTACTACGGGAGGAGTCTCCTACCGAGGGAACCTTGTTTTTTGACGATTTGGAGATTCCCAAACTGTCGGATAGCGAAGTGGCCGAGTTGCGTCGTCAAATAGGGGTTGTCTTTCAGGAGTTTAAGCTGATCCCCTCGCGAACGGTTTTGGAGAATATTACTCTTCCTTTGGAGGTTGTGGGAGCAGAAGACGCTGCGGAGCGGGCCCTTGAGGTTCTGGAGCTGTTGGGCCTTTCCGGTCGCGCAAACCTTTTCCCGCACCATCTTTCCGGGGGGGAGAAGGAGCGGGCCTCCTTTGCGCGGGCTTTAGTTCACAAACCACGGCTTCTTTTGGCCGATGAGCCGACGGGGAATGTTGACCCGGAAACCACCGCCAAGATTTTGGAAGTTCTAACCGCGGTTAATGAGGCGGGGACGACGGTTATTGTGGCCACCCATGATGATGTGATGGTGGATCGGCTGCGACAGCGGGTTGTTCGGTTGGAGAAGGGGAAGATCGCTAAGGACGAGAAGAAGGGCAAGTACCGATGAATTTTTTCCGTGAGGCGGGAAAGAACATTTGGCGGGATCGCGGTATTAGTTTCGCAACGATTTTTGTTACTACATTGACCCTCTCTGTAACCTCGTTGTTCGTTTTGGCTCTGGTTGGCTCCGGTCTGGCCTTGGATTATCTAGAGAGTAAGGCCCAACTGACGGCTTTCTTTACGAATGAGGCGAGCGAGGCCCAGGTTCTCGCTCTGCAAGGTGCGCTCCAGAAGATGACGGGGGTGTTGGAGGTTTCCTACACTTCCAAAGAGGAGGCGTTGGATATTTACAAGGAGGACTACCAGGACGAGCCGATGCTTTTGGAGTCTATTAGTGCCAATATTTTCCCGGCGAGTCTCGATATTCGAGCTGAAAAAATTGAGGATTTGGAGCTGGTCAACCGCCGGTTGCAAGTTAACGACTTGGTTGAAGAGGTTATCTATTTTCAGGATGTAGCGGCCAACTTCCAGCGCGTTTCGACGCTAGTTAGGCAGGTGGGTTTGGTTCTGGTAGCCATTCTTACGACAATTTCTCTCCTGATTATCCTTCTCTCAATTGGCATGAGCATCCACCGCAAGAAGGAGGAGATTGAAATTATGCGACTCATTGGGGCCAGCAAGTGGTATATTCGCCTGCCCTTTGTTATTCAGGGGGCGTTTTACGGGGTGGTGGCGGTATTGGTTTCCTTTGTGCTGATCCTGGCGCTGATTCCCGTGGGCTACCCCGTTATCTCTAGTTTTTTGAGCGGGATGCCGCTACCGGAAATGACCCCACTTTTTGCTGCGGAGTTGGTTTTGGGGGAGTTACTGGGTGCGGGTCTTCTAGGAGCTTTTGGAGCGATGCTGGCGATTAGGAAGTATCTTCGGGTTTAGCCCCCCTACACCTCTTTTGTTTTTGTGTTCGGCCCGTTTTGTGTGCTAGATTAGGCCTGCCATGACCAAGAAACTTGCTTCGGTATTGCTTCTTCTTTTTACCTTCGTAGCTTTGGTGGGCGGTTGGCCGATTGGTGAGGTGGTGGTTGCCGAAACCGGTTCGGTTGCGGAACACTTGGAAAAGCTCTCGGGCCTTGACGAGCAGATAGCGGAGTACCGGGCCAAGATTGCTGAACTGGGAGCGGAGGAGCGTAACCTGCAAGGTGAGATTGCCTACCTTGATAATCAAATCTACCTGACCCAGCTACAGATTAACAGGACGCAGACACAGATTCGGGCCAAAGAGGAGGAGCTTGCCGGGTTGCGGGAAGATATTGGTGATCTTACCGAACGGATAGCGACTTTGGGAGGTTTGTTGGCGGAGCAGGAGGAGATCTTTTCCGCTCGGGCCCGAGAGACCTACAAATCATCGCGACTAACCACCTTTGAAATCATCTTTGGCGCGTCAAACC
>CAZUPF010000016.1:0-13205 GCA_964622035.1 uncultured Candidatus Saccharibacteria bacterium | reverse complement strand
GGTCTTCCTGCGGCGAACGCTGCGCGGTTTTTTGCGGGACGAGGCTCGTCCTTTGGCCCTCTGTCTCCTATGGCTGATCCTGACTTTTCTTATTTTCTCCGCCTCTGCCTCCAAGATCCAGTGGTATATCGTTCCAATTTATCCTCCCATTGCCCTTTTGTGTGGGTATTTTCTGGATCTTCTGGCGCGGTGGTTGGCGCCGTACTCCGGGCGGAGAGACTTCCCCTCCCTGTTTATGGTAGCGGTTTTTCTTTTTGGGATCTTTGGGCTGCTGTCTAGGCGTACGCAGTGGTATGTTGGTGACTACAATCGCGGTTTTGCCGAGGCATCGGCGATGATGGCGGAAGTGAGTGCTGAGGGTCATAAGCTTCTGGTTGCCGGAGCTGCTCCGGGCGTACCTATTTTCTATAGTCGGCGGAAAGTGGAAACGGCTAAGGTGAGTCATATCTATCAGTTGTCTGTGCGCGGCTACAAGTTTTTTGCGGTGTCTCGCCAGCAGATTTTGGAGGATATTGAGCAGCTGTATCCGGATGTGAGACTGGAGACCTTTTATAAGGATTTTGGGTATGCGCTCTACGGGAGGCGGTAATGACTCTTTCTATTGTCATCCTAAATTACAACACTCGAGAACTTCTCCACCAATGCCTAACATCGCTAGGGCACACGCTTCTTTCGGGTGCCGATCGCTCATTCTTTCCCGCAGAAGCTGTTGAGGTTTTTGTAGTTGACAACGCTTCTACCGACGACTCGGTGGTGATGGTTGCCGATGATTTTCCTTGGGTTAAGCTAATTCAGAGTTCGGAGAATATTGGCTTTTCGGCCGGGAACAATTTGGCTATTCCGCAGACGCGGGGCCGCTATGTCCTCTTCTTGAATCCGGATACCGTTGTTCCCGAAGGGACTCTGGCGGAGATGGTGCGTTTTATGGATGCGCGACCGGAGACGGGGACCGCAACCTGCTACACCGAGTTGGCTGATGGCCAGATGGATATTAATTGTCACCGCGGCTTTCCCACACCTTGGGCGGCTTTTTGCCACTTTGCCAAGCTCGAAACCCTCTTCCCCCGTTCGCCGGTTTTTTCGCAGTATTACCAGGGGTGGAAGGACCTTAATACTACTCATGAGGTTGATGCTTTGGGCGGAGCGTTTATGCTCGTGCGCCGTGACGCGGCGGAGGCGGCGCGGGTGCCCACCTGTGGTCCGGGTTGGTGGGATGAGGACTACTTTTTTTACGGTGATGATTTGGACTTCTGTTACCGTTTGAGAATGGGCAACTGGCGAGTTTTCTATCATCCGGAGGTGAAAATTACCCACTATGCTGGGGCGGCTTCGGGAATGAAGGCGTCCTCGAAGGATATAACGACGGCGACTTGGGAAACCAAAGATCGGGTTCTCCGGGCCTCTACTGAGGCGATGAGAATTTTCTACCGCAAGCACTACCGCAAGGTTTACCCCCGCCTACTGACCGGGATCGTTTTGGCCAGCATCTGGTTTCTGGCCCAGATTCGGATCCTCTCCCACCGCCTGCGGCGCTACTGAATATCACCATTTTCCCTATATTATAGTATTGACGGGATTCGCCTTATCCTGTAATATGGGTTTGCGATTTTTTGGAGTTCTAGTTGGAATACGATTGTAGAAGAGGAGAAAGGAGCGACAATATACAGAGACGCGTTTTTCGGGTGTAGTGCGATGGGGGCTGCAGTTCTCGGGGCTTTGGCTAGCGGAGAGCACTTTTCCAAGGAGGATACTCTCCAGGTGGGGATTCTCGCCCACCGGTTTGGGTTGCTTAGGGATGGACCCACGGTTCGCGAGGATACTCTGACGATAGTGGCGGTGGCTGCGGGGCTGCTGGAGGAGGCGGGGCTGGTCGCCGTATGCAAGGCTGGTGAGATTTCCGCTTGGGAGCTGTGGCTCTCCGTGCGCGCGACAGGCCAGCTTTCTCCAGAGGAGGTAAGTACTCTTGACGCCCTTACCAAGGTTGGTAAAGCAGTCAACCTGAACCGCGTAGTTAGAGAGGTGTTTGGCCTCAAATCGGGGGAAAAGGGGTACGATATTGCTTGGGAGAAAGCGGAGGCCCTCGTGAGAGCCTTAGCCGAAAAGCCGCTGCTGATCCCAGTGCGCTACACTGATAACGCTGCTACGGGGTTTGATGTGTGGCTGGAGGGGGCGAGCTAGGTAGAGATTGGCCGGGTTCTTGGCCGGTGGTGGGAATTATTCCTACCCCCGGCCGTTTTGTTTGACGGGGAGTCGTATATCTTGTAATATTTACCCTGCGGACTTTGCGTTTGGGTGAAATAACTGAGAAAGGGGAGTGGAAGATGAGAAGCGGCTGGTTTCTCTGTCTGTTGACCAAGATGGATCCTTGGGCTGTTAGTGTTTGGTGTATCCTCCCGATTGCTAAGGGGGTTGACCGAATTGCTAGTCTGCTAGGTGGTGCTCCAGGGGCGGATTGTAATGTGGTGCGGCAGGAAGTTGCAGACGCCCTCTCCCGGCTGGAGGCGGCGGGGTTGATTGAGGCGGCTGAGGACGATGGGGCATATCGGCGGAGAATATGGAACTTCAGCACTTTCCAGCATGCGGTTCTGGACCGGTTGGTAGCACTGTTGGCGTGCGCAGATGATAAATTTCTCTCTGTGCGCGAGATGGCGTCAGGGCCGCACATCCATGAGGAAGAGGACATGGAGGAACAGTTAGCGGTAGTACGGTCGGCATTAGCGATCTTGGCTAAGCGTAGGGCGCTACCCTTCGGCCTCCGCGTAGAGGTGCAAGAAGATGCCGGCGAGATCACCGCCGCCCGCGTTGTGTGGGCGCCGGCTTCATAGCTCGTAGCTGATATTGGTCGGGTTGGAGATACTCTCCAATCCGGCCGATTCTTTTCAAATCTGTTAAAATAGGCCTATGCGCATTGGGATTGATGCTCGTTTTTGGGGCCACGCTGGCCCCGGCCGCTACATCAAGAACCTCATTCTAAATCTTGAGCAGCTAGACCACGAAAACGAATACGTCATATTCTTAAACTCCGGAGGTTTAAGTGATTATGAGCCGCAAAGTCCAAACTTTCGAAAGGTTGCGGTCAATGTTCCTTGGTACTCTTTTGCTGAACAAATAAAGCTGCCGTTTATTTTTGCGCGAGAGAAGCTAGATCTGCTTCACATTCCCCACTACAATATTCCTCTTCTCTATTTTGGAAATTTGGTGGTCACTATTCACGACCTTACTATCCACCGCTTCTCGACCGCGCGAGCGACTACCCTGCCGTTGGTGAAGTATCGCTTGAAGAGACTTATGTACCATTTCATTTTTGGGCAGGCGGTGAAGCGGGCGCGAAAGATTTTCGTTCCCACCGAGTTTGTAGGAGGCGATCTCTCGGCCAACTACCCACGCCTGGACTCGGGAAAGATCTGTGTTACCTACGAGGGGGCGGGAGAGAAGCTACCACCGCCGCTAACGCGTAATCGCAGCACATCTGTTTTGGGGAAATTTGGCGTTGGCAAGCCCTACCTCCTTTATGTTGGTAGTATGTATCCGCACAAGAATCTGCCGCGATTGGTTAGTGCTTTCAAGCTCGTTTCCGAAGAACACGAAAACTTGGCGCTGGTGCTGGTTGGGAAAAAGGACTTTTTCCAGGCTCGGTTGAGCGAGGAGGTGGCCCGGGCCGGACTGGCTGACAAAGTCTTCTTCCCGGCCTTTGATGTTGGTTCGGGCCACATCCCTGATGCGGAGTTGGTGGTGCTTTACCAGGAAGCGCTGTGTTTTGTTTTCCCCTCTCTTTCGGAGGGCTTTGGCCTACCGCCCTTGGAGGCGATGAGCTTTGGTATTCCCGTTGTTGCCTCGGCAGCTACCTGTGTTCCCGAAATTTGTGGGTCGGCGGCCCTATATTTCGATCCTGAGGACACTGAGGACATCGCTCGGAAGATAAAGGCTGCGGTCGAAAATCCCACTTTGCGCGGGGATCTGGTCGGGAAAGGCTTGGCGAACTTAAAAAGATTTTCCTGGAAAAAAATGGCTGAGGAAACATTGGGGGGGTATCAGTCAGGATGAAACTCGCTTTAGTTCACGACGATCTCATCCAACACGGTGGCGCCGAACGCTTATTCGGGGCTATGCGCGAAGTATGGCCCAAGGCGGACCTCTTCACCTCAATGGCTTCCAAGAGCTGGCGGCAGTTAGTGGGTCAGCACTCAAAGCTCACAACTTCGTTTATGCAGAGACTCCCGCTCAAAAAAGTATTCTACCGTGCCTATTTCCCCCTCTACCCTCTGGCCTTCGAGTCGTTTGATCTGGCCGATTACGATGTGGTTCTTTCCTCATCAACACGCTTTGCTCACGGGGTGGTAACTAGGCCGAAAACTGTCCACATTTGCTACATGAATAGTCCGGGGAGGATGTTTTGGGAACCGCAAGCTTATTTCAGCGGCGCCCCTCTTTTGCGGGAGGCACTTTCCCCGTTATTGGGTCGCCTTCGGGTTTGGGATTACGCGGCCGCGCAGCGGGTTGACTACTTTATTGCCAACTCGGGTTCGGTTAAGCAAAAGATAAAGAAGTACTACGGTAGAGATTCGGAAGTTATTTACCCGTTCGTCGAGCTGGAAAGATTTGGCAAAGGCGCTACGCCTGACGCGGTAGACCCCGCGCAGCCCGGTTATTTCCTAGTCGTTTCCCGCCTAGCGGCCTGGAAAAGAATTGATATCGTTATCGGGGCTTGTAACCAGCTTAAGCTTCCCTTGGTAATTGTTGGGGAGGGGCCGGATCGGGCGCGGTTGGAGAGAATGGCCGGTCCCACAGTAGAGTTTCGGGGTCGACTTTCGGACGAGGGCGTGGTAGAATGCTACCAGGGCGCAGGGGCGCTTATCTTTCCGCAGCGGGAGGATTTTGGAATTACCCCCCTCGAAGCAATGGCCTCGGGTCGGCCGGTGGTGGCGTATAGGGCGGGTGGTGCCTTGGAGACGATTCTTCCAGGAGAGACGGGGGAGTTTTTCTACCCCCAAACGGTAGAGGCTTTGGCTGGTGCTCTTTCTGTTTTCCATTCAGGAAGGTACTCACCGGAGAGATGTCGGATGCGGGCAGAAGAGTTTAGCCGGCGGAGGTTTGCGGAGCGGCTAACACACCTCGTTGGGTCCCAGTGTTTAACTTGAGATGTTATATAGCCTAGTAAAGCGTGCCTTAGATATTACTATCTCCCTGCTAGCCTTCATTATTTTTTCTCCCTTTGCCCTGCTGTGCTCCCTAGCTATCTGGTTAGAGGATCGGGGATCGATTATTTATTCTCAGGAGAGGATAGGTCGGGGCCGCACCCTTTTTAAGATTTACAAGTTTCGCTCGATGGTTAAAAATGCCGACGCGCTCCTTTTTTCTAATTCGGAGCTGTATGAAAAGATGCGCTCCGGCGCTCATAAGATGGATGACGATCCACGAGTGACGAGGATTGGCCGCTTTCTTCGGAAGTACAGTATTGACGAATTTCCTCAGTTTTTGAATGTGTTGCGTGGGGAGATGAGTTTCGTCGGCCCGCGGGCCTACCGGCCCGACGAGCTAGAAAAGTATGAGCGAGAGAATCCTGGTGTGCGGAGTGCGCTGGCGACTATCCTTTCGATTAAGCCCGGAATTACCGGTCTGTGGCAGGTTAGCGGCCGTTCCCAACTCAGTTTTGGTGAGCGCATTAGGCTAGAGGAAAAGTATGCGCGGAGCGACTCTCTCCTTCTCGACTTTTACATTATTTTGAGAACGCCACTGGCCGTGGCCCAAGCTAAGGGGGCCGCCTAGGGTGATTAAATTTCTAAAGCCGAAAAAGATAGTTAAGAGGTCTCCAAAAAGGAAAAAGGTGGTGCGGGCTCTGGCCCTGGGTCTCTTTCTCGTGCTTCCTTTGGCTTACTTCCTGATTATCCGACCAGCCTTAGGCGTTCTGGCGCAGACACGGGCGCTGTACTCCCACGCCCTACCCTTTAAAGATGCCCTCTATCTTCAGGACTTGGTTAAGGTAGAGGAGGAGTTGGCGAAAATTGATCAGGACCGGGTTTTGCTGGAAGAGGCCCTCAGACCCCTTTCTTGGGTTAAGGCCATCCCCTTCTTTGGTGGCTACTACCGTGATGGGGAGCACCTGCTTCGGGCGGGTGGGTTCGGTATCTCTGCCGGGCAGAAGATGGTTACCGTGATCGAGCCGGTGGCTGATTTGATGGGGTTTAGAACCAAAACTTCGGAAGGGCGGGCGGTGAACATCGAGGACCGCCTTGAGGGGGCGGTCCAGGTAATGCCTGAAGTTGCTGTCGGGCTTGATGCGGTGGGCCCCGACCTCCTGCGGGTTCGAGAGGAGATAGCCCACATTAAACCCGGAAGGTACCCCCGCTTTATCTCTTTCGGGGGTGCGAGTGTTGGGGAGTTGCTAACTCAGCTCTTGGAGGCGACGGCGACTTTTGACGAGGCCCTGCCGAAGGCTAAGGAAGCGTTGCTAACTTTGCCGGGTATTTTGGGGGATCCGAAGCCGCAGACCTACGTGTTGATTTTTCAGAACGACAAAGAAATTCGCCCCACCGGAGGTTTTTGGACGGCCTACGCTCTGATTACCTTGTCGGGAGGGAAAATTACCGATATTAAGTCAGATGATATGTACCAGTTAGACTACCGGATTGCTGTGAAGACCCCCGCCCCCGACCTCTACCAGCGCTTCTTGAAGATTGAGCATTTCTACATTCGCGATACCAACCTCTCTCCCGATTTTGCCGTTTCGGCGAGGCTGTTTCACGAGTTTTGGCGGCGGGTGGAAGGCGTCCCCCCGGTTGACGGTGTTTTAGCTTTAGATACCTTTTTTGTGAAGGGTCTGTTGGAGGTGTTGGGTCCCGTCGATGTTGCCGGCTACCAGGAACCCTTTAATGCGGACAATGTTGTTGTTGAGCTGGAGCGTTACGCTACCTTACTTCTCAAGGAGCAGGCGGGGCGGAAGAACCTTATTGGGTACCTGATGGATGCCATCTTGGATAAAGCCTTCGATGCGCCCAAGAACTTGTGGCTTCCGCTTGTCCAAGAGAGCCTTACCCTTGTTAGTGAGAAACATTTTTTGGCTTACCTCTTCGATTCGCGGGCGCAAGCGTTGGTCGAAGAGCACAATTTGGCAGGGAGGGTAGTTGCCTTTGCGGGGGATTACCTGCAGGTGAACGAGGCCAACTTTGCGGGAGCCAAAGCTAATCTCTATGTTACGCGGACAGTTAGGCAGGTAATCAGTAGGGGCGATGAGGGCTGGACCAAGGAGGTGACAATTGACTTTGTCAATCCCGAGCCCTACGACGGCTGGCTCAACGGACCCTACCGGGCCTATGTCCGCTTGCTAGTTCCCGAAGGGTCGGAGCTAATCTCTATTGAGGGGGCTAAGGAGGCGGTGCCCCAACAATCTTACTTTGATGCGGAGCTGGGTAAGCAAGTATTTGCCGCTTTTAATGTGACCAAGCCGCAGGATGCCTCTCAGTTAGTTTTTAAATACCGCTTGCCCGATTCTGTTGTTCAGGGTGGCAAGTACCAGTTACTGATCCAGAAACAGCCGGGATTAGACACACCGGGATACGAGGTGCAGGTGGGTAAGCGGGTGGAGAAATTTAATTTGAATAAGGATTGGGAAGCAGAGTTCGAAAACTTCTAATTTCTATGCCAACCTATCGGATTGAGGGCATTATCATCAAACGCACGGATTTTTCCGAGGCGGACCGGATTCTGACGGTTTTTACTAAGGACCGCGGAAAAATATCGGTCCTGGCCAAAGGGGTGAAAAAGATTACTTCGAAAAAGGCCGGGCATATTGATCTTTTGAATCACTCCTTGATGGTTGTGGCCGAGGGCAGAAACTTACACATTCTGACCGAAGCCGAGACGGTGGATCCCTTTCGGGGCATCAAAGAGGATTTGGATAAATCGGGGTTGGGTTACTATATTGCCGAGTTTATTAATGAGTTTGTGGCGGAAGGGCAAACCAACTACTCGTTGTTTCGGTTAATACTGATGGCCCTGAGTTACCTTGATGGGGCGGAGGATGACCGTGGCCCCCTTCTGGTTCGGGCTTTTGAACTCAAGGCTTTAGGAGAGCTGGGATTTGCGCCGGAGATGCGGTGCTGTGTCCACTGTGGCGGCCCCCTGTCTTGGGGTGGCGGGAACGGATTCTCCCCCTCTTTAGGGGGGGTAGTTTGTGGTCAGTGTATTGCCGATGGGTTCCCGGCGGGCAAGGCAGTGCTGGGGGTTTTGCGGGGGTTGGCGGAAGAGTCTTGGCACAAGATAAACCGGATGAAGCTTGAGCGTGGGGAGCGGGAAAAGGCGGGAGAACTGCTGCGTATGTATGTGGAGTATCTTCTCGAGAAGCGTCTCAAGTCTACTGAGCTACTAGAGAAGCTGCGCTCTGCAAGCTTTGCTTCTGGGTAGCTCCCAAGCTTGTCCCGTCCGACGGGTTTTTCTGGCCCCCCCCACGATTACTCGTGGATTGTATTTTTTTGGGCGGCTCGAGTGCTGGGAGTATGTTACGATTACTCGATGTTCCCTTATAGGTCCAGAAGTTATAAATCTCTAAAAATTAACTACACGAACGATTTATATGGTCATGCTCTCAAAAGAGGCAACTGCGTATTTTTAACAGGATCATGCCCCAACCCCACCCCAAAAGAAGTCTACGAGGAGCTACTGGAGTCGTTTGTTAATGAAAATGAGTTTTGTTCGTACACTGTTGGTTCGCTTGGTCTAAAGAAAGAAATTGCAAACTACATTGAAGAGCACTCGCAAGTTGCTGTTGATGTTAGCAGTAACATTCTTGTAACCCTGGGCGCTACAACCTTCTTACAACAACTCTTCCTTTACTTGCTTGACGAAGATAGTGACTGTTTAGTGATAACACCTACATTTCAGGACTACTACAATCAACTAAGATTCACGAGGGCCTCAATCACCGAAGTAGCCATGGAAGAGAAATCTCCGGATTGGCCCCTTGATACAAAAAAAGTGCAGCAAGCGCTTAGAGGAAATACTAAAGTTATCTTACTTTGCAGCCCCAATAATCCAACGGGGAAAATATATACCCGCCAAGAGCTTATGGAGCTGGGAGAAATTGCCAAGGAAAACGACATCCTTTTAGTAGTAGATGAGGCGTACAATTACCTAACTTACGATAAACCATTTACGAGTGCGCTTGGTATACCGCGGATGCGTGATCGTGTTGTTGTGGCAAGAACATTCTCTAAAGAATTTTCCATGTGCGGTTGGCGGGTCGGCTATGCTTACGTTCCTGCGTCAATTCACGAAGAGCTTTTCCATTTACAGCTATCTTTCAACACCGTAGCTTCTGCAGTTTCGCAAAAAGCGGCTGAAATATCCTTGCAAAGCCCCGCGGTAAAGAAACAGGTGCAAGAAGACCTAGAAGTGGCTAGAGAAAAAAGAGACTTTGTAATTAAAGGCATTGACGAAATCGGTCACGGTCTTACCTACATAACCCCCCAGGCCTGTCCCTACTTGTTTGTAAAGTATTTGAAAGACATAAAGAGCTACTATCTATGCAAAGACATAATCGACAAGGTGGGTGTAGTAGTGTCTCCAGGAGTAGGGAATGGGGCCGCTGGCGAGCACCATTTTTGTATTACTTTTGCCGACTGCACGGGGGTAATTTCTGAAGGCATGCGCAGACTAGGGGTATATTTTAGTAAGTACTATTAAATCTGCTTTTGAAGCCGGTGCCCGGCTTTCGACTGGGGCGGTTCTCCTCCTCACCGGGAAGAATCTTATCATTTTATTGATTTTGTTGTACACTGAGGGGGGCTAATTATGGCTGAACAGAATCTTCTCGAAAAAGTAGTTTCCCTCTGCAAGCGGCGGGGGTTTGTTTACCCTGGTTCGGAGATCTATGGGGGAATTACTGGTTTTTACGACTTTGGCCCCCTCGGGGTAGAGCTGAAGAACAATATCAAGCGGGCTTGGTGGCGGGAGATGGTCGAAATGCGCGATGATGTGGTCGGTATTGATGGGGCGATCATTACCCACCCACGAGTGTGGGAAGCTTCGGGCCATGTCGAGGGCTTTACCGATCCTTTGGTGGACTGTAAGAAATGTCGGAAGCGCTTTCGTGCTGATCACCTGGTTGAAGATTTAGATATCAAGGAGACGGGGGTAGTGGGAGAGGGCCTAATCGCTAAGCTTAAGGAGTCTTTGGCCGGTACCCGCTGCCCAGAGTGTGGGGGAGAGTTGACTGAGCCGCGGCGGTTTAACGTCATGGTTGAAGCCGGACTTGGTGTTTTGGAGGAGGAAAAGCAAAAAGTTTACCTGCGTGGTGAGGCTTGCCAGACGATTTACCTTAATTACCAAAACGTTCTCAATTCGACCTCGCTGAAGATTCCTTTTGGGATTGCCCAAATCGGTAAGGCTTTTCGTAACGAAATTACCCCGAAAAACTTTCTCTACCGCCAGCGGGAGTTTGAACAATGGGATCTACAGTGGTTTGTAAATCCCAGCGAGATGGAGAAGTGGTACGAATACTGGAAGGAAGAACGGATGCGGTGGTATCAAAGTCTGGTCAACCACAAGGATAGGTTCCGCTACCGTCGGCATGACGAGGATGAGCTGGCGCATTATGCCAAGGTCGCCTTTGATATTGAGTACGAGACGCCCCTTGGTTGGAAGGAATGGGAGGGAATTCACTGGCGTAGCGACTGGGATCTCTCTCGGCATGGCCAATACTCTGGTAATGACTTCACCTACCGTGACTCGGCGACGGGGGAGGAGTTTCTACCCTGGATTGTCGAGACCTCGGGTGGTGTTGACCGCACCTTCCTTTTTCTGCTTATAGACGCTTACACCGAGGAAAAAAGTCGCGTGGTGCTGAAGCTGCGTCCCGATCTGGCCCCCTACCAAGTGGCCGTTTTTCCGCTTCTCGCTAATAAACCGGAGTTGGTGGCTAAGGCGCAGGAGGTTTATAAGTCTCTCCAGTCGGGTTTGCGGGTAGCTTGGGATGCTCGGGGTAATATTGGTAAACGCTACTACGCCCAGGACGAAATTGGTACTCCCTGGTGTGTGACGGTTGATTTTGACACCCTCGAAGACGCGGCGGTAACCGTTCGCGATCGCGATACTGCTGAGCAGGTGCGGGTACCGATTGCGGAGCTCTCTGCCTGGTTTGGTGAAAAACTCGCTACCCCTTGACGGCCCTATAGATTTTTGCTATCCTTTCGACACATTCGACTAAGAGTAAGACTGTTTTTGCTTAGGAAAGCGAGGTGTAAAGGGACTAGTACATTAGCAGGGTAATCATGTGCTTTGGTAGTGCGGGACGGCTGTGGGGGATTAATTTTCTCACGCCAAGACCGGCGCAACTAAGTTGGGCTAGGAACCTGCAGCAAGGAGCAAACGTTCTCGAGCGACCCTCATGGGTGAGGGCTTTGGGGGCGTTTACCTTGAACCATCCTTGCGGAGATTCGCCATGGGCGTATCGACGACGCAAGGTAGCTGGCACCCTCTTTTAGTTGGAGGGAAGCTTAAGCACGTGTTTCACGTAACGGCGCGGCTCCGGCGGGCAAGTGTTAGACATCTCGGACGTTGGTAGTCCGGAGCCGCGCCGTTCTTTCTGATTGGGTACCCTTGATTGTGGGCACACCTTTCTGTCACCTTTTGGTGGCCGGAAGCGTGTGCTCTTTTTTATGTGGCGCGAGTTGAGTTTTTCCTCGAGATCAACTAGTATCTACTGGCAATGCGTTTTTTAGGGAGGGCTGCCGATCGGGCTTTGGGCGCTTTTTTTTCTTTAATTGGGTTTCGCGACCCAATTATTGGTCGTGACTCCTCACTTCTTCCCCATATCGTTCGCGCTCTCGAAGACACCCCCTACGCAGGTATCTCGATTGGCGACCCCGTACCTGGTCGTAATTGGGAGCACGCTGTCCGCTTCCTAGGTGACGATTTCGTCATCAAATACGTTAGCCCGGAACCGTTGGTGCTGATGACGGCGTGGGTCCAGGAGATTAGGGAGCAGGGGGAGCTTTTGCAGGAACATTTGCCCGCCCACATGGTTTCGACCGAATATTTCCTTGTTCCTCTCCCTGATGGTCAGGCTACTTACGCGGTGGTGATGAGACGGGTTCGAGGGAAAAGCTTGTTGGCTCTTACTGATGAGGCGCTTTTCTCCAACAGGACCACGGTGGCTAACCTGCTCAATTTCTTCATAAACAACCGGAAGCTGCGGGTGGACCATGGGGTTTCCGTTGATGCCGTGGGCGGTACTGCCCTGAAGATTTTAAACCCTCGCTATACCAATAATCTTTTCGTAACCGGGGAGGGGAGAGTGCTGCTGGTGGATACGGTGCTCATTCCGCGCCATTTCGACCCGCAGCGGATTCCTGCTAAGTACCGGACCTGTTTTCTTTACCGCTTGGTCAATAGGCTACTGGTGCGCCCCTTTGAGAGCCGCTTCATGCGTCGGCTAGAGACCGCTCTCGCGGACTAGCTATCCGATTTCCTCCTTTCCACCGGCCCTTTTCACTTGAAGTATCCTCTAGTCTGTGATATAATAGGTCTTGCTTGCGCTCTTTAAAAAATAGGCCCCCGCCAATTTGCTGATCTCTTTGCTCTTCTCTTCGAGGTCGTCAGGTTGGTGTGGGCTTTCCATAAGAATAGTGTACGCATACGTACAGGAGGTACGGATATGGGCAGGAATGTTATTAAGGTCATCATCGCTACCCATTTGTGGAGTCACTGGGACGATGGGGCCGCGGTGGAAATGCTCCGGCGGTACTGCTGGGCGGTTTTCCACCCAAAGGATGGGGTCCGTGTTGTACACATCCCTCAGGGAACAACCTGGAACAATATCAGGGTTGATCCTCGACACGCTTACGAGAATTTTGGGGATGGCACAATCGTTTTCCATGTGGGTGTGGGCTCAAACACCTTGGGCCGCGGTCGGTTGGATGACCACCGGTCGGGATGTCGACAGACGGCGGTGGAGCTCGTTGCTGAATACGCAAGGATGAGAAAGTATCACCCAGAGTGGGAGCGGATCGCCGCCGATGCGGCCCAAGACGACCGGGGCCGATCGACCGGTAGTTGCAGCGCTGGCACGATTGTCAGGGGTTTTAAGCGGGCTGCCAAGCGTGACCGTGTACCTCACACTGTTGCTCGTCTGATCTCAATGATCGGTGGAGACCCCAACCGCGCGCTGCAGTTTCTAATGCAGGTAAAAACCAACCCTCAGAATTAGGTAA
>CAZUPF010000015.1:0-14524 GCA_964622035.1 uncultured Candidatus Saccharibacteria bacterium | reverse complement strand
TTAGGCAGGGTCTGGCGATCTCTACCGTGGCTTTAGGAGTCTTAGTTGGTTTGGGAGTGCATCGAAGGCTACAGCGTCAGTTAAAAGTTAAAAATGCAAAGTTGGAAGTTGGTGGTTAGTAGTTGCTTGATCATTGCCATTGAGGGGGGGTTGTTGTATTTTGAACATGATGAGTAGTTCAGCTCGGGCCCGCGGCTTTACCCTGATTGAAGTTTTGATTGTGGTCTTGTTTTTGGGCGTTTTTGCGGTGGTAGCGACAGATACATTTTCCAACATTATGAAGACTCAGAACAAGGTGCGAGTATTGAACGAGCTTGGGCAGTCTGGTAGTTACGCCCTTTCAATTATGGAACAGCAGCTGAGGAACGCAGACGAGATCACCTGCTGTGGCGGCGATTTCAGTCCGGCATGCGGAAGTGGGGGATATATGGGGAATGAGGCGGTGGGTTTCAAGCTGGGGGGTGAGGAGATTTGCTTTTGCATTTGGCCCACGGGGGGAGTACGGGCGATTATGCGCAGTGTGGGGGCGGATTGCGCCTCTAGCTGCACGCCCCCCGGAGACGACCCCTCTTATTCATTTTTAACCGACACCGATCAGGTGGGCGGCGTCAATATTGGAGAGGCCTCTTTTTCATGTGATAGCGGGGGGACGCGGGTAAATCTCAAGTTGGGACTTATGCCTCCCCCCAATTCTCCAACCCGTCAGGATTTTCAGGCGGGGGATGGGGTGGTTTTGGAGACAACGGTAAATTTAAGAGGGGCGCAGTGAGTTTTTATCTTCCTTTTTTCTTAGCTTAGAAACAGCGACTACTAGCCCCAAGGTTACCAGGGTAACTAGCGCCCCTTTGTAGGGGAAGCCCCAAAAGGCAATTTCGGCGGTGTCGGTTTTTTCCTCTCCCGGTTTTCCATAAGTTAGTGTGGCTTTGGCCCGATACTTTCCAATGAGGAGGAGCCTTCCCCAGTTGGCTTCCATCTGGCGAATCGTTTGGGGGAAAACGCGGGTGGGGGGGATTTCTACCTCGCCAACTTTATTATTTAGAAAGTCAAACACCTCTATTTTCCCGTAAGGTTTATAGTGGACGGTACCCAGGTTTTGGAATCGTAGTTTAAAATCTACCGGCCCGAAGTTTTTGAAGGGGACTGGCATAACCTCTAAAATTTTGCCCTCCCAAGAGATTTCACCGGGGACGGTGGCGAAAAGCGGTGCCCCGACACCGCCAACGGCTCGGAGTACTACCCCCCCGTCACCATCGCCAAGTTCGAGTGGTTGGGAGGAGGTTAGGAGCATGGCGTAGTGTCCTCCAGGCTCGGCGTCTTCGGGAGCGGTGATAGTTAGGGTTAGCGTTTGCACTTCGAGTGGTTCAAGAGTTATTTCTGAGGGGGAGAAAGTGACCCATTCGGAGAGGGAAAACATTCTGTTGGGCCGAACCGCGAAGTTATAGGTTCCGGTCTCACCCTCTACGGAGAAATCGAGTACTTTGGGGGTCATTACTTGGGCTTCGGTGCGTGAAGGGTTAAAGAGGTTAAAATCTTGGTTGACATATGTCTCCCCAGGCGCAATTTCAAATTCCAGGGAGGTTGGGGCGATTTGAATGGCGCTAGCCGCATAAGCCACCCGCGCCCGACCGATGGTTAGCGTTGCGATGAGGGTTAGTAAAGTTGGGAGAATTAGTTTTCTCATGTCTGCTACCTCGAGTTTAGCTGATTGTGTTAGTTCTGACAAGAAGAGCTGTTAACGGGTTTTAAGAGAAACCTGAGGGGGCTTGGGGGAAAAGGTTAGCCGAACTGCTTTAATACTTAGGTGTCGTTGGTGACGGCGTACCACTCGACTTCGTTAGTATAGCTGCCCGCTTTTTGGGTGGTTTCGACATCCAGGGTGTAGAAGACATTGATGACGGTGTTAGCCGCATCGTAGCAGGCGTAGTTATTCGCTTCAGTGGCGGTGGCGGCAAAGGTTGCCCAATTATCTCCGGTGTTCCAGATAGCCTCGACAACATTGGCTCCGCAGAGAGAAAAGCCGAGGCCGTTACCGACAGAGCCCACGACTACGGGAGCATCTACCGTCCCAATCCAGTCGGGGTCAATGATGGTGGATGTATCCGTGTGGAGAAGGTTCTGACTATGTTTCTGAAAGAGCTTGTAACCGGTGCTGGAGTTGGTGCGAACTTGGATATCGTGCTCTGCTTCAACGGCAGAGCCGGGGCTGGCGACATTGAGAGTGACATTGCTAGTGCTAACGTAAAGTTCAATAGCGTGGGCGACGGTCGCATTGACGGTAACGGTTCGGGTGGTGGAGGTTTCTGCTGCGGCGCCAGCTTCGGTGGTGTTACTACCCGCCCAGGCCGAATAGCAGAGCAGGCCCAGAAAGGAGGACCACATAAAAACTTTTACCCTCTTCGCGGCTCTTATGTTACCGACTGTACAACTCATAGGCAGGTAGTAAACCAAGTGTCTCGCACTTAGTATCCCGTGTCAAGTATCCTGTGTCAAGTACCCCGTGTCAAGTATTTTCTAAGTACAACCACAACTGTTCGGCCCATTCTTTTTCGGTGTCGTTATCGGTTTTTTTCTGGTATTGGCGTAGGTATTTTTGGGCGGTTTTGCTCTCTCCCAGATTTTTACCGTAGATAATGGCTAGCTTTTTGTAGGGGTCGGGCGCAGCGGAGTTCTTACCAATGGCATCCTTGAGAATTTCAATTGCTTTTCGGGGGTCCCCCTTCTCGTAGAGAGTCGCTAGATTTAAATAGGCGGTGGTGTACCGGGGGCTGACTGCGATTGCTTTTTGGAGCTGTTCGCGGGCGGCGCCTATCTTCCCTTCGGAGGCGTACAGCATTCCTAGCTTGTTGTGGGCATTGGCGTTACGGGGCGAGTCTTGGATTGCCCTTTGATACTCCCTTTCGGCCTCCTCAACGGCGCCCCCCTCCCTCTGGACGGAGGTTGCACTTAGGGGGAGGGCGGCTTGGTAGGCATAGCTCTGGCAAAGCCGGTCGTTGACTTCCTTTTTTAGGATGATGCTGGTGGTATCATCCCAGAAAACGAGACACCAGGCATCTTCTCTTTCTAAATCTTCTCTGAGCGCGCTCCAGACGCTGCCGGTGGGAAAGACTATCCAACCTATTTGGTATTTTTCCAGGGTTTCCTCCCAACCATCCTTGCCGGTGGCCGGGATTAGCCACTCCATATAAATATCGGGGACGAACATGTCGACTCGGCCGTCAATGAAGGTTTGGTACTGGGGGTAGATGTGCCAAAGAAGCGAGCTCCCAAAGTCGAAGTGGTTGTACATATTCCCCGCGGGCCGTTTTTCTTTGATGAAGTTTATTGCCTCGGTGGAGATAATATCCCGCCGGATACCCCATCCCCCGTGGGCGATGTTGCGGGTGGGTTTAATGGACAGCAGTGCGAGGGGGATTAAGACAAGGGTACCGAGAGTGCTGCCCAGCCTCGGGTTTTCTAGCTTTATTTTGTGGAGCAAGATAGTTACGTTTTTGGCTAGTATGGGGGTGAGGATGATAGTAGCCACCAAAATGTGGCGGAGGGCTGAGAGGGACAGGTAGGCCGAAACGAGCGTTAATCCCACCTCAAAGTAGGAAACCTTTTTCGGTTCGGTGGCGCCAACGAGAACTAGGGTGAGAAGGACGAGAGCGAGGAAAATAAGAAAAGCTTGGGCGTTCGACCAGTCGAAGTAGTTGGCCAGGGGGAGCCACTCGAGAATGTTGTCTTTTACGAGAGAGTTGATTTTAAAGAAATATTGGTAGATCCCGAGATGGTAGGGGTTGATCAGGGATGTTAGGAAGGAAAGGGAAATGACAGTAGCTAGTAGTTTGTAGCTACTAGTTGTTTTAGATCTTAGGAGTTTTTCCAGTAGCTCGGCGCCTAAAAGGAGAAACATGAGGGCGAAGGCGATGGGGAGGCTGGCGTGGGTGTTGGCCCAGACAAAAGTTAGCAAGGGGATGAAGCAGGCGTAGCCTGTTCGTCCTGCTTGGTAGAGGGTGAGAATCAGCATGAGAATGGCGAGGTAGAAAGCTCCCAGCAAATGGGGGCGGACGACCCAGGCAGTGGAGATGACATAGAATGAGAAACAGGCAATGGCGGCAAAAATGGTGGAAGATGCGGCGTAGGTTCGCGCGGTTCGCCTGAGGATAAAGAATACCAACCAGCTGATGGCGAGCCGGAGACCGACCAGGCCCAGCCTTCCTAGGTGTTTGTGAATAGTGTAACTCAGTAATCCGAAGCCCCAACCATGAGCAATCCACTCCCTTCCAGTAGCTGTGTAGGAGAGAAAGTCCTCTTTGGGGAACTGGCCTGTTTCTCTAATTAGCTTCCCGACCCGTAACCAGAGCCAGATATCGGAGTTGGTTCGCGCTTGGATAGAAATTGCGCCCACAAAAATTAGGGCCAGGATAATGGTGGCGTAGGTTACAATTTTGTTCATTTTTTGGCAAGGCAGACTAGTGATGCTCCAAAAGGTAAATTGCTGTACTCCAGAGCCCCCGCTTCCAGTTTTAGGAGGGCGATGAGGGTATTGTTTAACCAAGTAGGAAGAAGGACATAGGACGTTTGCGGCTTTCGGTTTGGGGGAAGTATCCTTTGGAGGCGGCGATAAACTAGCATTGGCAGAAAGAGTGTGGTGACTGCGAAGCTGAGCTTCTGAACTTTAAATCCCGCCCTCTCAACCTTAGCGCGGAGTTCCTTTTTCAAGTAACGCCTTTGGTGCTGGAGGGCTATGTCATGCTCGCTCCAGAGGGTGGGGTGAGCGGGGACGGTGATGAGTAGGGTTCCGTTGCTGCTCAGCACTCGATAACTCTCTTCGAGAGCTTGGGAGTCGTTTTCGACGTGTTCCAAGAGATCTAGCATAGTAACAAGGCCGAAGGAATTTTCTTTGAAGGGGAGGCATTCAGCGCATCCGTGCTTAATATTGAAGAGACCCCTCCTTTTACAGAATTCAACCGCTTGCTCGGCGGCATCTAGGCCGGTAACTTTACCGAACTGGGAGAGGAATTTTGTAGTTTCTCCCGTTCCGCAGCCGATATCAAGAATTTTTACGGTTGCGGATGGTTTTCGAGGCCCCCCAAGCGGTAGGGCGAATTTTCTGATTAACACGGCGACAATCGTTCGTCTCCCTACATGCCACCAGTAGGAGGTTTCGAGTTCGTAGAGTTTTTGGTATTCAGAGCTGTTCATATTACAATTGGTTACTGTAGTTATTCTACTAATGTTTGGTTGAACTATCTAGTGTTTCTGTGGGTATGATGCGGCCGTTGCGGAAGGGGGAGGAGTTAGCTAAACTAAAGCTAATGAGGAAGATGAAGACGCCGTTCCCGCCCGTTGTTTACGCTGCCCTTCTTGGCGTTGTTGCCTTTCTGGGTTACTGGTCTACTTTAGCTCCGGGGATTGTTTGGGATCCAGCTAGTGTTGGGAACCTTTTGGCTTCCCTAGTTCAGCCCCGATTCTTCTCCTTTTCTTTTTCACCGCTTTACTTCCTGCTTGGCTCTCTGTGGTCCCGTCTAGGACCGCTCAGCAGTCTTGCCTTTAGGGCTAATCTGGTCTCTGCGTTGTTCGCTTCCCTCGGCGTGTCTCTAATCTACTTAGTTATTTGGGAGGCGACCAGAGACACTAAACCGGCTTTTTTGGGGGGGCTTTGTTTGGCGTTCTTTCCCCAGTTCTGGTATTTTGCCTTGTTTGCTAATTTTTACACACTGGCGTTTTTTCTTTTTTGGCTGGCCCTTTTCTCCCTTTTCTATTTTAAGGAGCGGCCGCGCTGCGCCCTATTTTGGTCCGTCTTCTTTTCGGCCCTTTCTTTTTTATGCTTCCCGGCGGCGGTCTTTCTGATCTTTCCTTTGGGAATAGCTGCGTGGCAGGGGCGCGGGCAGCTTCGGTTTTGGGATATCGTGGGTGCGGGACTAGTGTTTGTCGTAGTGATTGCTGCTGGTATTTCCGCCGCCGCCGCCCTAGGCCTTCCTGTGAGGGGCTTTGTTTTCTCCCTCTCCCCCTTAAAACCGGTTTTCCTCTCCTCGTGGCAGAATGCGCTTAGCTTTGCTGGGGGTTTGCTGTTCGGGCATTGGTGGGTGCTCCTACCTTTGGCAGGGCTGGGATTTATTTTTGGGGGCGGCCAGCGGCCCGCCCTGGTCCGCTCCCTGCTTGGTCTGTTTGCAATTGTCGCTATCTACCCTTTACCAGAGATGTCTGGAGCCTATTTACCGGTTTTCTCGGTGATTATTCTTTGGGCCTCTCTAGGCTTTAAGATTATTTGGGACTTAGCTTGGGCCCTTTCCGACACAGAGATAGGGGCGGCCTTTAAGACCCGGGTATTTGTTTTGGTTTTTCGTTTGAAGAAGGAGGGGAGAGCACTTCGATTTTTGGTCGTTGGGGCGCTGTCTTTTCTGGCGGCAGTAATGATAGCTTGGGATTTTCCGGCGCGCCTCTCTTCCCTTTCCCGGGCGGCGGATACAGCAGCGATACTTTACGGGGAGCAGGCTTGGGAGGCTCTTCCTCCGGGAGCAATTGTTCTAGCTGAGAAGGAGGAATATTTGTCCGTGCTTCGATATTTTGAGGCCATTGGAAAAACTCGGGGTGTTTTGGCAACCCACCCGAGTTTGGGATTTGACCAGAAGGAGGTGGCAAGAATCTGCCAGTTTTACCCAGAAGTGATTGTTCCTGAGTCTCTAAGTTTGGTGGAAACCGATTTCAGTGCTCTAGCGGCCCTTAGGGATTTTGCGGCCCGAAATGCCCACGATCGGGCCGTCTTTTTTACCCTAAGCTACCCGGCGACGGGGGTAGGGGGTCGCGTTGGGGAGTGGGAGGGGCTATCCCTGATTGCCGAAGAACCGCTGTACAGAATATTGGGGGATCAGTAGTTAATAAATGAGAATACCTATCAAAGCCACCCACTATTTGCCAATTTTGGCCCTTTCGGTGCCTGTACTAGTTGTTTACCTACTAACTATGCCCCCCGGACTTACTTGGGAGCACTTTGGTTACGATGGGGGAGATCTGATCGCTTGCGTTTACACTTGGGGCATTCCCCATCCCCCGGGAACGCCTCTGTATGTTTTGGTGGGGCAGGTTTTTAAACTCCTTCCCTTTTTCAGTAACCCGGCGGCAAAGTTTAACCTCATGTCGCTTGTTTTCGGCTGGTTTTCCCTGGTTGTCACTTATTTGGCAGCGTTTTTGGTAACCAAAAGCCGTAAGTCCTCTTTTGCTGCCTCTGTTTTTCTGGCCTTCTCCCCGCTTCTTTGGGGGCAGAGTATCATCGCCGAGGTTTTGACTTTGAACCTCTTTCTAGTGGCCATCACGACCTACCTTCTTATTTTTTGGGAGCGTTCTGGTGTGCTTGGGGTCCGCCGAGATAGCTTCCTTCACGGGGCCCTGTTTCTTTGGGGTTTGTCGCTAACCAACCACACCTCCTCTCTAGCCATCGCCCCGGCGATCTTATTTATGATTCTTACGGTAGTACCTGGTTTTTTGAAGTCGGTTAGGAATATTTTCCGGGCGGGCGCCTTTTTTCTCGCCGGACTTCTGCCCTATCTGTATTTACCAATCCGATCCGCAATGCAACCGGCTTTAAATTGGGGGGACCCCTCTAACCTCTCGCGCTTTATTTCTCACGTAACTGCTCGAGAGTATCAGGCCTTTTTGTTCGTTGCCCCAGCTCTTCTTCTAGATAATATCGCCCGTTTTATGGTTTGGGCTTGGGAAACCTTTAATCCTTTGGGAATTTTTATTTTGGTCCTGGGGTTGTTCTTCGGTCGGAGGGGCAGGGTGCGGGATTTTCTGATTTTTTCCATTCTTTTTCAGCTTCTCTTTATTTTCAACTACAACATTGTGAACATTGAAACATACCTTCTTCCGGTATTTTTTAACCTAGCTTTGTTTTTGGCGGAGGGCTGCCTCGTGGTTCGAGAGCTTTTTTCTGGGCCAGTAGGTTGGCTGGAAAGCCGCCACTCCCGGCTACTCGCACGGATTACCCCTTTTTGGAAGAGAGAAGAGATTGAGATTACTTTTGCCAAGGCCGCCTCGCTTCTTTTCAGTTTTTTGCTGGTGGTGCTTGCGAGTACGAACATTTTTCTAAAATGGAAAGAGGTTGACCTTCACACTGAGAAGGAGGCCTTTAATTATGGGAGGGATGTTTTTAGGGTTTTGGAGCCGGGGGCGATTGTGCTTACCGAGGGAGATGAATTCTTCTTGGGGCTTACTTATTTTCGGCAGGTCGTTTTTCCTGAAAGGGTGGATGTGGCGGTACTCCATGAGAACTTTTTCTACAAGTTGGGCTGGATGTTGAAGCAGGCAAAAAGGAACCACCCCGAACTGAAGTTTCCCCAAGTCGAAACGACAATGGACCAGGGCAAAGCATTCGAGGCGCTACTGGAGTTTATAGAGCTGAACAGAGGAGGCCATCCGATTTACCTGGCGGTGGGAGGAGAGCCCTTGGCCGCGGAGCAGGCGGTGCGGACTACTTGGGCCGGACGGTACATAATCCAAAGCGTGGGTCCGATCTACAAAATAATTGGTGTAAAGGGGGAGGACTAGTAGTGATTTACGATTTATGATTCAGGATTCAAGAAAAAAGATCAAATCGTTTACCGATTTAAGAGTATGGCAGGAAGGCCATAAGCTAGTAATCCTCGTTTACAAAACGACGGAGGGATTTTCGAGGAAGGAGACATACTCGTTAGTTGATCAGATGAGAAGGGCAGTTACTTCGGTTACTAGCAACATTGCCGAAGGATTTGGTAGGCACACCTTTAAGGAGAAAATCCAGTTTTACTACCAAGCTCAGGGATCGTTAACGGAGCTTAAAAACCAGATATTGATAGCTAGGGATGTCGGTTATCTGGCTCCTGACAACTCTTGTTTTTCTGACTTGGTTGAGCAGGCCAACTCGGTTCACCGGCTTTTGCAGGGCTTAATTACAAAGTCAAAATCGTTCGTGAGTCGTAAATCGTGAATCATGAATCTTAAATCTAAGTTTGGGGGGTCTACAAAATGGTCGGATCTTTTAGCAGTAGGAATGATAGTGGCGGTGGGGGTGGTGTTCTTTTGGCGGCCGCTTTTTGCGGGAGAGGTCAAGCCGAAAGTTGTGGCCAGGGCGACGGTTCCCAACCGGGCGGAGGATTATCAGCTTACTTTGACCTCGGTTCCTCGGGAGGAGGTAGTTCCGGGGGAGGAGATTACCTACACAATCCTCTACGGGTGCTCGGGATGGAACGAGACTTCCTCGCTAAGCTTGGGTGTCGTCTGGGCTGAGGGGGTGGGGGAGTATGTTGCTCAGAGCGCGGGTTTGGCTTACGGTTCTGCCGCACCCGAAATTAATGTTGAAGAGCGCTCCATCACTTGGGCTGTGGGTAGTTTCCCGGCCCGAACGACATCGCAGCGGGTGTCTTTTAAGTTACTGGTGCCGTCTGCTCATGAAGGTTCGGGGACCTTCCCGATAGAGGTTGCAGCCCATCTGGTTACCCCGTCAGTTTCCAAGGAGGCGTATTCTGTTTTGCATGTGATGTATCCCGGGGGGCGGGTGCCGGAGACCCCGGTGGTTGTGTGGCACTATCTTCGGGAGTTACTGGCCCACCCGGCGCTGCGGTTCATCTCGGAACGGTTGGTGGTGCTTTTGTTGGTTGTGTTTATGCTTCTCTCGCCGCTGGTATTTCTGGCGCGTTTTGATATTGATGTCACTTTCTTGCCCCTTCTGCTGCTCTATAGCTATTATTGGTGCCTGGAACTGTTGGGCTTGCGGGATAAGTCGCCTGTTTGGGGGAACATGCTTTCGGAGGATGCCCGCCGCCCGGTGTTTCTAGCCAAGATTACCATTTTCGATTTTAAGGGGCGACGACAGGCGACTAGCTTTACCAATCGGCGGGGGGAGTTTGGGTTCCGCCTCCCCCAGGGAAAGTACTTGCTCGCGGTGGATAAAGCTCGCTTTACTCTGCCTGTCGGCAAGAACCGGAGGGGGTTTTTCTTGACGGCTGTTCCTCGAGGGGCGCTACTTTTGAGCGATCGGCAGTTTATTTGGGAGTGGGTGGGGGAGCGGGGGGAGTTTTACCTCGGCCGGCGTAGTATTTTAGGATTTTGGGAGGAGGCTTTTGAGCGGGTGGGTTTGGGACTCTCGGATTTTGTTCTAATGTTGGGAATCCTTCTAAGTTTGACTAATTTCTACTTCCACCGCTCCCCAATCAGCGCTCTTTTGGTATTTTTCTATCTTTTCTTCTTCTCTGTTTGGACTCTTTCAATCTGGTAGGCGGGTTTATAGGAGCAGTTGCAGGGCGAAGGAGAGGAGGGGAGAGAGGATCCTTTCCAGGAGGGGCTGTTTCCCAAGGGGCAGAAAGAGGATTAATAGGAGTAGGGGACTGTATGCTCGCAGCTTCTTCCATTGGTTTGCCAGCAGCGGTGGCAATATTCCGGAGACGAGCCGAGATCCGTCTAGGGGGGCTAGGGGAAGGATGTTGAAGAACCCCCAGTTCAGGTTGAGGATGATAACTGGTAGCAGTACGAGCGAGAGATTGCCGAAGACCCGGACTAGTAGGGCTAGCACCGTGGCTAGGAAGAAATTGCTGGCCGGGCCGGCCAGGGCAGTAAGGGCCATATCTTTTTGGGGGTCAGAGAAATTTGCGGGATTTACGGGAACGGGCTTTCCCCAGCCAAAACCGAAGAGAAGAAGGAATAGTATTCCCAACGGATCGGTGTGGGCCCGCGGGTCCAGGGTTAGCCTTCCCGAGAGGCGTGGTGTCGGATCGCCCAGTTTTGTAGCGGCCCAGCTGTGGGCATATTCGTGGATGGACAGCGTAGCGATCGCCGCCGCCGCCCAAATTAGAGTGGAGAGATCGAAAATCATTTGGTCGTTTATTGCGTCCTCTTCGTCCTTCTGGTATTATACCACCCACGATGCCAGCAATCTGTGGTCTTTGTGGAAAGAAAACTCGTTCGGGTTATACGGTGGCTCGTACCGGGACTCGTGGTTGGGTTAAGCGGCGGTCCAAACGGATGGTTCGTCCTAACCTACGGACTGTTCGGGTTATGGTTTCCGGGAAGATCAAGAAGATGCGCATCTGTGCTAAATGTTTGAAATCCCAAAAAGTAACTTGGGAAGAGGTATAGGTTCTTTTTCTACTACCCCTGACCGTGCTAGACTGGGCTTGCCATGTTTGACTTTCTCCTGGCCCCGTTTTCTTCTGAGTTGGGAATTGATCTGGGAACGGCAAATACCTTAGTCTATGTGCGAGGTAAGGGAATCTTGATTAGGGAACCTAGTGTGGTGGCGGTTCATAGGAAAACCGGGGCTGTTTTAGCTGTGGGGGAGGAAGCGCGGCGGATGGTCGGCAAGGTGCCGGCGCATATTTTGCCCATTAGGCCTCTTAGGGAGGGAGTTATTTCGGACTTTGAAGTGACCGAGAAAATGTTGCGGTTTTTTATTCGTAAGGTTCATGAGGTACCCTCCCGCTTTCCTAGAATTCTTCGGTCACTAGTAGTTATCGGAATTCCCTCTGGGATTACGGAGGTGGAGAGACGAGCGGTCCGGGATGCTGCCCTGCGAGCAGGCGCTCGAGAGGTCTTCCTTATTGAAGAGCCTCTGGCCGCTGCTATTGGTGCGGGATTACCGGTCGAGGAGCCGGAGGGGTCCTTAATAGTAGATATTGGGGGAGGGACTACGGAAATTGCGGTTATCTCCCTGGGTGGTATTGTCATTGGTAAAAGCCTTCGGGTGGCCGGAGACAGAATGAGCGATGCTATCGCAGCATATGCTCGTGAGCAACACAACCTTCTTTTAGGGGAGCAGACAGCGGAGAAGATTAAGATTGCGGTGGGTAATGTGTATCCTGAGAAGGTGCGGGGGCGGAAGCGACAACCGGATTGCGCTGAGCAGGAGGGGGCATTGATGCGGGGGAGGGATCTGGTTTCTGGGTTACCTAAGGCGGTTAAGCTTACTCCCGATGCTGCACGGGAGGCCTTGAAGCCGCCTACTGCGGCAATACTCTCGGGGGTGCGAGATGTAATTGAGGCTACTCCCCCAGAACTTCTCTCTGACGTTCTAGAAAGGGGTTTGACCCTGGTTGGAGGGGGGTCGCTGTTGCGGAGGATGGATCGGCTTTTGGCCGAGGAAATCGGGGTTCCGGTGAAGCTGGTTGATGATCCGATGACCTGCGTTGTTCGCGGCTGCGGAAAAGCCTTGGAGGATAGGGAACTCTTGGAGAAGGTTAAGGTTGTCTAGTGTGATGGATACTCTAGAGCTTAAAATCTTGCTGGCGAGCTTAGTCCTAGTGGTTGTTGGCCAGGTGCCCCTGGTTTCAGCCTGCCGTGACCGGGCTTCTTTGCTGTTGGCCCCATTGCGCTACGGCACATTTAGGGTAGGGCGCACGCTCAAAGCACAGGTATCCTTCTGGTTTTCACTAGATGATGTGTTCTCGCAGAACCAGAAATTACGGGAGGATGTGCTTTCTTTGGAGTCGGAGGTAGCCGGTTTCAAGGAGGTTAAGCGGGAAAACGAGGAGCTTCGAAGAAATCTTTCCTTGGAGGTAGAGGGTAAACCACAGTTGTTGGCAGCTAAAGTATCTGGGTGGGAAGACATTAGCAAAAAGGGCACACTATTGGTAGACAAGGGTGGGGAGCAGGGTGTTGCGGCAGGAATGCCTGTTTTATTCGGTAACTACCTTTTGGGGAAGGTTGTTGAGGTGCGAACGGGGGAAGCTAGGGTGCGGCTACTGACCGATCCCAACTTTCGAGTTTTTGCTTTGGATCAGGACTCTCCGGACCGGGCGCGCGGCGTCGTTCGCGGATATCTGCCAGGGAGGCTGCGGATGGAACGAATACTTCCGGAGGAGCGGGTTGGTCCAGGGGATCAGGTTATCACCTCTGGTGAGGGGGGAGAATTTCCTTCCGGGCTTCTTTTGGGGCGCGTCGAGCGGGTGGAGGAGGGTGACATCTTGAAGCAAGCTATTCTGAAATTGCCAATAGACTTTTCGCGTCTTACCGAGGTTTTTATTCTCAAAGCACAATGAGAAGGATCCTTTGGCTACTACTTATCTTCGTCTTAGTTCTTTTTCAGGTGGGTGTTTTCCCCGCATTGTTGGGTAATTACCCCTCCCCGAACCTCTTTTTGGCTTTAGCTGTGGCGCTAATCTTTAGGGGTTATTTTCGAGAGGCCCTTTGGGCTTCCTTTTTTGGGGGGGTCTTTTGGGATTTTTTTGTTTTTTCCCCCTTCGGTTTACGAAGTGCTTTGTTGGTTCTTCTTTCCCTTGCTGGCGCGCGGGTTTTTAGGATTTTAGGGTCGCTTTGGCTAGTATTTCTGCTCCTCTGTTTCGGGCTCTCTGTTGCTTTTCGGTGCGTCTTCGGGTTTCCAACCTTCTCTCCTCTTTTTATTCTGGGCGGGCTTATCGACATTTTTTTCTCATTGCTTTTCTACTTTTTCATTGGTTCAGTGTGGGAGAGGATTTATCAGGAGAAGGATCGACAGCTTGACTTCCGCTTGCGGGTTTAACTTTAATGGAGTTTCAGTCCCTTTTTTCCGAGAACTTAGTTTCTTCCGCCTCCCGTAGATTTTCTCGTGGGCGGGCGGACCCTAAAAAGGCTTTGGCGTGGCAAGGGGGACTTGGCCCGCAGGCCAAAGAGGCGGCGTTGGCTAGCTTCTCGTGGCCGGCCTTTCGGGGGACAGCGTTGCTACTGCTGGTGGGTGTCGGCTTTCTAGTACTCTTTTCCCAGGCTTTTGCGCTTCAGGTGGTGGGGGGGGCCCGAAGCCGCTCATTAAGCGAGAACAATCGCTTACGGATTCAGGTGGTGCGTGCCCCTCGGGGGATTATTTATGATCGGGAGGGGGTCGTATTAGCCTCTAATATTCCTGGGTTCAGGGTGGTTTGGAAGTTCCAGGGACCAGAACCCAATTGGGAGAGGCTATCCCAAGCTTTAGACATTTCCGGTGAACAACTTCTTGTCCGTCTAGAGGAGGCAGTGCGCGATGGTTTGGGTTCGGTAGTTATAAAATCTAATGCTTCGCGGGATGAGGTTTTGGAAGTTGAGACCGCATTTGCTGGCTTCCCTGGGCTGGTGACTGAGGTTTCACCGGTAAGGTATTACCCCCAGGGGAGTCTTTTTGCCCACGTCTTGGGGTTTATGGGGGAGGTAAGTATGGATGACTACGAGGACGGTTTTGCTTTGGGGGAGGCCATTGGCGCGCGGGTGGGTAAGGGTGGTTTGGAGCGCGAGTATGACTTTCTCCTTCGCGGCAGAGAAGGTCGGCGACTGCTAGAGGTCGATGTTTTGGGGCGGGACTTGCGGGATGTGGCGCGGCGGGAGGCGGAGAAGGGGAACGACCTGCGAACGAGCTTGGACGCGGGTCTGCAGCGGGCGGCATACGACGCTCTCCGCTGGGGGATAGAGCAGTCTAGTGCTAGTGGGGGAGTGGTGGTGGCTGAGGATCCGGGGACAGGGGAGATTTTGGCATTGGTCTCCCTCCCCGACTTTGACCCGAACCGGTTTGTTTCGGGGCTCTCGCTGGCGGAATTTGCGCAACTGGCTAATAACCCGCGGGAACCCCTGT
>CAZUPF010000014.1:9990-15025 GCA_964622035.1 uncultured Candidatus Saccharibacteria bacterium | reverse complement strand
CGCCCCCGCCGCTTGTTCGGCCCTCCCCGCCCCCCACCCTCGGCCTTGACGCTCCGCTCCCGCCGAAAGTCTTCCAAGGTGTTTGAGTTGGGATCGGCAGAGAGATAGAGGCTACCGCCAGCACCTCCCCGCCCCCCATCTGGGCCGCCGTGCGGGCGAAATTTCTCCCGCAGAAAAGACACTATGCCATCCCCACCACTGCCGCCCGCAACTACAATTTTCGCAGTATCAATCACAATAGGGTAATTCTAACACGATACAAGGAGCTATTCAGAGGACCGAGAGAGGATTAATGTGGCGACCGTCCTTAGTAATCTCAATGTGCAGGTGTGTTCCGTAGGCCCTTCCTGAGGCCCCCATATTACCAATAACCTGCCCGCGGCTAACCTTCTGCCCCGGCTGGATGCTAATACTCGAGAGGTGTGCGTAGAGGGAGCGATACCCATTACCGTGATCTATCCGCACCATTCTGCCGTAGCCGTAGTTCCACCCACTGTAACGCACCTCAACCACGGTACCACTGTCAATAGCGTAAATAGGACTAAACTTCGGCACATCAATCGCTGGGTGCCAACGGCTAAAGTACTGACTGATGGAGCGGTAGTTCGTTGGCCAGGCAAAATCTCCCGTCCCCAGGGAGGAGACGGCCCCACGGTACTCCTCGCCGCCCTGAGCGTACTGCCGAGGAGCGGGTTTAGGAGTCGGGACGGTACCCCCAGGAACCACCAAAATATCTCCAGGAGTTAAGGTGAAAGGAGCGAAAAGATAGTTAAAATCGACCACACTCTGCGGGGCAACGCTGTACTTTGCCGCCAAGCTCTCAACCGTATCCCCCTTCTTCACAGTATGCAACAACCCCGTTACCGGAGGAACGGTCAGCTCTTGCCCCGGCTTGACAAAGTTGATGTTCGAGATATTGTTAGCCGAAACGATGCTGGCAACACTAACTTTAAACTGCTCGCCAATAGAAGACAGCGTGTCGCCCTCTTTAACAATGTAGTGTATGGGCTCCCCAGTGGAGGTGTTAGTAAAGGTGATTGGCCCCGCCACCGCCGCCTCTACCAAAATATCCTCTTTTTGTCCGAACGGAGCAATGAGCACACGACTTTGCGCCCAACCAGTGCTTCCAACCAACAGAACAAAGAACACTAGACCAAAAACACTCACGCGAATCGCCGAGCCAGAGAGGCGCCCCCGCCCCCAGACCAGCTTCCTAACCACATACGCCTTAGCGAGAGCACCAAACTCTAGAGAGTGGGATAAGAGCCTCGGGATCAGGGCAGTTAGAGCAGAAAGTTTATGAAGGAAATAAGAACCTCCCCACTTAACAAAGAGGGCTAGATCCAAAAGTAGGGACGACTGTTTTGCTTCCACCGCCAAACCAAAGATAGCCAACTGCTCGTGGGCTAACCGGCTTCCCTCCCTACGCGAGGGCTCTTGCGGTAGTTCTTCCGTATTCATAACCGCCTCCCAACTCTGCGGGAAGCGCCTAGATTTATATCACAAAAACAGTAAAAACGCAAACTGGGGAACACTCACTTACTCTCGTGGAGCGTCTGGAGAAACTCCTCATTAGTCTTTGTCTTGGCTAAACGACTAAGAACCAGCTCCGTCGCCCCATCCTCCTCCAAAGCATCTACCATTCTCCGAAGTTTATTAACATTTTCGAGGACGTCCTTAGGCAATAGCAGCTCCTCGTGCCGAGTTTGGGATCGTTTAATATTGATGGCGGGGAAAATGCGCCGCTCCGCCAAATTACGGTCGAGGTGGAGCTCCATATTCCCTGTCCCCTTAAACTCCTGGTAAATCAATTCGTCCATCCGCGAACCGGTCTGCACAAGAGCCGTCGCCAGAATAGTGAGGGATCCCCCCTCCTCAAAATTACGAGCCGCCCCGAAAAAGCGCTTCGGGGGGTACAGTGCTTGGGGGTCAAAGCCACCGCTCAGCGTTCTCCCCGAAGGGGGGAGCACCAGGTTGTAGGCCCGCGCTAAGCGAGTAATACTGTCCAAAAGAACCACCACATCCTGCCCACCCTCAGACAGCCTTTTCGCCTTCTCTAGAGCAAACTCCGCCACCTGTGTATGGCTTCCGGGAGGCTCGTCGAAATTAGAGGCAAATACCTCCCCAGAAACATTACGCTCGATATCCGTTACCTCCTCCGGCCGCTCACCAACCAAAACAACCATCAAAGTTATGTCTTTGTGGTTAGCAGCCAAACCCTGAGCAACATCCTTCATAAGCCAAGTCTTCCCAGCGTAAGGAGGGGAAACAATTATTCCCCGTTGCCCCTTACCAACAGGGGCGAAGAGGTCCACAATCCGCGTTGTCATCATTTCAGTTTTAGTTTCCAACTTCAGCCACTCATCGGGAAAGATCGGAGTTAGCTTCTCGAAACGAGGGCGATTGCCTGCCTGCTCCGGATCTGATCCCCCCACCTTGTCCACGCGAAGAAGAGATAGGTACCTCTCCCCCTCTTTAGGGGGGCGACCGACACCCTCAATATCATCCCCAGATCGGAGCCCAAACCGCCTAATTTGGGAATCAGAAACATAAACATCCTGAGAAGGCGCCGCCCCACCAAGCTGCTCTGCGGCGGTTCCTGCTACCCCCTCCGGAAGGTCTACGTGACGCAAAACTCCGTAGTCCCGACGAATCTCCAAAGTACCGCTGACAGGGAAGGTAGCTGTAGAGTCGAAATCTCCGAAGCTGGCGTTTCTCTTGTGATTAGGCTTATTGGAAGTGTTTGGCATTGCCTTAAATAACGAGCTGAAGAGAATACTAGAGGACCCGATACCGTTACCAAATCTAGCACACCAGTAAATTACCTGTCAAGCACCGCGGGCGGCGCTAGAGCGGGAAGGCAAGCACTCAAACCAAGATGAGCACTGCCCCCTCTCACCTCAGCGAGTATAGCTTACCTCCCCACCTCAGAACCCCCCGGCCCTAAAGAGAGGGGGGTGGGCCCTGCCCAGTACCCAACCCCCTCACCCCAAGGTCGGTTTTTACCAGACACTCTCCAAAGCCAGCTTCCTCAACCCCCACCCCGTAAGCACCATCCCCAAAGATATCAAAACCAAAGCCAAACTATCCGCTCCGGCCTTAGGGAGCTCCTCCGGTTGGGAGGCGGCGGCCACATCCGGACCATTAATCCAAACTCGGGCGTCATCCTCAGCCACACGCTCTTCCCCCACATACAAAACAGCCGTGTTCTCCTGCTCCCGATCTCCAGAAGGAAGTTTCCCCTCATCAGCAACTCGGGCAGTGTAACTACGATCCCGCTCTTCTCCAGGGGCCATTGTGCCGAAATCAAACGTCACCTCCCAATGAGCTTCGTCCCAGTAACCCTCACCGGAGGCCCAGGAGAGATAGTTAGGCAACTCGTCAACAACCTGAATATCCTTAGCCACAGTATCACCAGTGTTTTTAACCACAACCCGGTAGATAACCTCTTCACCAGCAGCGAAAAGGTGGGTCTCCTTATCGATATGCTCGTACCAAGCACTCGCTTCTCCCCAACGGACGAACTTCTCAATCGAGAGCTCGGTCTCCCCCTCGGACGGGACGACTACCTTCGCCTGAGCGTAAATCCAATCGGGGTACTCATTAGCTTTGGCCTGGGCTGTGTTCTGGTAGCTACCCGAAACGACACTCTCCCCAACCCGAGCATCAAAAACGATGATGGCATTATAGCCCTCCCCCACCGGAAGCCGGCCGAGGTTGGCCTGAGAAACTCCCCCTTCCCCAGTGATCCAACTGTCCGCTAGCGGCTTAAACCCGTCACTGTAAGGTGTTGAATACCGAGAGCTCCCCAAAACATAGTCCAAACCCTCGGGTAATTGATCAGTAATCAAAATATCATTTAGTTCGCTAGCGCCAGCGTTTTTAACTACAATCTGGAAACGAACCCGCTCTCCCGACTTGGCCCCAACCTCCGCATGCCACGCCCCATCGGGGTTGGATACGCTAGCTACCTCCTTGGTAATTGTCATTCGGGCTGTCTTGTTAGAAACATAGGCCTTGAAGCTGATATAAACAGTTGAGACCGCCTCCATACCACCCAAAGTTATCCCATCGCCAAAAAGCTCCTCGGCATTGGGCCAGGTATAAGGGGTTCCGGGAACTGCTGTTGGCAGCTGACCATGGGAGGTGATAACAACCCCATGCTCCGGGATGAATACCAACTCCTGATCGGAAGGGACAACAATCGTGGTTGTATCCTCAACACTGTTGGCTGAGGAGGCAATGAACGCCTTGGTTGCCAGTTCGTAGCTGCCGTCACCACGCACGGTTTTAGCCTCGTTAAGATCTACACGCACCGCGACATCGCCCGCGACAGTGTCCTCTGTCCCTAAATGCACCATCACCAGAAGCTGAATAGCCTCTCCCGGATCGGCCTGGACCTCGCTGCGGTACGCAGTTTCGCCGCGGGTAATATTAGCAGCGCGGTAGGCGTTAGTGCTATTCTCAATCACAATCTCCTGGGCCCTAACCACAGAAAGACCTCCAAAAGAGGTCCCCACCCGCCCCAAACCAACTCCCAAAGAGAGGGCCAAGGTGATAATTAAGGCACTATTAATTTTTCGGTAACAGATTCGACTATTCATTTTCGTTAACCTAGTAATACTCCCCTCTCACCAAGGACTAAAAAGCTTAATCCTCGCTGAAAGAGGGGCAGCAGAGCCGGACACACACGAAGCGTGCGTGGCTAGGCTAAGCTACCCATCTCTCTCTCTTTCTCTCTGTATCTCCCCCACCCTACGGTGGCGTTGCCGTCGGGTTCGGCACCGGTGTATCAACCACTGGTGGGACGGGGGTTGCCGTTTCCGGCACCGGCGTTGGCGTCGGCGGGGCATCCGTCGGATACGGTGTCAGTGTTTCCACTGGCTCGGCCGTAGCCGTGGGTACGCTCGTTGGCGGCTGCGGCGTCGGTTCCTCCGGCGGAGTCGCCGTTGGCTCCGGCGTCCAAGTGTTCGTTGGCGACGGAGTCGCTGATGGCGTCACACTCGGCGTCCATGTAGGCGTGAGCGTCGGAGTG
>CAZUPF010000014.1:0-9890 GCA_964622035.1 uncultured Candidatus Saccharibacteria bacterium | reverse complement strand
CGGAGTCGCTGATGGCGTCACACTCGGCGTCCATGTAGGCGTGAGCGTCGGAGTGTGCGTCGCCGTTGGCGTTGCCGATGGGGTTACAGTCGCTGTCATCGTCGCCGTTCTAGTGAACGTCGGGCTCGGTGTAGCCGCCGTTGGCGTGGCAGTAGGCGTCGCCGTTGGCAGCTCCGGTGTTTCTGTCGGCTCCTCCGGAGTACCCGTAGGAGTCGCTGTTGGCGGTACCGGGGTCGGCAGATATTCCTCCACCACCCCGAAGTTGGCACAAGCCCCCATGAAGAAAGCTTGTGAGAGGCCGTTCCGCCAAACGAAGAGGTAAGCCACACCGTCACGCTCGATCGGAGCGCTAAAAGCGTATAACTCACCCTCTCCGCGACAGGCTAGCTGGCTAATGAAGGTCCCCGCCGGAGCGGTTACTTCATAGAGCATACCTTCGACACCATCCGCCGACTCCAGGCGGTAAGCCGTATCGCTGGTGGTTTTGAGAACCACCCCGTTAACCTCCCACGAGGAGGTGATCGTTACCGTCACCGGAGTACCCCACACGGGAACATCATCGGCAAAGAAAGCCTCCATGTAGTCCCTCGCAGCGCCGATGCAGACCCCCCCATCCCCATTAAACACCTCAACCGCTCGGACCGCTTCCCGGAAGGTGAATCCTCCTGGATCCAAGTTCAGTCCGTAGTCCAGGACCGAATCCGGAATCGGGGTCGCTGTTAGCGTTGGGGTCACCGATGGCGTTAGCGACGGGGTTGCCGTGAGCGTCACTGTCGGAGCCCCCGTCTGCGTTGGCAAAGGGACTTCCGTTGGCGCTACCGTCGGCAACGCAGTTTCCGTAGGCGGCACTGTCGGTGTGGCTATCGGGACCGCCGTTGGCGGTACCATAGTCACTGTGGGTGTCGGGGTTACCGGTAGCAGCACCGTTGGCAGAGGCGCCAAAGTACTCGTTGCCGCAGCCGTTGCCGTTGGCGTGGATCCCCCGAAGGGGCCGCTCTTGGGCCCGCAACCACTCGCACTCAGCAACAGTACCAGTACCAGAGAGAGGAGGGCCAAGTTACTCCTAACTATCCGCATTGCTAACCTCCTCATCCCTCGTACGGCAGGAAGGGGGGAGGAAGAACGAACGCACCATCATCAGCATCGGCATCGCCAGGATCAGCCTCGATGGCAACTTGCACACTATCTTCCTCCGCCGCCGCCTGCTGAGCTAGGGCCGCTCTGGCCGCAGCTATCTCTTCCCACTCCTCCCGCGCCCCCGTCTCCCGACCCTCAGCGTAGGCCTTCCGAATACTCCTCTGGATCTCCACTTGGGTTCTGCCGCTACCAAAGATGCGACGGACCAGGCAAGCGCCCAAAATGAGTGCGCCCGCAAGAGCCGCCTGGTGGGCCCAGTCATCCATCAAGAACACGAATCCCGCAAACATCTGGACCGCCAGTACAAGGACACCATTTATAAAGGTGTTCCACCACTCTTTAAACAGTTCGCCGGTGATACCCAAAACTGCAAGGGTGGTAAACAGGCTAACAAAGACCAGAAACGCTCCCGACTGCCCTAGCAAATAGGTAAGCAGATCTAGAGCCTCACCTGCAACGATGTAGAGCACCACCATCGCCACTAAAATACCGACGATGCACACAGTGCTCAACAGGGCGGGCTTGATGGCCTCCCAAGACTCGACTACCCAATACACAAACCGCCCCCAAACGTTACCGCCCCAGGTCACAAACCTCTCCTGAAGTGATGGCCCAATCTTGAGAACCCTCGTCGGCGCTTCTTCCACCGACGCGGATCCCGCAAGGGACGCGCCACATTTCAGACAAAAGTGATCGGCGCCCTCGGCTGGTTCGGCACACGATGGACAACAGGACACATCCACCACTACCTTCGTCCCACAAGTGGTGCAAAACTCGGCGCCGTCCCGCAAACCTTTTCCGCAGTTGGAACATTGCATATCCTTCACCTCCTGGTGAGTTCTACAGTTTATGATTCCCAATTCCGACAACTCGTTGTTGCGCGACTAGTTACACACATCCGATTCACAGCTATAACCTCACGCCCCGCGCCTACTCGGAGACGATTATTCTATCTTCATAGTTAAAGTGCTTCGAACACCCCCATTTGTACCACGAAACTTACCAAATGTCAATCCCATAGGCGGAGATACCCACAAATTATCCCAGTCCGATAGTCTTACAGTAACCAGGGCAATAAAAAACGCGCTCTTAGCGAGCGCGCTAGCCAGGATTCTCGAACGCGACGGCGTCTACTACACCAAACGGGCAAAGATCATTCGCCCGGCCTCTGTTTGCAGAGATCGGGTTACCTCCACCTCCACCTTTTTCCCAAGCTTCTCTCCCCCATCCTCAACGACCACCATCGTCCCATCCTCAAGGTAGCCCACCCCCTGCCCATCCTCCTTCCCCGGTTGAACCAGTTTAATCTTAGTTGTCTCCCCCGGAACGAGGATTGCTTTCAAGGCGTTAGCCAAGTCGTTAATATTTAAAACGCTGACCCCGGCCACCCTAGCCGCCTTATTCAAATTAAAATCAACAGTAACCAGGCTGGCCGTCTCCTTCTCAGCCAAAGAAACTAGCTGACTATCAACATCCCCTTCCCCCAACTCCCCCTCCCACACCACAAACTCCTCTCCCTTAAGCTTCTTCAGCTCCTCCAAAACCTCAAGACCTCTCCGGCCACGCTTCCGTCGCAAATCATTCTGGGAGTCGGCCACTCGCCGAAGCTCTTCAAGGACAAGACGAGGCAGGACAACCCGCCCCCGCAAAAAGCCCGCCCTAACAATATCCAAAATCCGACCGTCAATAATCGCCGATGTGTCCAAAACCGCCCCCCCAACAGGCAGCTCCGAGCCCTCTTGCGCACCACCCTCGCTACGGCCCGGTTTGGAGTGGGACGACCGCCCCTTTATTTTCTCCATCTGCGTCCCCAAAAACTCGGTCAAACTCTCTTTGACTATCGCGCGGAGCACGCTCTTAAACCACCCCAGAAGATTATTACCCAAAACAGGAAGGGAGAAGATGCTAAAGGCCCCGAGGACAAAGGCAACCAAGGTCGGCAGCAGGTGCGGAACACCAAAAAGCGTCAGGTGAGAAAAGTAGCGGTAGGTGAGGAAGTACCCCAGACCGGTAAACAGCGCTCCTGCAAAGGTTCTAATAATAATCCGTGATAATTTCATCTGAATGAAACCTGCCTGATAAAACTTAAAGATAAAGCCGCAAAAAGTCACCTAGGAAATCCCTGCCGCTGACAAAGCTTGACTAACGGTCTTGATCTTCGGAGGGCAAATAACTTCCGAGAAGCCCAGACGCGCCGACTCGGAAACCCGCCTCTCCTGATCACTCACATTCCGAACTTCGCCCGAGAGCCCCACTTCGCCAAAAACACACACCTTGGAACCCAAAGGCCGCCCCTTAGTAACTGAGGCCAGCGCCAAAACTACGCCTAAATCGGCGGCCGGCTCGGATACCCGCATCCCCGAGGCCACATTAACATAAAGATCCTTGCCCTGCAAATCAAAACCGACGCGTTTCTCCAGAACAGCACAGAGGAGATCCAACCGGCGGGCACTAAACCCCGAAGTTGCCCGGTGCGGGTACTTGAACCGCGAAGGAACCGCCAATGCCTGAATCTCCACCAAGACAGGTCTCGTCCCCTCGAGGGTCGCCACGACCACGCTTCCGGAACTCTCTGCATTCCGCTCCGAGAGAAATAGGGAAGAGGGGTTCTCAACTGCCCGAAGACCCTTCGCACCCATGGCAAATATCCCCACCTCAAAAGTCGGCCCAAACCGATTTTTAGACGCGCGCAAGATGCGAAAAGAGTGAAACCGATCCCCTTCTAAGCTGAAAACCCCATCCACAATATGTTCAAGAACCTTAGGACCAGCAATCCCCCCCGCCTTGGTCACATGACCCACCAAGATAATCGCGGTCTTGCTGTCCTTCGCCATCCGACGCAGCCTCTCGGCACACTCCCGAACCTGACCGATACTACCCGCCCCCCCAGCAAGGTCGCCCGTTGTCAGCGTCTGAATAGAGTCAACAATCACCAGCTGGTAGCCGGTAGCCGACCCGTCTCGCCGCTGGCCCGCTTCGACGCGAGGCGAGCCCGCCGAGGTGGACAGCCGGCCACCGATCATATCAATATCCGTTTCAGGAAGAAGGTCCAAGTTCTGTCCAGTAATCTTGAGCCGCTCCGCCCGGGATTTAATTTGCTCGGGCGACTCCTCACCACACACATACAAAACACTCCCCGCTTCCTGACTAGACAACGCCCCCGCCACCTGCAGTAGTAGAGTGCTCTTACCAATACCCGGATCGCCGGCGACAAGATTAATCGATCCCGGGACAATACCGCCACCAAAGACCCGGTCAAACTCAAAAATCCCCGTCTTTAACCTCCCAACCTCCGACTTAATCCCGCCCAACCCCCGAGGAGCTTTCGCCTCACGGGCTCGAGAGCTAGCGCTTCGGGGCGCAATCAGTGTCTCGCTCAAGGTGTTCCACTCCCCACACCGAGAGCACTGGCCTTGCCACCTTGGCAACTCCGCCCCACAAGACTGGCAAACATAAACCGTTCGTGACTTAGACATAGCACCAAGCAAACGCTGAAATACGAGTGGTGGGCCTCATCCAATAAGCTCCTGCTCTTTCTTTTGCTGCAAAGCTTCTATCTCTTCCCCCACCACCCTCACCACATCGTCAACCTCCATCTTCAACCGAAAGACGAAATCCTTACCCTCACTATCCTCTAATTCCTCCACCATTCCCCGCGCATCTTGCCGAAACTTCCTCATCTTAGACTTGGCCACCCCAACCTGGTCGTTCACCTCCCGCACCAGCGCTTCCCGCCGCTCGGCTGTCAGGGGAGGCAGAACAATCCTAATATCCTGCTCACCCACAATCGGCGAAGTTCCCAAATCCAGCTTAATTAGCGCCCTCTCGATATCCCCCAAAACACTTTTGTCCCACGGCTCAACAAGAAGTTGGCGGGGCTCAGGAACCGTGATAGTCGCCAGCTCTTTAATCTTCATCTTCGTCCCGTATGCTTCCACGGCAGCGTCCTCCACCAGAGCAGGAGTCGCTCTCCCAGTACGAATCCGCGAAAAGGCATCACGCAGTACTACCAAAACTCCCTGGAGGTCTTCCTCTAATGCGGACAGTAAGGGATTCATTGCTTTATTACCTCAATCGTCCCGTTCCTTGATCTTACATCAATCGCAGTACCCTCAGAAAAATCACCCCGAACAATCCCCTCAGAGAGCGGAACCTCAACAATGCTCTCAATTGCCCGGTTCAAAAAACGGGCCCCGTACTCCTCCGAGTACCCCTCACGCGCCAAAACCTTTCTGGCCCCGGAAGTAACTTTGAGAGATAACCCTCGTGGGGAGAGCTTTTCGGAAAGGTCCGCAAGCCGCAAATCAACAATCTCCAAAATATCCGCCTCAGTCAACGATCTAAAAACCAAAACATCGCTCAGGCGGTTTAAGAACTCGGGGCTAACCGTCTTCTCAAGATTATCCATTAGCTTCTCCCTCATTCTCTCATAAGCACCAGCCCGATCGCCAGCAGTCTGAAAACCCAAATCACCTCGCTTAACTAAATTGGCCCCTACATTAGAGGTCATGATAATAACAGTGCTCCTAAAATCAGTAACCCTTCCCTGACCATCACGAAGCTCCCCCTCCTCCATAATCTGCAACAACAGGTTCAGAACTTCGGGGTGGGCTTTCTCCATCTCATCAAAGACAACCACACTGTAGGGGTTTTCACGGACTCTTTCGGTGAGCTCCCCACCACGACCGTAGCCCACATACCCTGGAGGAGCTCCCACCAAACGGGAAGCGGTGTGCCGCTCCCGAAACTCACTCATATCAAAACGGATCAGCCTCTCGGCGTTACCAAAGAGGAACCCAGCCAGCTCCCGAGCCAATTCAGTTTTACCCACCCCGGTCGGCCCCAAGAAAAGAAACGAGCCGATAGGCCGGCGGGGGTCGCTAAGCCCCACCCTCTGACGCCTTAGCGCCCGAGACAAAGCACAAACTGCGTAATCCTGACCGACAACCCTCTTCCCCAAAACCAGCTCCATTTCCCGAAACTTCTCCCTCTCCCCCCGCGCCAACTTAGTTAAGGGAACGCCAGTTTTACGCGACACCACTTGCGCAATAACCTCCTTACTAACCGGGGTTCCGCCCCCCTTAGGGGAAGAAAAATACTCAATCTTATTGCGAAGATCTCTTCTTTTCGACCGGAGACTAACCGCTCTATCTAAATCTTGGCTCTCCAAGGCCCGACCCAGCTCCTCAGAAGTCGCTTGCTCATCACGGAAAACACGTCTAAACTCGGAGGGTGCTTCCTCGTTACCGGCTCGTACCCAAGCCCCTGCTTCATCCAAAACATCTACCGCCTTATCGGGAAGGAAGCGTCCGGAAACATATCTTTTCGAGAGGGCTACCGCCTGGGAGATAGCCTCAGAAGGGTATTTCACCTGGTGAAACGCCTCAAACTTCGGTGCGAGTACCCGGAGAATATCCTCGGTCTCAGACACGGATGGCTCGGGAACGACAATTGGCTGAAACCAACGAACCAGCGCCCGATCAAACTCCAAATGCCTCCGATATGCCTCCGAATTGGTCGCCCCAAGGAGGTGTAATTCCCCCGAGGTCAGGACCTCCTTTAGAATGTTCACCACTCCGGAAGGGACCCCAACCACCGACCCCCCACCCATTAGGGAATGAAGGTCGTCAATAAACAGGAGCACATCCTCGTTCCCCCGTACCTCGTCAAGAAAAGAGGAAAAGCCTGCTTCGAGATCTCCCCGAGGAGAAAATGAAGCCAGGAAAGAGGGAAAGTCGAAGTGAACAACCTTCTTACCCAGGAGAGATAGCGGAACTTGCGAGGACGCAATTCTGTGCGCTAACCCTCGCACCAGAGCCGTCTTGCCCACCCCCACCTCCCCAATCAGAATAGGATTGTTCTTCTCCTTACGGAGGATGGTCTGGATAATCTTCTCTAGGAGATCTCCCCTACCCACAACTGGGTCTAGCTCCCCCTCCTTAGCCAACTGGGTAAGGTCAACCCCAAAAGAATCCAATAGGGGGGTCTTACTCTGAGATTTACCAAGAAGGTAGCCAGTAGGGAAGGAAGCAGCGCTACTTACCTTTTCCCTAACCTCGTCCAAACGCTGAGGGCTTTTCAAGCTTACCAAAGCGAGAAGAAGGTGCTCCGTCCCTACATAAGAGTGCTCTAGCCTTTGCGCCTCAACGTATGCCGCCTCTACAAGCTCGGCTAACGGTACGGTTCCCTCCTCCCATTCCCAGCTTCCGACCCCAGCCGCGACAATTTCCGCAGCAATACCACTCTTTTCTTCGCTGAGGAAACCCAAAAACACACCGGGGAGGACGGCCTCACCACCGGGAGCCGCTCTCCAACTCTCGGACACGACCCTCTTTGCTCTTTGGGTAAGCTTATCTAAAACCATCAACCTGCTTGCCGAACAGAAAGACCGAGGCGCTGTTTTTCCGGTTCGAAGGAAACCACCCTCACCGCTATCTCCTCACCCACCTCTAAAGGACCGACGGTCTCGGAAACATGGATTAGCCCCTCTATCCCTTCCTCCAGTTTTATAAAAGCGCCGTAAGGGGTAATCTTTGTAACAATACCATTGATATCCTTGCCAACCGTATATTTCTCCTTGATCCGCTCCCAGGGATTCTCTTGGAGAGCTTTAATGCTCAAAGACACCCTCCCCCTCCCAGGGTCAAACGACAAAACCAGAACTTCAACCTCATCTCCAACATGGTAAATATCTGCCGGGGAGGCAACTTTTTCCCAAGAGATCTCCGAAATATGCACCAGACCCTCGACATTAGTGTCCTCCAACCGAACAAACAGGCCAAAGGGGACAACCCCCACAACAACGCCCGACTTAGCATCTCCCGGCTTTAAACCCGACCAAAACTTCTCCCGCTGATCCCGGTAAGTTTCGGAGAGGGCCTCCTTCTCAGAAACCACAACCCTCCCATTTTGGGGATCGAACTCAATAATCTTTACGGAAAGCTCTTCCCCAACCAGATAGGAAAGTGTCTCCTCCCGCTCCTTATCCCCACCCAAAGCCTTGCCCCGCTCACTCACCGAAAAGTGGGCTAGGTCAAGATGGGAAAAGGGGAGAAACGCCTCAACCCCATCTCCAATAGCCACCACCAAGCCACCCTTATTAAACCCCCGCACCGCGGCCCGCAAGCTGTTTCCGGCGTCGAACGCTTCCCGCAACTCCCGCAAGCGCACCTCTCCCCCCGCCTCCTTAAGGGAAAGCACTACCAGACCACCCTCGCTCTTTCCCCGAGTAACTGTAGCCAAAACGGTATCGCCCAAGGAAAGATTCTCGAAAGTACCCAAGCCGTCATCCAGCTCATCTCCAGAAACCAGCCCCTCCGCCTTCGCACCAATGTCCAACAAAAGCTCGTCTGGCCCTTTCTGCAGCACCACCCCATCCAAAACATCACCACGACGGAACCTCCTCGGGGCGAGTCCATCCTGCTCTAAAAACTTCTCCATTTTACTCATCTTGTCCCCATCTTACTACGAGGCGGCAGGTTTTTCAATGGTATTGTGAAAAACTACCGCAACAAATTGGCCCGCCTTTACGGCGGGCCAATTAAAAATCTCCAAACAAACGGGGGCTTAAAGGCAATGGTGTCTCGGCATCGACCTATTTTCCCAGGCCACTAGAGCCAAGTATCTTCGGCGCTGAGGCGTTTAACTTCCGTGTTCGGAATGGGAACGAGTGGGACCACCTCGCTACAGACACCAAGACACCACTACCTTCAAATCCCCAAGCTTATACACCAATAACATTGCAAAACCCAAGCGGGATACTCAATTAAGACTTTGGCCATTAGTACGGCTTGGCTACACGCATTACTGCGCTTACACCTACCGCCTATCAACCTGGTAATCTACCAGGGGCCTCTCACCCCACCCCCGACAAGTCGGGGACAAGGCAACGGTTCCTAATCTTGGGAAGGGCTTCCCACTTAGATGCTTTCAGCGGTTATCCACAGCGAGCGTAGCTACCCAGCGATGCTATACACAACTGGTGCACTAGAGGCTCGCCCCTTGCGGTCCTCTCGTACTAGCAAGAGTACCCCTCAGGAACCGAAACGCCTGCACCGGATAGAGACCAACCTGTCTCACGACGGTTTGAACCCAGCTCACGTGCCCTTTTAATTGGCGAACAGCCAAACCCTTGGGACCTTCTTCAGCCCCAGGATAGGACGAGCCGACATCGAGGTGCCGAACCACGCCGTCGATATGGACTCTTGGGCGTGACTAGCCTGTTATCCCCGGGGTAACTTTTATCCGTAATCCGAGGCCCTACCACTAGGAACCTCGGGGTCGCTAAGCCAAGCTTTCGCTGCTTCTCGACATGTCTGTCTTGAAGTCAAGCCTCCTTATGCCTTTGCACTAACAACCCGGTTTCCATTCGGGTCTAGGAGACCTTTGGGCGCCTTTGGTACTCTTTAAAAGGCGACCGCCCCAGTCAAACTACCCACCAAGCATTGTCTCCCGCCGGGATAACCGCACGGGGTTAGAATTTAAAACTGAAAAGGGCGCTGTCTCATTGGCGGCTTCCCCCGCCCCAGAGGGCGAGGTTCATAGCCTAACGCCTACACTTCGCAATCCAATATCAAATCCAGTACTAAGAGGTAGTAAAGCTCCACGGGGTCTTTTTGTCCTGGTGCAGGAAATCCGCATCTTCACGGATACTTCAATTTCGCCGAGTCGATGGTCAAGACAGTGCTCAAGTCGTTACACCTTTCGTGCGGGCCGCTAATTAAGCGGCGAGGGATTACGCTACCTTAGAACAG
>CAZUPF010000013.1:0-15355 GCA_964622035.1 uncultured Candidatus Saccharibacteria bacterium | reverse complement strand
GGCCAGAGGATTTTTATCGGCCGAGACCCCTTTGGGAAGTGCTATTTTAGGTAAGAGGGTGGGGGAGCGGGTGGTGGTGAAGCTCCCGGATGGGAATATGGTGGTTGAGGTCTGCCATCATTTCCCGTAAAATTACCTTAGATGAACCTACCACTACTCTCTCCTGAGCGGGTTAAGAAGCTAAAAAACATTGCTCGGGCGGCCGAGTTAGTTTACCAAACCGACCCGAAGGTGGCCGCCTTCGAGGCGTTACTTTTTATCTCCGACGCGTTCCTTGTAATTTATCGGATTAACCTCTTCGGGCGCTTTCTGGATGAGACCGTTGGGTATGTCCGGGCGGCTGCTGTTTTTGATCTATCGCACTACCTGCACTCTAAGTCCTTTTTTTTCTTTCTCGCCCTCTTTGGCCTGTGGTTGGTGGCAAACTTTTTCTCGGCGGTTAGGACCTATCTCAACGAGCGGCTGACCTTGGACTACCAGGGGTTAATGCCCGCCAAAATTATGGCGAAGCTGGCCGAGCTCAATATGGGGGATGTAGAGGGTGGGGAGTTTCAGGACCTTCTTTCCAAAGTGCAAAACTACTCAATCGCGCGAATCTTGGACACCTACTGGCGGGTGCGGCAGGTTGTTTATCATTTGGTAAAGATCCTTAGTGCGGCTTTCTTTGTTTCCCGGATTAACCCCCTCCTGGCGGTGGGCGTTTGCATTCTGGTACTTCCCGAAATTCTCTATAAGTACCAGGCCAAGGGTAAGGTGCGTTCCTTTGTTGCGGAGACAATTTCCAAGCAGAAGCACGCCGATGCGATCTATGCGCAGGCGATCCGCCTCCGCAATTTCCCAGAGCTTAAGGCTAGCGGGGTGTTGAAATTTTTGGAAGAGTCGCGAGCTAAGGTTTTGGCCGAATTAGGGAGGGGGGTTTACGGTCGGCGCTTTGATCAGTACATTCACGGGTTTATTTTCTCTCTGGCGGATCAGGTATTTTTCCGCCTGCTTCTTGTTGGTGTGGTAATTGCGGCGGTGGTTCGGCGCTTCACTGCGGGTACCCTGCAGGCCCTCTTTCAGTACATGATTAACCTCTACGATGCCTCCTTAGCGGTCTGTGACCGCTTATCAATCGTTGGCGACAACGCGCAGTATGTTGGTGATTATTTCGACTTCATTAATTTTGCCGGTTTTGGGGATGTGAGCATTGGCGAGAGGACCCTTCCGCGGGGCGCCCCCGAGGTACAAGTGGTCAATCTCTCCTTTTGCTACCCCGGGCGGGAATGCCCGGCGTTGGCGGAGGTCAATCTGCGGATTGCCCCCGGGGAAAAGGTGGCCGTCGTTGGGGCTGATGGGGTGGGTAAAACTACGCTGGTTAAGCTGCTGTGTGGGTTATATAAGATTGAGGAGGGCGATATTCTCTATAACGGGATCTCCGTCAGAGATTTGCGGCGGGGGGAGCTGAAAGGCAGGATTAGTTCGTTGTTTGAGGACTTTATCAAGTATGACATGAGTATTCGCAAGAATATTCTCCTTTCCGATGCGGAGCGCGAGCACGATCAGCATCTCTACCGTAAGGTTTTGGCAGCTACCCTTTTGGATGCGTGGTTGGAGAAGGAGGGGCTTTCGGACACCCAGATTTTGGGGCGAGTGTTCGGAACGGGGATGGAGATTTCTGCCGGGCATTGGGGGCGCATCGCCATTGCTCGTACTCTCTACCGGGCCCGGCCCGTGATTATTATGGATGAGCCGCTGATTTTCGTGGATAGCTCGACGCGGGGGCGGGTTTTTGAGAATCTTCTGGAACTTGTCGAGGGGCGAACGCTGATTGTGACCTTGCATAGTCTTGAAGATGTGCGGTTTTTCGATCGGGCCTTTGCGGTTGAGGGTGGTCGAGTTTCCGAGATACACCTTGACTCTTAATGTACAGACCGAAGTTTAAGATAACAACTGAACTGCTCTCTAGCCTGGGGCAAATTGAGGCGGCCAAGGGGATCATTGACAATGCTCCGCTCGTGCCTCTTTGGGAAATGCGCTTCAAGAAAGAGGCGGTGGCGCGGTCGGTACACTACGCTACTGCTCTGGAGGGGAACCCTTTGAATTTTACGGAGGTTAAGGAGATTTTGGACAAGGGTTCGGGGCACAGTGTGGTTGCTCGCCAGCGGGATATCCAGGAGGTTCTCAACTACCGGGATGCCATTAGTTATCTTGGGGATACGAGCAAGGAGTTTATTGATGAGACCACTATCGGGGATCTCAATGCTCTGATTACCAAAAATATTTTAGCTGATGATTTGCGGGGTAAGTACCGAGAGGTGGCGGCGGTTAGCCGTGATTCGCGTACCTTGGAGAAAATCCTCGACTGGCCAGAGCCGGAGAGGGTTCCGGGGCTGATGGCAGAAATTTGCGAGTGGTTGGGGGGTGAGGGGCGCGAGGCTAACCCAATTTTGCGGGCGGGAATCATTCACACTTGGTTTGTCCTCATCCACCCTTTTTATGAAGGGAACGGGCGCACGGCGCGGGTTCTCTCCACCCTGAGCCTCTGCTTGGATGGCTACGACATCAAAAACTTCTTTAGCTTGGAGGAATACTACGACAGTGATGCGGAGAGCTACTACAATGCGATAAAGTCGGTTTTGGAGACAAAGGGGGACTACACCTGTTGGTTGGAGTATTTTTGCCTTGGTCTAGCGATGGAGTTCAATCGGGTCAAGGAGCGGGTACTGAAGCTTAGTCGCGATGCTAGTCTTAAGTCGGCTGCGGGTCAGGTGCGACTCAACCCGCGGCAGGAAAAGATAATCATCTTCGTTAAGGATTACGGGCAGATTAAGAACCAGGACTGGCGGGAGCTCTTTTCCGCTGTTTCCGACGATACTATTCTGCGGGACATCAAAGAGTTGGTAGAGAAGGGGATTTTGGTCAAGAAAGGTAAGACTAAGGCCGCTCGGTACGAGTTGAAATGAAGTTCTCCAAGTTTTCCCAATACCTAAAGAAACTGGAAGATACGCCATCTCTTCTGGAGATGACCAGAGTTTTGGCTGCTCTCTTTGAGGAGGTAACGTCTGCCGAGGTGCGACCCGTGGCTTACCTTTCTTTGGGGGAGATGGCTCCCCTCTACGAGGCGCTGCGGTTTAATTTAGCAGGAAAGATGATGGCCCGGGTTGCCTCTAAGGTAAGTGGTAAGGACGAGAGTAGAGTAACTAAGTTGTTCAATAAGGTGGGGGACTGGGGAACGGTGATTGAGGGGTTGGCGGGGTGCGGGCAGAAAAAAGATCTTGATGTGGCTGAGGTCTATGAGGAGCTGCGGAAGGTGGCCGAAGATGCGGGGGCAGGCTCTCAGGAAAGAAAAGTTACCAGCTTGACAAACCTACTTCTTTCCCTAGACCCTCTTTCGGCCAGATACGTTACCCGGATTGTTCTAGGAAAGCTGCGTTTGGGGTTTGGCGATAAGACAATGCTCGATTCTCTGTCATGGATGCGGGCGGGGGATAAATCTCTTCGAGGATCTTTGGAACGGGCTTACAACGTTTGTCCAGACATCGGGCTCATCGCTCAAGTTTTTAAGGAGAAAGGACCACAGGGTTCGGCGGCGATCAAGATTGCGCTTGGACGCCCACTGCTACCCCAGCGCTGCCAGCGGGCTAAGAATGTAGCGGAGGTTCTCGAGCGGATGGGTGGCAAAACCGCTACCGAGCCGAAGTTTGATGGCGAGCGAGTTCAGCTCCATCTGGATAGGAATCAACAGACCTCTCCCCTGCAGGCTCGGGGTGGGCAATCAGCTTTGGAGCTGGCCGGTTTTTCCGCGCCCCAGTTCTTTATCAAAGCGTTTACCCGCAACTTAGATGATGTTTCCCACATGTTTCCCGATATTTTGGAAGCGGCGGCTAAACAACTCGAAGCCGAGAGTGTGATTCTCGACGGCGAGGCCCTGGGGTTTGATGCCCAGACTGGTGAGTTTGTTCCCTTCCAGGTTACGGCGACGCGGAAGAGGAAGTACGGGGTAGGGGAAAAGGCCCAAGAAGTGCCGTTAAAATTCTTTGTGTTCGACATTCTTTACAAGGACGGCGAGAGTTTGCTGGGAAGGTCTTTCGCTGAGCGACGGAAGATTATGGAGCGGGTGGTTGGAGAGGGAGAGACCGTTAAACTAACGCCGCAGAAGATTATTACCTCAGCGGAGGCGGGGGAGAGATATCTACAGAAAACCCTGGATGAGGGCTTAGAGGGGCTGGTTTTTAAGAATCTTGATAGTGAGTACGAGGCGGGGGGACGCGGCTTTTCCTGGATCAAGCTCAAGGGGGAAAAGGAGACGGTTGATGCGGCCATCTTGGGCTATTACGTGGGAGAAGGTAGGCGGGCCAAATTTGGTATTGGGGGAATCTTAGTGGGTGTTTATGACGAGGAGTTGGATATGTTCCGGACGATTTCCAAAGTAGGGTCGGGGTTGACTGATGAGCAGTTTCTGGAGATGAGGCGGCGTTGTGACGAGCTGCGGGTGGAGAAGGCCCCGGCGCAAGTTGATGTGCCCAAGGAGCTGGCTCCTGATGTTTGGATTACGCCCTCTATGGTCGTGTCCATCAGAGCCGATGAGATCTCAAAGAGTCCCCTCCATTCCTCTAGCTACGCCCTGAGGTTTCCGCGGTTGGTGGGGTTTCGTGAGGATAAAGCAGCTGAGGACGCCACAACGGTGGCGGAGATTCAGAGTTTATATGAGCTGCAATGAGGTTTGACAGGGGGGCCGTTTCTCGCTAGTCTGCAGGTGATGAGTTTTACGAGGGGAGGTGAAGTTAATGTCTGAAGAATTTGAAGTTCCTAGCGCGGGGGTGCCAGAAAGGATCCAGCCCGAGTCCCCACAGCCAGAGGTGGCCGAGGTGGCCCCGGAGTTCAGGTCTCAGCCGGCGACGGGCGGAACAGGGTTGGCACCTAATGTTGCCGGAGCGCTCTGTTATTTTTTGGGGCTCGTGACGGGGATCGTTTTCCTGATGATCGAAAAGGAAGACCAGTCTGTTCGTTTCCACGCGATGCAATCCATTGTCCTTTCGGCGGCGGTCTTTGTGGTAAGTATCGTTCTGGGATTTGTTCCCATTCTCGGGTGGCTTTTAGGCCTACTGATTAATTTGGCCGTTGGTGTTCTGTGGGTTGTTTTGATGGTTAAGGCCTATCAAGGTGAGGCGTGGGAGGTTCCCGTTTTGGGGAAGATTGCTCGGGAGCAGGTGGCGAAGATGGGCTGAAATTGTCGCTTCTGCAGATTTGCAGGGAAAAGAATCCGTCGCTCGGCGGGTTCTTTTTCGTTATAAGCCCGCCCGTTTGCTATAATTAGCCTATGAATTCTGCCAAACTTCGGGAGAGAATGGTCGAAGAGCAATTAATCCCTCGGGGAATTGGCGATCCTCGGGTTTTAGCTGCCTTCCAAAAAGTTCCTCGTGAAGAGTTTGTTCCCATCACTGCTAAACCTTCCGCTTATATTGATTACCCGCTCTCAATTGGTTACGGTCAGACGATCTCCCAGCCATATACAACTGCTTTTATGACCGAGCTGCTTGATCCTCAGCCCGCTGATAGGGTGCTAGAGGTGGGAACGGGCTCCGGTTACCAGGCGGCGATTTTGGCGGAATTGGCCGAGAGGGTTTTTACGCTTGAGTATCTGCCGGAGCTGTCGGGGGAGGCCGGGCGTGTTTTGGAGCGTTTGGGGTATAAGAACGTGACGGTTTTGGTGGGAGACGGGCGCCGTGGTCTCGTGGAGGAGGCCCCGTTCGATAGAATTATTGTCACCGCGGCAGCGGCGCGGGTGCCTGAGGCCCTCTTGGCGCAGCTTAAGGACAAGGGCCAGCTAGTCGCTCCTGTCGGGGGTAGGTTTGTTCAACAGCTGGTGCGGGTTGCCCGGGTGGGGGAGGAATTCACCCGTGATTTTTTTGGGGCTTTCACCTTCGTACCTCTGGTAGGTGAGGGGTAATACTAGCTGGTCAACAAAATTATTATCTTATGCTATGCTGATTTAGATGAACTTTTGGGGCGGTGTTTCTTTAGTTTTCGGTGCTGTTTCGGGGGTCGTTGTTTTTAGGTTGGCGTCTCTCTGGGCGGAGTTGTGGGCGATTTTTCGCAGCGTTGTTTTTCAAGGCTCTCTGGCGTTGCTGGCTCTCTATGCCACCTCGAGTGCCCAGAGCCCCTTTGTTTCCTCCTTCCTCCTTTCCGCCCTCTCCACGAGCCTCTTTTTCCAGTACCGAGATTTTAAGCGGGGAGAGGTTAGGAGATGGTTCTGGTTTTTGGAAAGGGAGCCTTCGCGGGGCGAATTAGCCGCCTACCTTTTAATCATCGGGTTTTTACTTTTGTATTCCTTTCTTAATTTGCTACCGTAGGATTGGTAAGATGACACTTGCGGAGACCTTCCAAAAAGTACAAGAGAATCAGGGCGCCCTCGGCGCTTTCAATGTTTCGACTTTAGCGCAAGTTAGGGCCATCGCCGCCGCCGCGCAAACTTTGGAAGCTCCAGTGATTCTGGAGATGAGTCCAGGGGAGGCTGATTTTCTGGGGATTGAGACTTTAGCGGCGGCAGTTGGGGCTCTTCGCCGGGGTTCGACGGCTCCGCTGTTTCTAAACCTGGATCACGCGCGAGATTTAGTAAATGTAGAAAAAGCGCTGGCTGTGGGGTTTGATATGGTTCATTTTGACGGGTCCGATCTACCCCTTGAGGAGAATATTGCTCGAACCAAGGAGGTGGTTGCTTTAGCCCGTGGGAGGGGAGCCTTGGTCGAGGGGGAGATTGACCAAGCTGGGGGCCATTCCACTCTGCGGCCCGGTGTTGGGGAGAGGGTGCTGACCGATCCGGAGGTGGCCGCGCGATTCGTGGCTGAGACAGGGGTGGATGTTCTGGCAGTCTTTTGCGGAAACCTTCACGGTGTTTATGCGCAGCCGTTGGCTCTTGATCTGGACCATTTGGCGCAGGTTAAGGAGGCGGCCGGATGTTATCTATCGCTGCATGGGGGTTCAGGGGTTAAGGAGGACGATCTGCGTGGGGCGGTACGGGCGGGGGTTGTCAAGGTGAATGTGAATACGGAATTGCGGCTGGCTTGGTCGCAATCTCTGCGAAAAGTCTTGACCGATGACCCAGAAGAAATTGTCCCGTACAAGATTTTGGCTCCGGTGGTTGAGGAACTCCGGAAAGTCGTTGGGGGTAAAGTTACACTTCTTAATACTCGCTACTAAAATGTTCGACTTAGTTACCATTGGCCATTCAACAGTTGATTGTTTTTTGAAGATCTCGGAAGCAGAGGTTGCTACATCGGGGGATGGCGACTCCCGGCTTTGTCTTGATTTTGCAGACAAGACTCCGGTCGAAGAGCTTTCTAGGGCGGTGGGGGGTAACGCTCCCAATGCGGCGGTGGGGTGTGCTCGCTTGGGTCTGAAGGTGGCGATTATCTCGTGGCTAGGTAAGGATATGGAGGCGGAGCTGGTTCTTAGGGCTCTAAAGGATGCGGGGGCTGAGCTGTTCTGGGTGCTTTTGAGTGAGCAAGAGAAGACGGATGAATCGGTAATTATTAATTTTCAGGGCGAGCGAACGATTTTGGCTTATCATTTCCCCCGAAAGTATTCCCTGCCGACCGAGCCTCCCAAGACTAGGTGGGTTTACTTAACCTCGGCGGGGGAGGATTTTCAGGGTCTGCACCAAGAGGTGTTGGAATATGTTGGGCGGGTGGGGGCCAAGCTGTCGTATAATCCTGGAATGCACGAGATTGCCGCCGGGGCGGCCAAAAATGGCCCAGTTTTAGAAAAAAGTACGGTTCTGCTTCTGAACAGTGAGGAGGCGGGGGAGATGGCCGGTGCGGGCTTTGTCAAATTTGATGAGGCGGGCCGTGGGGGGCAGATCGGCGAGCTGGCGGCCAAGTTGCAATCCCTGGGCCCCGAGGTAGTAGTGATCACCGATGGGGCTAACGGCGCTTACGCTTTTGACGGTGAGGTGTTTAGTCACGCTCCTGCGGTGTCGACGAAGCTAACTGAGATGACGGGAGCTGGGGACAGCTTCTCGGCCGCTTTTTTGGCGGCTTATACCCAGGGTAAGGGTTTGGCGGAGTGCCTGCAGTGGGGTAATGCCAACGCGGCATCGGTGATTTCTAAAGTTGGATCGCAAGTGGGGCTTTTAACTGCGAACGAGATCAAGGAAAAACTCTCCGGATGAGACAGCGCTACCCCAAACACGGTGATCGGGTCAATGCCATCCAAAAAATGCACTACACCACCGGAGAACTTACCACCGGGGTGGTTAAGGATGTGCTTACTAAGGCGCGTGTCCATTCTCGCGGTCACAAGGTGCGTCTGACTGACGGAACTATCGCTCGGGTGCAGAGTTTCGTGGACGAGGTTGGAGAACAGCGCTGGCTTGAAGGTGCTAAGCCGCGTTCTCCTGGGGGCTACCGCCCCGAGGAACTTCCTGGTCTTGATGATCTTCGGTAATCACCCTCCCGCTGCTATAATCTGCTAGTGGAACCTCCAGAGTTTGTGAAAGTCGTTGTCAAAGCTTACCGAAGCGGTAGGGGTGTTTTTGCCAATAAGGTTAATGCGGAAGACTTGGTTCCTCCCCAGGCCACCGATCTGCAGAAAGCGCTATTCCTCTTCTACGTAATTCAGCTCGACTACGCTACTAAGTCGCAGCGGCTGTATGAGGGGGCGAGGGAGCTTTTCGCCGCCAACCCCGGCTTCTTCGATCCGGTTTATGTGGTTAACCTCCCAGATGACGAGCTAAGAGGGTCGCTCGGTAATTATTTGAAGCCGCGTTACATCAACGAAGCGGTTAGAAGATATAAAGCTAATTCACGGGGGCTACTGGCTAACTTTGGTGGGGACCCTCGCCGGATATTTGAAGGGGTGGGGGGTGCTAAGGAGGCTCTGCAATCGGTTCAGACCTTTCGCGGGTTCGGCCCGAAGATTGGTAACTTCTTCGTCCGGACGATGGTTAACACTTTTGACTACCGGTATTCTGATGTCGAAGATCTCCTGCCGCCAGTCGACGTCCACGATGTGCGTATTGCCCATCTCTTGGGGTTTAACGACTCTGATGAGGTGTCGGGTAGAAATATTGCGGAGGTAAAAGATCTTTGGAGCACGGCCTGTCGGGAGGCGGGGGTAAGTTGGTTAGTTTTTGATAAGGCTTTGTGGCTTCTGGGCTCCGAAGGCCGGCCAAAAACTCGGGAAGATGTGATAAACCTTCTTAGCTAGGGCTTTTTAGCTTTCGGCTGGTGGGGCGCTTTTTTGTAAAAAACAATGAGACTGCTTTTATACTGGTACAGGGTGTAATGGCCAAGGGCTCTGTCGAACACTCCCACCCACTCCTTTTTGGGAAGGGTTTTCCCGGCGTCGACCAGGGCGTGGTAAAGGTCTCTCACCGGCTCGCAAAGGAAGAGGTATTCAAAGTTGTGGGCCGCCTGTCGAAGAACCTTCTCCTTGTCCGTGGCGTGGTGAAGGGAGAAGGTGAACGTGGCCATCTCGCCTTGGGGCACCTCCTGGTTTAGATCTAGCTTTCTTACTTTTAGCCCCACCGCCTGCGCCCGTCGGAGACAATGATCGTTGTGGTCGTACCCAATAATGCCTTTGGGCTTAAAGATTTCTTCGATACGCGCCGTATTCGATCCGTCGCCGCACCCTAGGTCCGAGATTTCTTTGCCTTGGAACTCGGTCGGAATCTTGGTGGCGATAAAGTCGAAAAGAGGCTGGTTGTTTTTGTTGTAGAAGCAGCCGAAGAATCGGTAGACAATATTCTCAGCAACCCATTCTTTGATTTTCATGGTGCGATTATTATATCAGGCAAGTTTCTGGGTGTACAATCGGAGTGTGATGAGGAGCCTTGGAATTGACGAAGCTGGGCGGGGATGTGTCATTGGGCCGATGGTCGTGGGGGGAGTGGTGGTCGATGAGCGCGGTTGGCAGGCGTTGGGGAGTTTGGGGGTTAAGGATTCGAAAAAGCTTTCGCCCAAACGGCGTGAGGAGCTGGCTCCACAGATAGGCGAGATCGCTTCGGGCTACGAGTTGCGCCTGATCGCCCCGGCGCAGATAGATGAAACTAGTTTAAACCTGCTTGACTTGGAAGAAATTATCTTCCTCATTCTAAAATTCCTGCCCGAAAAGGCTTTTTTTGATGTGCCCACCCATCCAGGTGGGGTGGGGAATTTTGTGGGGGCGGTGCGGGGGAAAGTGCCTGCTGGAGTTAGCTTGGTGGGGGAGAACCACGCTGATGAAAAATACCCTGTCGTTTCGGCCGCCTCAATTTTGGCTAAGGTTGAACGCGACCGAATTATCGGCGTGTTGCGTGAGGAATACGGGGATTTTGGCTCGGGATACCCTTCTGATCCGAAGACGCAGCGGTTTTTGCGAGCTTGGTTTGCGGAGCACCACAGCTTCCCCTCGGTAGTTCGCCATAAATGGGCTTCGGTGCGCAGATTGCTGGAGCAGTAGCAGTTTACCGGTGTGCTAATATTCTAATTATGTACGATTTAATTATCGTTGGTACCGGACCGGCAGGACTGACGGCAGCAATTTACGCGGCTCGTTACACTTTAAATACTCTGGTAATTGGCAGCTCCCCGGGAGGGCAGGTAGCTGAGTCGGGACGGATCGAGAACTACCCCGGCTTCTCGCGTATTGATGGGGCGGAGCTGACCCGGCAGATGGTGGCTCAGGTAGAATCTCTCGGAGCGGGGATTGCTCGTGGAAAGGTGGTTAGTGTAAAGCAGCGGGGTGGGGGGTTTGCGGTGGCGACCAACGGAGAGTCCCACGAGGCCCGGAGCGTTATTTTGGCGGTTGGCGTTGCGCCGCGGAAGCTGGGAGTGCCCGGTGAGGAGCGGCTTATTGGTAAGGGGGTCTCTTACTGCGCGCTCTGTGATGCTCCCCTCTACAAGGGTAAGACGGTGGCGATGATTGGGGGAGGGGACAGTGCTCTCGATGGCGCTTTGGAGCTGGCCGAGCACGCCGAGAAAATATATCTTATTCATCGCCGCGACGAGTTTAGAGCCAAACCAGATTTTGTGGTACGGGCTCAGGCCCACCCGAAAATAGAGTTTGTACTGAGTAATAGTGTTACTCAGATAGACGGAGAAGACTTTGTTACTGGGGCTATCTTGGAGCACCCCTTTCAGGGTGAGAACATGCTAGCGGTGGATGGGGTGTTTATTGAGATTGGCTACATTCCTGATCGGTCCCTGGCGGAGGGTCTGGGTCTGAAGTTGGATGACGTGGGGTATGTGGTGGTTAGCGAGGATATGAGCACTAGTGTGGCGGGAATTTTTGCGGCGGGGGATATTACCACCGGTTCAAACAGCATGAAGCAGATTGTTACCGCCTGTGCCGAGGGGGCCATCGCTGCCCAGTCGGTTTACCGGTACCTTGGTAGTCAGGCCACGGACGGCCCTGAGGACTCGGGGGGCGGAGGATTGCCCGTTGTCAATGAAGATTTGTGTAACGGCTGCGGATTGTGTACGACAATTGCTAGGGGAACTTTCGAGCTTGGGGAGAATGGCAAAGCTAGGATTAAGAACCAACCCAGCGACACGGTGAAAACAGTTCAGGAGGCGAGCGGCTCTTGTCCTGTTAGCGCCATTAGCTGGGAACAGTAAGGGCACTTGACCCAGGGCGGACGGTTTGCTAAGCTCGAGTTGTTACCATGCCTGCTCAGGAAGAAGCTCAGGCAACCGACTCGGTTGCTGCAGAAAATGCCTCTCGTGGTTGTCCCTCACTCCTCGTTGGGTTACTCGGTTTTCTCCTCGGTGTAGTTCTCACCCTCGCGGTGTTGTGGGTGGGTACGTCCTATATTCCCGGGGTGGGTAACTATGTTGCCAAGGTTTTTGGCCTTGGGGGGTCGACTACTGAGTATACGAATCCCTTTTCCAAGGAGGGGGCAGCTTCGTCAGAAGCAGAGGAGTACACAAATCCCTTTGAGGGGATGGAAGAGGAAGAGTACGTTAATCCTTTTGAGAATCTCTGATTTTCCCCAATGCTCAACCTACTTATCGCCGTAGCCTTAGCCTCAGTTAGCATCACTTACCCTGTTTCTGAATTGGGCGGTTGCCGGTCCGCGGCGGATTGTGCCGCTTACTGCCATTGGGAGATTAACCACGCGAAGTGTGCTAGTTATGGGCAGGAGAGGGGTTTCCTCGGGGGTGAGGTTTTGGCGGCGCAGGTGATTTATCCTATTGCTGAGCTAGGTAATTGCACTTCGAAGGAGGGGTGCAAGGTTTACTGTGACGCCGAGGAGACCCGGGTCGCTTGTACTGAGTTTGCGCGGACTAACGGCCTGGTTGCTGCGGAGGAGTCTGGTGGGGCCTCCCCGGCAGCCACTTTCCCGGTGGCGGAGTTAGGCGGCTGTGCCTCGGTGGCGGAGTGTCGCGCCTACTGCTCGCGGGAAGAGAATCGCGGGGCTTGCGCGGAGTACGCGAGAAAAATAGGGGTTGGCCAGCGGGGGACCTCTGGGGAGGAGGCGCAGGAGCGTGGGGCGGCTTTGGGCATTTCCTTCCCCATCGCGGAATTGGGTAACTGCGCCGGTCCGGATGAGTGTGAGGAGTACTGTGCTCGGAGGGAGAATATGGAGGTCTGCGATTCGTTTGCTAAGGCGCACGGGCTAGTAGTTGAGGTTGACGGGCCGGGGGGTTGTACGAGCCATGAGGAGTGCGAGGCCTTTTGTGATACGCCGGAAAATCGGCAGATTTGCATGGCGTGGGCTGAGGAGCATGGAATGGAGGATGAGGGTCGGGCCGGTCCTGGGGGATGCGGAACGCCCGAGGAATGTGAGATGTACTGTCGCGAACATCCGGACGACAAGGAGTGTCAAGAAGGGATGCGTGAGATGGAGGAGTATTGCAAGAATAATCCTGATGACGAAGAGTGTCGGCAGATGATGGAGGACGGTGGGCCGCGTGACGGTGGCCCCGGTGGTTCTGGAGGATGTGAAACTCCGGAGGAGTGTGAGAAATATTGCGAAGAGCATCCGAATGATGAGGAATGCCGGCGTGGGGACGAAGAGTATTGCCGGGAGCATCCCGAAGAGTGTCAGGGGAAGGATGAGGGAGGGTATTGGGAAGGGGGCCCGCCGACGGGGGAGGAGGAGGAGGGTGGGAGGAGTTTCCCAGAAGGGGGACCTGACGGCGAATACGGGAATGATTTTGAGGGTCCGGAGTACGACGAGGGCGCTTCTGAGGAGGAGCTTGAAGAGCGATACCGTTACTGCGAGGAACACCCCGAGGAGTGCCAGTAGCGCCTACGGCGCAAACCCCTGTACGCCCAAACCTCCTGCCTGCAAAGTTGTTAATGTTAGAATATGCTTATTGTGAGGAACATTCCGAGTGGTTCGAAGATTGCCGTGGCGATGAGTGGGGGGGTAGATTCAGGGGTGGCGGCCGCACTGCTAGTTGAAGACGGCTACGAGGTGCGGGGTTTGTTCATGAAGCATTTGGAGGGGGTGGTGGGTCAGGAGGAGGCGCGGCAGGTGGCTGACTGCTTGGGGATTCCGCTGGATGTTGTTGATCTTCGTGAGGAGTTTAGGAGGGGGGTAATCGACTACTTCCTGGCCGAATACTGCGCCGGGCGGACGCCGAACCCCTGCGTGGTTTGTAACAAAGTTATTAAGTTTGGCCAGTTGCTGGATTACGCTAGCAATTTGGGCTGTGATCATTTGGCCACAGGACACTATTCCCGTCTGCGGCGGGAACCCCCAAATCGCACCCGCCTCCTAAGGGCGGTGGATGAGGGGAAGGACCAGTCTTACTTCCTTTGGCAGCTGGCCCAGGGGCAGTTGGCGCGGGTTGCCTTTCCAGTGGGGGATTTGACCAAAGAGCGGGTGCGGGAGGTTGCTGAGGAGAGGGGTCTCCCTGTCGCTAGGCGTCCGGAGAGTTTCGAGATTTGTTTTGTCTCAGATTCCTTGGAAGAGTTTCTCCGTCGTCACCTTCCAAAGGAGATTGAACCGGGTTCGGTTCTTAATGTTAAAGGAGAGGTAATTGGCCGGCACCAGGGCCTTCCTCTCTATACCTATGGCCAGCGGCGAGGCTTTGAGCTTGATGGTTACCAGGGTATTCCCCTCTATGTGGTGGGGATTGATAAGGAAAACAATACTTTAATTGTTGGTAGGGGCGCGGAATCGGAAGTCAAAGGATTCGTGGTCAGGGATTTGAACTGGATCTCTCCTCGCTCTCAGCTGTCAACTATCCGCCTCGGCTCGCCCTCGGCGAGACGGGTTAACTATCAACTATCTTGTTCTATTCGAATTCGGCACCAAGGTAAGTTGCTTCCGGCGACAGTGGGGGTTCTTCAAGGGGGGCGGGCGCGGGTTGTCTTGGACGAGCCGACGAGGGCGGTTACTCCTGGCCAGAGTGCGGTTTTTTATGAGGGAGATGAGGTTCTTGGGGGAGGGGTAATTACAGCTCTAGCGCTTGACAGTGCTTATCCAGCTTGTTATGCTGATCCCAGAATGGACGGTGGGTAGGAAGTACTTTTTATAGATTTCCGCTGCGGGACATCAAGGTCCCCCGTTCCTGGGGGGCTTTTTTAATGAGCCCCCGCAAGGCCCACTGGTTCGCACTTTGACAATCGAAAAGTGGAAGGAATCCAATTTTAAGAGTTTGATCCTGGCTCAGGGCGAACGCTGGCGGTGTGCTTAAGGTATGCAAGTCGAATGCCGACCTTCGGGTCGTGCATGGCGGACGGGTGAGTAACGCGTGGGAACGTGCCTCCGACTCGGGAATAACCTCGCGAAAGCGAGGGTAATACCCGATAGTTTCCGATTTATCGGAATAAAGATTTATCGGTCGGAGATCGGCCCGCGTCCTATCAGCTTGTTGGTGGGGTAATGGCCTACCAAGGCGATGACGGGTAGGGGGCGCGAGAGCGCGGCCCCCCACAATGGGACTGAGAACGGCCCATACTCCTACGGGAGGCAGCAATCGGGAATCTTGCGCAATGGACGAAAGTCTGACGCAGCGACACCGCGTGAGGGATGAAGGCCTTAGGGTTGTAAACCTCTATTAAATAGCCACGGCAAACTACGTGCCAGCAGCAGCGGTCAAACGTAGGTGGCGAGCGTTGCCCGGTATTATTGGGCGTAAAGAGTGCGTAGGCGTTCCCTAAAGTTTCGAGTGAAATCCCTCTGCTCAACGGAGGAATTGCTCGAAATACTTGGGGAATGGAGGTGAGCAGAGGAAAGCGGAATTCCGGGAGGAGGGGTGAAATCCAATGATCCCCGGGAGAACACCGAAGGCGAAGGCAGCTTTCTGGGCTCAATCTGACGCTGAGGCACGAAAGCGTGGGTAGCGAAACGGATTAGATACCCGTGTAGTCCACGCCCTAAACGATGGATACTAGATATTCGCCCCCGACTTGTCGGGTGTGAGTGTCGAAGCTAACG
>CAZUPF010000012.1:0-15727 GCA_964622035.1 uncultured Candidatus Saccharibacteria bacterium | reverse complement strand
TAAGGTACAGGTCCCCGTGGACAAAAACATTCGCCTCCGAGCCTAAGAGGCCCTCCCTAACCCTAAGTATTTCGCCTATCTTGCTAAGCTCCCCTTGGGACACCGCCTCAATGTGTTGACGGTAGAAGTTGCGATCATCCTCATACCAACGGAAGTCGTGCCTGGTCAGCGAGCGGTGCACTTTCGTCCCCTCGACCGTCTTGCTAAACAAGTGCAGTGCTACCAAAAAACCCAAAAACTCCCGCCTAAACCCCGTCGTCAGAAAATCCTCCTTTATCCCGAAATCAAAGCAGATATCACCCAGAAACTCGCCCTCCGCGCACTCCCGCAAATACCAGGGCTGGGGATCGCTCCCCTCTTCAAGAAACTGGGGAGTCCAGGAAGATACCGCGTGGTCTTCGTCCCGCACCAGCCGCAAAAAGCCAACCTCCCTCGCAAAGGAAGTCAGCACCGGAGCGTCCCCTCTCCCAAAAATCTTCATAATCAAATCTCTTTTTTGTTTCAGAGAAACACGGGTACCAGAGGGGCGAACTTGCAGCGTAAAAAAGCGCCGCCGAGCAGTATCCGGGCGCTGAAGAACCTCGACAAGTTCGAGATTTCGCTTCCGAAGAAGCTCACTTACCTCCGACGGTAGTGGGTTAGCCATCGTTCTTGTATCCTTCTAGCTCCTTGATTCGATCCCGCAACTGTGCCGCCCGCTCGAATTCCTGATTTTTGGCAACCTCGCCCATCTCCTTCCTTATTACCGCAATCATCTTCTCGACTTCCTCGGGGGGAAGGTTGGGCAGCCCTTCGTCAGTCCGCATCCGCACCGCCTCATCCTCATCCCGAGCTAATTCCTCAACCCTACCCTCACGCTGCCAGTCAAACCCCAGCGTGATTATCTTAATGTATAGACTCTGGGACCTCTCCCTCTCCTTCTCTGGGACACCTGGAACACCAAGAACCACATCGCGCAGCTCTTTGGCCCCCCGCTCAATCATCTCCAAACTCCACCAAGGCTTGGCCGATGCCCACCAATACTGATCACTGTGCAGAGCTTTATCGAGGAGGTGTCTCGCTTCCAGCCACCGCTCTTGTTCGGGCGAGAGTTTCCCCTCCCCCAACTCCGAATCTTGAATCTTGAATCTTGAATCTTGAATCGATCTGATGGCTAGCTCAGTTAGTTCCCACTGCATCTGGTGCACCTCATTCTCCGAATCTTCCCAACGCGCGAGGTAGGCACCCCTCCCCAAATCATGGCCCATCAGTGCCCAAGTAGCCGGGAGTGTCTCCACCACCTCTCTGGCCTCAAAAAGATCCGCCAATTCCGAAACAAGCACCGCCTCTAGTCCGGTTGTCTCGAACAGCCCCATCAACAGCGCATCCATCCCCGGCCGATGATGCCCAAAGGTCTCACCATCCATCGCCGTCAGAAGATATTCCCTCCGAGAGACGCGGTCCCCCAAAGCATCCAGGAAGAGCGCGGGGGTGCCCAGCTGGCCAGAGAGTATCTTGTAACTAAAGCCACGGTCGCGGAAAAATACCTTAAGAAGGTCCCCACCGCCAGACCCTGGTTCCGCCTCATCACGACGGACACGAGCCCCGGCAACCTCGTAAATCTTCGAGTAATCCACCGATCCGAAGGTGTGGTTGAGGGATAACTCTTCAGCAATAATCCACTCATATCCCAAATCCGCGGCAACCTTGGCCACCTTGCGATCGTAGGCCATTTCTGGGGGAAAGAACCCTCGCGGACGGTAAAGATCCCCCAAGTACTTACGACTAGACTCGTCGTTCAGCCGCACCTGACGAACAATTTCTTCCACGGGAAGCTTAGGAAGCAGGGGGTGGTATTTCGCAGAGCCGGTGAGCTCTATCTGGCCCCGCTCAAGAAGCGTACGTAAACCCGCCAGCACATCGTGATGACCATATTCATCCCAAAACTCAAGCAAAACCGCATTGATATTGAGAGTAACTCTGGCCTGCGGGTGACTCAAAAACCCATCAATTAGCCGCCGGTACGATTCGGCGGTTATCCGATCAACCCAATGCCTCTTCTGCGTGGGTGGTTGATAGAAATGGAGAAAGTTTACCCAATACATAAGATTCTCAGCTTCCCCCACCTGTAGGAACTATCCCCTGGGCAACTAAGTCCTGGTGACGGAAGTGCAGCGCTTTGTGGTACAGCTCGACATACCGCTTGGCACTTGCCGCCCAAGAAAAATCAGCCCTCATTGACTGCCTCGCCAGCTTTTTCCAGACAGCCGGGTGGTGGAAGTTCTCATAAGCGCGGACAATTTGCGCGAACAATTCCCACTTGTCAAAGCCGCGAAAGGTGAAGCCCGTTCCCTCCCCCGTCTGGGAGTCGAAGCTCACGACGGTATCCGCCAAGCCACCAACCGCACGAACTATAGGGACGGATCCGTAACGCATCGCCTCCAGCTGAGTAATCCCACAGGGCTCGAACTTGGAAGGGTGAAGAAGCACATCAGAACCGGAGAAAATCAACCTCGGAAGGGTGAAGTTAGACATTAAATGCAGACCAACTTTCTCCGGGTACTCCTCCTTGAGCTGCTTGAAAACATCTTTGTACTTCCGGTCACCATCACCAATAATAACGAACTGCGCCTTAAAATCTTTAAGAAGGGGCCGAAGAACCTCCCCAACCAGACTGAGCCCTTTCTGCTCAGTGATCCGGCCAACAAACCCCATCACGAAGATGTCCTCTCCCTGAGGAAGACTAAACTCCTTCTGAAGGGCCAGCTTGTTCTTAACCCTCTTTCCGAAAGACTCCACATCGTAGTTCTGAGGAATTAGCTTATCCGTCCGAGGATTAAACTCGTCGTAATCAATGCCGTTAACAACCCCAAAGAGCTTGCTGCGCACCTCCAAAAGCAGGCGGTCAAGGCCCTCACCAAACTCCGGGGTCAAGATTTCCTTGGCGTATGTTTCCGAAACAGCATTAATAACATCCGCATACAGGATCCCCCGCTTCATAAAATTCTGCTTCGTTAACCGCTTGGAAAAAAGGGGCGCTATTTCGCTCCTACCGTCATCGGAGTCTATCTCGCTAGTGTCCCGATGGTCAAACACCCCTTGGTACTGAAGATTGTGCATCGTAAACAGCGAGGCGACTGACAAAAGGTCGGGATCGTTTTTGTACACCGTACGAAGGTAATTGGGAATATGTCCCGTCTCCCAGTCGTTACAGTGAACAACATGGGGAATCCAGTCGCTGTGGCGTAAAAACTCCAAAGCACCCCGAGAAAGAAGAGCCCACCGCAGGGGGTCGTCAGAGTAGCCGTACACATTGGCCCGCTTCTCGTAGTACTCCATATTCTCCAGAAAATAAACAATGGCTCCGCCAGGGATTTGGTGCTGTTTGACATTGCAAATGAGTGGCTCGCCTTCCCCACCGTCAGCCCCCGTCGGCACCTCCAAACCCTCAAAAACTACCTCCATATGGTACTGCCCCTCGTCAATCTGGCCAAACTTGGGCATAAAAATACGCACATCCACCCCCAAACCTAGGAGTTCTCTAGAAAGGTAACCCAAAACCCGGGAGAAGCCGCCAACATTGGCGTAGGGGGTACACTCCGGAGCGACCATCAAAACTCGCAAGTCGTCTCCTTCCCGTGGGAACAGGGCCCGCTGAATGTGGTTCAACACCTTAGCACTCATAAGAGGATGTATGGTCCATTGTACCCTAAAGCCAACTCCTTGACAAACATACCTGCTGGGCTACAATGAGGTCACGGCAAAGCTATCGGAGGCAGGCGCACAGGAGCACTTTAAAATAAAAATATCTCCCCAGATTCATAACTAAAAATAAAGGGGGCAGACGCGCAAGGTAAACCCACCCCGGTGGTGGTTTCGAAGCAGAGAAGCTCGGAATCACTTCCGGGGTTTTTTATTTAACCAGCGGACCAGCCGCTCTCTAAGTACCAGCAGCGGAAAAACCACTACGGCGTTAAAGACTCTCCCCGCTCTCCACGGCTCGGCAAAAAAACGCCAGAGCCACTCTAGACCCAGCCACCGCCACCACCGAGGAGCCCGCCGCACTCGGCCCGAGATAAAATCAAAAGCCCCCCCAACCCCTACGGCAACGGAAACCGGAAGATGGGATAAGTTCCGCGCAATCCACCGCTCCTGCTTACCGTGGCCGTAGGCCACAAACAACAAGTCAATGTGGGCACCGGCGACCCGCTCCTTAATAGCTTCCCGCGTCTGCTGATCAAACACCGGAGAGCCCTCCCCACAGTAGGTCCCCACTATCTGCAAACCAGGGTATCTGTTCACTAGCACTTCGGCGGTCTTCTCTGCTACACCCGGAGCCGCACCGAGGAGGAAAACCTTCCAGCGGCGCGCTTTAGCTTGTGCGCACAACCCCAGCAAGAACCCCACCCCCGTAATCCTGCTCACCCACCGCCCATCCAAAAAAAGCGAGGCCCAAGAAAGGCCAACCCCGTCAGGTACGGCCAAATCGGCCCCGTTCAAAACCTTTTTAAACTCCCGATCCCGATGCGCCAGAACGAGGAACTCGGGATTAGGCGTAACGATGTAGTGCCGCCGGCCATCGCCTACCATTCCCACCACCAAAGAGGTAGCTTCGTCTGCGGTTACCCGGCCAATTTGAACCCCCAAAATCTCCATTATGTACCCGCCACGGCATTAAACACCTGTAATGTCTCCCGGGCACACCTCTCCCAAGTAAATTTCGCTACCTGGTCAAAACCTCTACGCACCCACCCCTCATAGAGCGGGGTGCCGTAGCTCCCGAGAATTTCCCCCAAACCACAAGCAATACTACCAACATCATAAGGATCAACATAGACCGCAGCCTCCCCACCAACCTCGGGAAGACTGGACACGTTTGCGGTAACCACCGGAACTCCGGAGGCCATCGCCTCCAGAATCGGCAACCCAAAACCCTCATAAAGACTTGGCAGGCAGAGGCAAACCGCTCCCCCGTAAAGAGGGGGGAGGTCTCTCTCCGGAACATGGCCCAGAAAAAGGACGCGATCCGCCACCCCGAAATCACGAGGGGCGGAGTAGATATCATCAAACATCCACCCTGGCCGACCAGCAATAACTAGCCCAAGTGTCCGATCCGCAATCCTAGAAAAAGCCTCGATTAACCGCCGGAGGTTTTTACGGGGCTGGACCGTGCCCACAAAGAGAACATACCTATCACGGATATTATATTTCCTCCTAACCTGGTCAATTTTGGCTTTTGAATTTTTAATGTTGAACTTTTCCCTATCTACCCCCTCATAAACAACAGTAATCTTGCGTTCCGGAACATTAAACTGCCTAATCAGGTCGGCCTTCGTCGCCTTAGAAACCGCGATCAGACGACTCGCACAACGGGCGGCGTATTTTGTCATTTTATCGAGGTAGAGCTTCTGGGGAAACTGGTGGTACTCGGGAAGGTACTCAAATCCCAAGTCGTGGATGGTAACCACTGTCCGCAAGGAGGGGCGCCTGATGACCGGAACGGTGTGGGCCGGAATGAAAAGGATGTCCGGGGGGTGTTGGAGACACTCCCAAGCCAGCCTACCCTGAGTCCAAAGGCGCGGCCAGGGAAGCGCCCGGGGCCTAAACGCGGGGTTGCCCAAGCTGATCTCCGCAAAACTCTCACTACCCAGCCGATCCCTAAAATAGAGGATATACTCATTACTTTTATCCACTTCTGCCAAAGCCCGAGCTAAGTAGAAAGAGTAATTCTCAGTCCCCGTACGCTGAGGAGTTGTAATACGACTAGCATCAAAACCGATTCTCATCAAACCACCTTCAGACTACCGCCGAGCAATCAAGTTTTTCTTAAAGACATCAAGGTTCTTGATTATCTCACCACAACCCCGGATAACGCAAAGGAGGGGGTCGTCCGCAGTATGCACTGGCACTCCCGTCTTCTGAGTAAGCAACTTACTCAAGTTCCGCAGAAGAGATGTACCCCCAGAGAGAACCATTCCCCGGTCAATCACATCACTCGCCAGTTCGGGAGGGGTTCTCTCCAAAACCACGCGGATGGTAGAGACTATCTCAGAGAGTGGCCTCCCGATAGCGTCAGTAACCTCGTGAGAGCCGATCTCCACCACCTTAGGTAGCCCAGATACACTATCCCGACCCTTGACCTCCTTCCGTATCTCCTCCTCCAGAGGAATCGCTGAGCCTAGCTCGATCTTAACCGCCTCCGCCGTCTGATCCCCCACAGTTATACTGTGTTCCCGCCGGAGATGTTCTGCAATCGCCCCATCAATCCTGTTCCCTGCCACCCGCACACTGCCCTGAACAACGATCCCACCCAAGGAAATAACCGCTACTTCTGTCGCCCCACCCCCCAAATTAACAATCATATTTCCAAAGGGTGCCGAGATTGGAATCCCAGCCCCAATAGCCGCCGCCAGCGGTTCTGGAATGAGGTAGGCATACCGAGCGCCCGCAGCTACAGTGGCATCAAGAACCGCCCGCGACTCCACCGAAGTGACACCAGCAGGGACAGAGACCATCACCTCTGGACGCACCAGTCGCGACGACCCACATACCTCGTCGATAAAATATTTTAGCAGGGCTTCCGTCACCGCATAGTCAGCAATAACGCCATCCCGCATGGGGCAGCTCGCCTTAATATCCGCAGGAGTCCGCCCTAACATCTCCTTGGCTGAATCCCCCACCGCAACTACTTTACCCCCGTCTACGGTAACCGCAACTACAGTAGGCTCGTTGAGGACTATCCCCCTACCAACCTCGTAAACGAGCGAGTTGGCTGTTCCTAGATCAATAGCAATCTTCTTGGAAAACATCAGCCTCACAAGTCTAACACACCGCAGTTGAAGAAAGAACCGTAAATTGCTAAAATAAACCTATGGTTAAAAGGCAAACTACTATATTTTTTTCTATTGGGGCGGGCTTAGCTCTGGCCACAGTCCTAACTATCTTTGTTGCTCGAGGTTACAAAATCAACCTTTCCCAAAAAAAGGTCCAAAAAACGGGAATGCTGCTCGTCGAATCGGTCCCTGACGAGGCTAAAATTTTCCTCGATGGGGAGCTAATCGAAGCCACCGCGGCCACAATCCCCCTCCCCCCTCGAGACTACCATCTAAAAATCGAAAAGGAGGGTTTCTCGGCGTGGGAAAAAGACGTCCCCGTGCTTCCCGAGCTGGTTACGGAGGTAAGCGCGCTACTAATTCCCAAATCGCCCCAACTAACACCCCTCACCCACACGGGAATCAGCTTAATGGTGCCGTCCCCAAGCAACCGCCGTATTGCCTATACCACGCGAGGAGGGGTCTCCCCTGGACTTTGGATCCTGAATCTTTCACCGCCCCCCATCTTAGGTTTAGTCCAAGAGAATCCCCGCCCCATAGCCGAGGACACAGAAAAATACGCGTTCTCCCTCGCAGAGAACCTCCACTGGCCACCGAAAGAAGATGCCCTTCTTGCAACCCTAAATAAACGAGGCTATATTCTTCTAAAATTGGGCAACGGGGCCACCCCGCAAACAACATCATCGGCCCAACCAATCCTCACCACATGGGACGAAGAACTACTAGACCAGAAGGCTAAGTGGGCAAGAAGCATCACTCTCCCAGAAGAACTTAAAGAAACGGCACTACTACCCACTACTCTTTGGTCCCCGGACAGGAAGAGGTTTCTCTACACCACTACAAGCGGTGATTACGAAGAATACCGCGTGTATAACGGCCGGACTCCCATTGGAACTGGAAAACAGGCTCAGTACACATCCCTGAGGGTAAAGGCGGATAGTAAGGTGGTGGTCTCGTGGCATGCGACCAGTGACCACCTGATTATTCAAGAGCAGGGAACAATTAGCCTGATCGAGATCGACGGGAAAAACAAGAAGGAAGTCTACAGCGGCAAGACGGCGCTACCCTATGTTGCCCCAACCCCAGACGGTAAAAACCTGATCATTCTGGCCTCCTTCAAACAAGCTGGGGCGCCAGAACTCTACGCCATTAGCCTGCAACAATAACCGCTCACTTGCCGCCCTGCCGCGAGGCAGTAACTACTAACCGATTGAGGGTTGTCCCTGGTGGGTGGCATGTCTGCAAGGTCAGCAATTGCCTCTTTGTTTCCGCGAGGAGGGGTGCCAAGTCAAATCTTGAAACTATATTTTTGGACTCCACAATAAAGTCAAAACGCTCCCCCTCATAAAATAAAACCACCCTGTCCCCCCCCTCAAGTTTTCGTAGGAGGTTAAAAACAGTCGCGTACTCCCCCAACTGCCAGAAATTAAGCGAGGAATGAGCGAAAAGGTAGATATTGCCTACTTCGCCGGGTGTGGCTGTCCCCCGAGCATGGGCTACGCCATGACGCAAGGCCTCGGTATAGACCTGAGGATCTGTCACCGAAACATCCTCAACCACTGGGGCGTTAACACCAATCTTCTCAATAACCAGCCCAAAATCCTGGGACTTCGGCTCAACTCGGAGCGGCGATGGCGCACTAGCCAAACCGCCAAAAAGACTTCCCGGCGTGGCCGACTCCCCGATAGTCCCCTTCCCCCACCCCTGGGTCCCCCACCAATACGAGAACTCTGAGGAGACCACTGGCCAGAGAGTTAAGGATAACAGCAACACCCCCCCGAAAATCAAGCTATTGGCCACTACCTGGGTAGCGAATTTAACAGAGACCCTCATTGGCGTTGATTCTACCACAATATGAGAGTATAATTATGAGTGGCGAGGCGGATAGCGTTGCTGCCGGTGTAGCTTAATGGATAGAGCAGGTCCTTCCTAAGGACAAGATTGGGGGTTCGAGTCCCTCCACCGGCACCATCGCGTGACAAATCGCTTTGCGATTTGAACGCGATGAGCCACGTTTAAATTGCGGAGCAATTTATCACGTGGCCACCCTCCTTCGCCAAGGCTTCGGGATGTAGCGCAGTTGGTAGCGCGCGGCGTTCGGGACGCCGAGGCCGCCGGTTCGAGTCCGGCCATCCCGACCATCACGTGCTATCCCGACAAGATGTCGGGATAAACGTGACTTGTCACGTTGATCCGAGCAAAGCGAGAATTTCGCGTGATGAGCCACGTTTAAATTGCGGAGCAATTTATCACGTGGCCACGAAATGTACTACGTTTACGTCCTCCAAAGTCAGAAAGATAAGTCGCTCTACATTGGATCGACCTCAAATCTCAAAAAAAGATTTAAGGAACACAACCTCGGTAAATCTCGTTATACTAACCAGCATCGCCCCTACAAAATTATCTGCTACATCGCGCTACCCTTGAGATCGGATGCCGAACGATTTGAGACGTACCTCAAATCAGGCTACGGGAGAAGAGTCCTAAAAAACATGCTCAACGACTATTTTGAGCGCGATACCCAATTGGGCGATTAATTCCATCACCGCAGGGCGATCACCGTACCCACCAACTTCTTCCATCAGAAATAATCTCTACCACACCCCACTCGTCGGTACGAAAAACCTTAGAACCTATCTCCCGAAGCTTATCAAGGGTTTCTGCGGTCGGGTGGCCGTAGGAATTCCTTCCCACCGAGACTATCGCTACTTCAGGACTAACCTCCTCCAAAAAAGGTCCCCAAAGGCAGTTAGCGCCGTGATGGGGCACCTTTAGCAATTCAGTACTGGGAATATCAAAACCGGATAAGACCAATGCTTTTTGCCCCCGCTCCTCGATATCGCCCGGAAAGAGAGCCTCAAAATCGTAAAAGTCTAGCAGCGCCACAATCGAGCAGTCGTTACGATTTAAGTGACAGCTCCCCCCAGGCCAGTAAATCCTCATCTCCAAATCTCCCAGAGAAGCCTTACCACCAGTGCGCGCTGTCCACCGAGGGATACCCTTCTCCGCAACAAGGGCCTCAAACTCCCGGCAGATAGCGGTCTCGCAAGTGTAGCTACCTGCCAAAAGTTGGCCCACCTGGTAGTTTTTCAACACCCCAACCAAACCGGTCACATGATCAGCATCTGGATGAGAGAGAACCACCAAATCAAGCGCCCTCTCCCAAAAGGGTAGGACCTCGCCCAAGCGGGGCAGAACCGATTCATTGGGACCACCATCAATCAGAATCTTTTGATTGGTCGGCGTCCGAATCAAAATAGCGTCTCCCTGACCGACATCCAAAACCCAAATGTGGAGATGTTGATCGGGAGCTTGGAAAACAGCGACCCACACAAGCGCCACTGCCAAAGACAAGAAACCCAAAGTCAGCGACTTCCTTCTTTTTTCGAGCGCATCTGGAAAAACCAACATATGCCAAACAGCACTAGATAGTAGACACAAACACCAAAAAACGGGACCCGAACCTCCCAGACCAGCGGAAGGTTAGAAAAAAACTCCGCCACCACATTGAAAAACCGCAGCAACAGCCAAGTAATCCCTCCCACCAACCTAGACAACCGAGTGCTAAATAGCCCAGCAAGTATTGTAACAAAGCCAAAAAACATCGAGTGGGGAGTTACCCAAAGCACCAAGGTATTGACTAAAAAAGAACCGAGAGAGGCGCGGCTAAAATAATAAGAGACGATCGGAAAAACAAAAATGGTCGCCGAAATAGTTTGGTAAAAGTCATCCTCAAGCCTCAAAAACCTCAACAGTCCGAAGGGGAAGAGTTTTTGGAGCGGAGTCGCCAGGAGAATTAAACCCAGAGAAGCGGCCAAGCTAAGCTTGAAGCTGAGCGAATTAACAATCAGGGGGTCAAAGAGGATCATCAACACAACCGAAAACAACAACGCCCGCAAAACATCCCGCTCGCGACCTATCCCCTTACCCCCAAGGGCAATAACACCCATTATAGCTGCTCGCAAGACCGGCGGTTCGGCCCCCAGCATAAGAGTAAACACAACGATCCCCAAAACAGCCGCCACAAAGGAGGCGACCATTCCCAAAGGCCGAAACAAACTCCCCAAAATGCGGACTAGCACAGTGATGTTGTAACCAGAAGCCACCACTACATGCATCAGTCCAGTCTTCTTATAGACTTCTTCCCACTCGTAAGATAAGGCGTGTTTGGAGCCCAAAAGAATCCCAGAGAGGAGCCCGGCTTCCGGCTCCGGCAGTGCCTGACAAACAATTCCTTCCAAACGCCCCCGAAACCTAAAAAGTATCTTCCTAAAAAGGTTCCCACCCTGCCCCACCTTCTCAACCTCCGGAAACCCCATCGTCGCATAGGGTGTTACTGCCCCCTCGATGCGCAGTATGTCCCCGTAGGAAAACCTCGGCGTCGCCCGAAAGCGAACTCGCACGGTGTCCAAGCGCACGCCGTCAGAAGCCTCCAAAACACGGATCCGTTGTATCTCCAAATACTGGCTCTGGGCCCTAAAATACGGCGGTGCGGAAACCTCGCCCTCCATTAGCACTCGAGTAGTTTCTTTGGGAAGAACCGGTTTCCGGCTTTGGTAACGGTAAAAACACAGAGAGAGCAGAAATAAAGAGACGCTACTGAAGAAAATCTTTCGGTAGTAGCTCACCGCACCACGATCGCATCTTTAATTTTCTCAAAGATCCCCCCCGCAATTCCCTTAACCTCCATTATTTCTTCAATATTATTAAACGGATTGTGTGCGCGGTAGTCGATAATCGCCTGGGCTTTAACCGCCCCAATCCCGGGCAAACTCTCCAATTCCGCTTTAACTGCGGTGTTAATATCCACCTTTCCCCCCACTGTAGGTTCCCGATACTCAACGGAGGACCCCCCACCAGTCAGCTGCGGAACCTCCGCCAGCGAAGCACCCCTGACCACCCCCACCACTTCCCCCCTTCTAGGAATATAAAGCTTATCCCCATCAGCGAGTTTAGCTGCCAAGTTCAAACTCTCCGAAACCCAATCCCGATCAGCTTCGGCCGACAGACCACCCGCCTGGTCAAGAGCATCCTCGACCCGAGAACCCGCAGCAAGCTCGCAAACCTTGGGAGTATTAACCGCCCCCGAAACATCTACCTTGATCGAAATCTCCGCGTCTTTAGAGGGATCAGCGGCGGGCGCCCCTACTTCGTATTTAATCGGCGGCGGATTCCGTATCTGCCGAGACTTAGCCAAAAGCATTCCCGAACCGAAAAGTAACAGACCGGAGAGAAGAAGCACGAGAGGACGGAAGTTCTGCTCCGCCAGCGAACTAAAAGTGGCAGGCTTATTAGACATGGCGCAATGCTCAGATTTCAAAACCCAAACGCCTTAACCCCCGGTGACCAAGCTTAGCAACCTATCTTGCACCCATACCACTCTAACTACCTCTTTGCCAGCAAGGTGCTTTTTTACTGTAGGGAGGCCACTAGCGATCTCTTTGGCTTCTTTTTCAGAAAGACCTTTCTCGGACTCGAAACTTCCTCGCACTTTACCACCTACCTGGACAACAATCGTCACCGTACTTTCCTCGACCAACCCCGGATCGTACTCCGGCCAAGACTGCTGATGAATCGAAAAATCGTTACCCAGCACCTCACACCACAGTTCTTCAGCAATATGCGGCGCAAATGGTGCCAACAACCTCAAGAAAATCCCTACATCTTCAGCTGACAAGCTGTCCGGCTCGCCTCGCTGCGAAGCGGGCTGGCTAGCCGCCCAACTGTTCACAAACGCCATAAAAGCCGCAATAGCGGTGTTGAACTTCATCGCCTCAATATCTCCTCCAACTTTTTTGATCAGGCGATGGAGGTCCCTCCGGAGCTCTAAAGCTGACTCTTCTTTCGGCTGGCTAGCTGTTTCGCTATCTCGCCGTCTCGATGTCTCGCTTACCAGACTCCATACACGCCTCAGAAACCGATGGCAACCGCCAACCCCCTGAGTACTCCACGCCAGTGCTTGTCCCCAAGGCCCCATAAACATCTCATAAACCCTCAAAGAATCGGCGCCGCAAGCCTCAACCACATCGTCGGGGTTAATCACATTACGCCAAGACTTGCTCATCTTACGACCATCCTCCGCCAAAACCATCCCCACACTTCGAAGACGTAAAAACGGTTCCTCAAAACCCAAAAGGCCAAGATCGTAAAAAACCTTAACCCAAAAACGAGCGTACAAAAGATGTAAAACAGCATGCTCAGCCCCACCCAAATACCAATCAACCGGCAGCCACTCCCTCATTGCTTCTTTGGAAAAAGGTAGCTCTGAATTACCAGAGTTGGCAAATCGTAGGAAATACCAGCAAGACCCGGCCCAATTTGGCATCGTATCCGTCTCCCGCTTGGCTACACCCGCGCACTTAGGGCACGCAACACTAACCCACTCCTCAGCTTGCACCAACGGCGACTCCCCAGTCCCGGTCGGCGCGTAACTTTCTAGATAAGGCAGCTCCACCGGTAAATCCTCATAAGGAACGGGAACCACCCCACACTTCTCGCAGTGAATTAAAGGAAGGGGCTCACCCCAGTAGCGCTGACGGGAGAAAATCCAGTCGCGAAGATGGTAATTCACTGCCCGCTTCCCCCACCCCTTACCCACCAAATAATCAATTACTTTCTCCTTAGCTTCTAAAGTAGGCAACCCATCAAGAAATCCAGAGTTAAAAACAACCGCCTCATCAATACCAACAAAAGCACTCTTCCCGTAGTCCCATCCCCCCTCTTTAGGTTTAACAACCGGAATTATCTCTAAACCATAATTCTTAGCAAAGTCGAAGTCGCGCTGATCATGAGCTGGAACCCCAACTACCATCCCCGTTCCCGCGGTCGCTACCACGAAGTCGGCTACCCAAATCGGCATCTTCTTACCACTTAGCTGGTTAAGACAGTAGTTACCAGTAAAAACACCCGTTTTTCCTTTCTCTAACTGGGTTCTTTCCAGCTCCGATTTCCTCTTAGCACTCTCGATGTACCCTTTAACAGCGGCTAAATTCTCCGGGGCTACCAAACTCAGTACCTCGGAATGTTCCGGCGCGACAACCACAAAAGTCGCCCCAAAATTAGTGTCCGGCCTTGTGCTATAGCACGAAATAACCCGATCACTTCCAACAACTGGGTAATCAATAGTAATTCCCTCGCTCCTCCCAATCCAATCCTTTTGCATCTTCACAATACCCTCCGGCCAGTCAAGCTCCTCGCCATCCAGATTAAAAAGCAACCGATCAGCATACTCAGTTATTCGCAGTAGCCACTGTTTCAAATCTTTCTTGGTCACCACCGCCCCACAACGATCGCAAACCCCACCAACGGCCTCCTCGTCAGCCAGGCCCGTTTTACAAGAAGGACACCAATTAATCGGCACATTAGCTTGGTAGGCCAAACCCTTCTCATAAAGCTTCAAAAACAACCACTGAGTCCACTTGTAGTAAGACGCGTCACAAGTAGCAAACTCCCGCTCCCAATCGTAGGAAAAAGCAAGCATTTTCATCTGCCGTTTAAAGTTTTCGATGTTTCGAGGCACCCGCTCGTTAGGATTTTGTTTATTACGGATGGCATCATTCTCGGCTGGCAAACCAAAAGCATCCCAACCCATTGGGTGCAAAACCGAATAACCTTTAGCTCTAAAATAGCGGGCCAGGACATCAGATGCGGTGTAGATACGCACATGGCCAACATGTAAACCAGCCCCCGAAGGGTAAGGAAACATATCTAAACAATAGAGCTTAGATTTTCCGGCGGCGGGCTTCGGAGTACTGTGTAAGTCAGCAGTCTCCCACTCTCTCTGCCACTTGGCTTCGATTTCTTGTGGTCGATATTCTTTCATAAAGAGGATGGTGGAGTCGAGGGGAGTTGAACCCCTAACCTCCTCGATGCGACCGAGGCGCTCTGCCAATTGAGCTACGACCCCAAAATACCTAAGAGACGCTCCCGCCTCACCGGCGGGTCGCCGAAGAGGCGACTACCAGCTGAGCTACAGCCCCAACTGATAATTATTCTACCACGCTACGAGGCTTGGCGAAAGACCATCCGCCTATTTTTAAGCTGAGAAATACCAAAAACGGGCAGGGGGGGCTTTCGTGCTTCCCCTGTATCCACCAACTCGTCAAGCGCAAGAAGCACTCGTGCCAACAGTTCGTCTAATCCCTCCCCCTCCTGGGCAGAAATAAATAACGGCGAAATCCCCTGCTCCGCAAAAACTCGCCCAATGTCACCACAAATACCTTGCACCTCCCCCAGATCAATCTTGTTAATAACCACGATCTCTGGTTTTACAAGCAGTTGGGGACTGTAATCCCCCAACTCCCCGCGAATAACCCGGTATGCTGCCAAAGCGGCCTCCGCAGAACAGGAAGAACCAGTAGTCTGCGCCGCGGATAGCGGGTCAATGAGGTGCAAAAGAATCCTCGTACGCTCCACGTGACGCAAAAACTCATCTCCCAAGCCCCGCCCCTCAGCCGCCCCCTCAACCAGCCCTGGAATATCCGCCAAAACCACCCGCTGTGCAGAGTCTCCTGCCGCAGATACCACCACCCCTAAATTGGGCTCCAAGGTAGTAAAGGGGTAGTCCCCCACCTTCGGGCGCGCGGAAGTTACCGCCCGAAGAAATGTTGATTTACCAGCGTTTGGAAGGCCGAGTACCCCCACATCAGCAATTAATCGGAGCTCTAGACGAAGCGCCCTTTGCTCCCCCGGCGCGCCATCCTCCGCCACTTTCGGCAGGGTCCTAATAGAACTCCGCAGCGCCGCATTGCCCCGCCCGCCCATACCACCACAGGCGGCGAGGAAAACCTCTCCAGGGGAGGAGAGATCGGCCAGGAGCCGCCCCCCACCCCCAGCCTCCCAAACCTCGGTTCCCAAAGGCACCTTGAGAATCAGATCCTGCCCCTTGCGCCCCCGCCGCTTGTTCGGACCTCCCC